>QCMX01000031.1 GCA_003213455.1 SAR86 cluster bacterium AG-422-P06 | reverse complement strand
TGATGTAAATAGCCCTGACATTGAAAACATATCAAACAACTTCACTAATAGAGCTCAGTTTCTTGAAACAGACGCAACTCTGCTTGGGTGGGTAGGAAATGATGATGATGTTGACTTGTATCAAGTTATAGCAGGTGCCAGCCAAATTAACCTAGAACTAACAATGGTTAACCATGATGGTAATCCTAATAACACTACTGACAATGTCGATTTGGATATGTTTGTTGTTGACTCTCAAGAAAATACTGACAATGTCGGCGGGACTTACGCTAAAGTTGAAAATGCTTATATACCAGCAGGAGAAGGAGAGATCTATTATGTCATTATTGACCATTACAGAGTAGATAACTCTGTGCCTTCTTCATATGTTCTGACCCAAACACCTCAATTTGCAAGTACTGCTCAACAAAAAGATGCATCAGCAAGAGCAAATGCAGATTTCGATTTAGATAAGATATTGGTTGCTAAAAGACCTGCATTTAGCGGCTTTAATTTAAATCAAACAGAGAATGAATTAACACAAGAAATGGGAAATGTTGAGGGCGGTTTAGTAGACATGACTCTCAATGAGCTCTCCGCAGTAGCTGGATTAGGTAATGATGAAAATTATCAATCAACATTGAAAGACAATTTGCCAGAGGTCTATGAAAAAGGGCGTTATATGAAGGCTATATCAGTCCTAAGTGATAGAGCCCCTAACCTTTTTGTTGAACCAAGTTGGAATAGATACATTCAAGTAGAACCTTTCACACAAGATCCAGGTTATAACACCTATCAATGGTGGAATTTTGATGTTGTAAACATTCCTGAGGCTTTAGATATTTTGGGACAAGAGACCAAACCTGTAAATGTTGCAGTATTAGATTCTGGAAGTCCTTATATTGTTGACCCTGCATACGATGGTTCTATATTTGACACAGAATGGGGTTGGGATATGGAAGATAATGACAATCTAGCGGATGATGTAGAATTTGAACAAGGTTCCTTCAGTCATGGTACTCATGTAGGAAGCACTATATCAATGCTCAATGATGGTGTAGATGGTAATGGTATGTCAGCTAGAGTTACTCCAATTCGTGTGTGCAGACCCCTGATAAGTTCCAGTACCATTATCAATACCGTCAGGTGTGTAAGCATAAATTGTTCTTAAATCAGCTGTAGCATTTCCGCCTGGCGTAGCGCTAGCACTTACTCCTGACATTTGTATAACGTCATATCCAGTTCCATCTACCGTGACTGACAACAACGAAGCAGTTAGCGGTGCTGGTGTTGGTTCTGGTGTTGGTTCTGGTGTTGGTGCTGGTGTTGGTGCTGGTGTTGGTGCTGGTGTTGGTACAGGATTTGGCGTTACACTTCCGCCTCCACCACCACATGCAACTAAAACAGCTGTAGAAATAACTGAGACAGCTAAGTTGATTGAACTTTTTAATCGCATCTTCTTTCTATATAACCGTTTTTTTTTAAATCAATGGCTTGTCTAAGTTGGTATAAGCAAGCAACATGAAATTGTAACATCTTTGTGAGTGTTCTTTAAGTGGTGGGTCGTATAGGATTTGAACCTATGACCAACGGGTTAAAAGCCCGGTGCTCTACCAGCTGAGCTAACGACCCAACAATTTCACAGCGCTATTCTAGACTACTTAATGTCTCAGCGGAAGCTTTTGCCGCTGAACTTTCAGGAAATTCTTTTATTACATTTTCAAGTTGAGCTATTGCTCTAACATCATTGCCTTGTTCTAAATATATAGTGCCAAGTTTAAATTTTGCTAATGGTACTTTCCAATGGGTCGGATACAAACCTACAAGCGTATTATAGTTTTGAGTTGCAACAGCAAGATTACCATTAGTCAAATTTATCTCTCCCATCCAAAAATATGCTAGAGGCGTATTTTCAGAATCATTATTAACTTGTACATAAGTATTAAGTGCGCTGAGTGCCTCATTAAGCCTACCCTTTCTAATAAGCAATATAGCCTGGTCATAAGTGTTTAGAACTTGTTC
>QCMX01000030.1 GCA_003213455.1 SAR86 cluster bacterium AG-422-P06 | reverse complement strand
AATGCCTTGTAAATCTAAAGGGAGTTGGTGAAAACCTTCAAGATCACATTGATTACATTACCTCGCACAGAGTAGACAGTTGGGAATTATTTGGAAAGCCAACTAGATCGTTAAAATTTTTCCTTAGGGCGCCAATAGAATTGTTGAAGTATGTTCTTGCAAGCAAAGGTATGTGGACTTCGAATCTGGCTGAAGGCGGAGCCTTCATTAAAAGTGATGAGAGTTTAGAAGTTCCGGACTTACAATTACATTTTACTGTTGGAATGGTTGAGGATCATGGAAGAGCAGATATCTGGGGTAATGGTTTTAGCTGTCATGTCTGTCTTTTAAGACCAAAATCATTAGGTACAGTAAAGATTGCATCAAAGGATACAGATGATGACCCAATCATTGATCCAAATTACTTGTCTCACGAGGATGATATGAAAGTAATGATAAAGGGCTATAAAAAGATGATGGAAATAATGAATACTGAGCCACTAAAACAATTTAATAACATAAGAAATCCTATAAATATTAATGACGATAAAGCTATTGAGACTGCAATAAGAACAAGATCAGATACTATTTACCATCCTGTTGGAACATGTAAAATGGGTAATGATGATATGGCTGTTGTAGACAGCAATCTAAGAGTAAAAGGTGTCTCAGGACTTCGTGTGATAGATGCTTCTATCATGCCAACTCTGATAGGTGGTAACACAAATGCACCTGCTATTATGATTGCAGAAAAAGCGGCAGATTTAATTAAAAATAATGCAACCTGAACCTTTTAGTCTCTTAGCACCTTCGCATATTCTTTTTGCGGCATTTTGTATTGCCCTAGTAATTTTTCTACCTCGTATTTTTATTGGGAGTAGTGAAAGAACAATCAGAAATGTGAAGTATTTTCTTGCTTTCTTAATGTTATCGCACGAAATTATTGACCCATTTTTTAAAGTAACATTCTTCGGCGAAATGGTGAAGGACTCACTGCCACTACATATGTGTGCTTTCTCTACTTGGTGTATTTCCATCTATCTTCTGGGAGGACATAGAATGTTTTTCTTATTTGCTTATTTTTGGGGTATTGCCGGTGCGGGCATGTCAGTACTGACTCCAGATACACCTACAGGCTTCCCTACATTTGATTATTTAAACCATATGTATGGACATACTCTGATTCTATTAGGAGTTTCTGTAGTACTTATCCTCACTAAAGAAAGACCTTATTTGAAAGATTATTTTAGCGTTATGCTTTTTAGTAGCTTTGTCTTCTTGCCTGCAATGTATGCAATCAACTTTGCCCTAGATACAAACTATTGGTACATTCTTGAAAAGCCGGCTGGTGATAATATTATGAATTTTATGCCTGATGCACCGATGCATATTGTTGCACTTATACCGGTTGCTTGGTTAATAACGTACCTTATCTATGTGCCCTATCAGTTAAAAGATAGGAATGCCTGAAAGCTATAATCATTTACATTTTAAAAGTGTTGGATCTACTAATGATCTATGCAGAGATGAATGTAAAAAACAATTAAAACCTATATTAATTACAGCAGATAAACAAACTGCAGGTAGAGGTAGGAATCAAAAAAAATGGGAAAGCCCATTAGGAAACATTTCATTTTCATATGGTTTCTTTTGTAATAAGCCTCACAATGCTCTGAGCTTGTTGGCTGGGTTAAAAGCAACTATCGCAGTAGATAAAATCTTTAGTAAAAGTGTTGAACTAAAGTGGCCAAATGATCTCATATATAAGTCCAAGAAAGTTGGGGGCATTCTAATTGAATCAGAAAATTTTGAGGATAGGTTTCTTACAATAGTTGGAATTGGTCTTAATTTAAAAGTTAAGCCAACTGAGGCACATTGGGGAGAACTAGATGAAGAGTTAAATAATGAAGAAAAAAAATCAACATTCACAAAAGAACTAGCCCATCAAGTTGCACAACTTGAGAATTTTTCAGACAAAAACTGGACTGAAGAATGGATAGCAAAGTGCGCACATATGGATAAAAGAATTAAGATTCCAGCCAATAAAGAAGAGTTTTTATTCATTGGAATAGACAAGAATGGTGCTGCCTTATTAAAAAGCAATAGTGGTGAAGTCTTAGCTTATCAAGAAAGTTCTTTAA
>QCMX01000029.1 GCA_003213455.1 SAR86 cluster bacterium AG-422-P06 | reverse complement strand
TTCTCTCTGTTTCCCAGGTAGTTGAGTATAAAACTATGGGTGTAGAAGACAGGGTAATCTTTGGCTCAACTGTTACTATCAAAGACCTTGATACAGAAGAGCTCAAGACGTACCAAATTGTTGGTGATGCTGAGGCTAATATAGAAAACAGCACAATCTCATTCACTACCCCAATGGCAAGATCTTTGATTAAAAAGGAATTAGGTGAATTTGTTGAAGTTGAGACGCCTGGCGGTATCAAAGAATACGAAATAACTGAAATAAAGTTAGTTTGAAAGATATACAAGATACTTGGGCAAAAAAAGCCAAGAATGAAGGCTACCGTTCCAGAGCCTCATACAAACTAATACAAATAAACCAGACTCATAAATTAATTGAACAAGCTGATTTGATCCTAGAACTAGGGTCAGCTCCAGGTGGCTGGTCACAGGTTATAAGTAGTAAGAAGAAATCACATGCAAAATGCTTAGCCATTGACCTTCTGTCTATGCAAAATGTTGATGCTGTAGACTTTTATAAAATTGACCTTTTCTCAGATGAATTTGCAAAATTATTGAATGATTTACCCAAAAAGCCTGATTTAATTTTAAGTGATATGTCAGTCAATCTTTCAGGCATCAAACTTGTAGATGATGAAGCTAATTTAGAATTGAACTTATTCTGTTTGGATCTATCAAAAAAAATACTAAATATTAATGGGGCTTTATTGATAAAGACATTCAGTAACCAGAATTTAAAGAAATTAAAAAAGCTTTTTAAAGAAAATTTCGAAAAGGTTGTGCTGGAAAAACCTCCTGCTTCAAAAACTTCTTCTGCCGAGGTTTATTTGTTAGGATTAGTCCCTAAATAAAGGAAACATGAAAAACTTTGGGAGAAATATACTTTTTTGGTTGATTGCTGGATCAGTGCTTTTTATGGTGCTTGAGAATTACTCAAATAGCACTCTAAAAGAAGAATTAACTTATTCTGAATTCAAGCAAGAAGTAAAGGGTAAGAAAGTAAAATCTATCGTATACAAAGGCGATCAGATGACTGTTGAAGTTGAAAGATTCAATGGTACAAAATACACAACACAAAAACCTGCTTATATAAGTGACTCTGATCTTAATGAGAGTCTCACAGAAGCGGATGTAGAAATAGCGTTTGAAGCTCTAGAAAAACCAAGTGTTTGGTCACAGTTGCTCATTGGAGCTTTTCCTTTGTTATTGCTTCTGGGTATATTTTTCATTTTCATGAGAAACATGCAAGGAGGCGTTGGTGGCAAAGGCGGGCCAATGACATTTGGCAGAAGCAAAGCAAAATTATTAGACGGTGGCCATGTAAAAACAAATTTCACTGATGTAGCAGGATGCGAAGAAGCAAAGGAAGACGTTAAAGAGCTTGTTGATTTTCTTAAGGATCCAGCCAAATTTATTAAAGTAGGTGGAAAAATTCCTCGAGGAATATTGATGGTAGGCCCTCCTGGTACTGGTAAGACTCTTCTAGCAAGAGCTGTTGCAGGAGAAGCTAAAGTTCCATTTTTTACCATCTCAGGTTCAGATTTTGTTGAAATGTTTGTTGGTGTTGGTGCATCAAGAGTTCGCGATATGTTTGAACAAGCTAAAAAACATTCGCCATGCATAGTATTTATTGACGAGATAGATGCTGTTGGAAGACAGAGAGGAGCAGGTTTAGGCGGAGGCCATGATGAAAGAGAGCAAACATTAAATCAGCTTTTAGTTGAGATGGACGGTTTTGAGGAAAACTTAGGTGTCATTGTAATTGCTGCGACTAACAGGCCAGATGTTCTAGATGCCGCACTATTAAGACCAGGTAGATTCGATAGACAAGTAATGGTTGGACTTCCAGATATAAAAGGAAGAGAACAAATAATGAATGTTCATCTTAAAAAGGTACCTGTAGATAAATCTGTTGAGCCGGGTGTAATAGCTCGTGGAACCCCAGGTTTTTCGGGAGCAGATTTAGCTAATTTAGTTAATGAAGCTGCCCTATTAGCAGCAAGAAAAAATTTAAAGAAAGTATCACAAGAAGAATTAGATTTTGCTAAAGATAAAATCATGATGGGTGCTGAGAGAAAATCAATGATTCTTAATGAGGAGCAAAAGAAACTTACAGCTTACCATGAAGCTGGCCATGCTATTGTTGGTTTAAACCTGCCAGAACATAGCCCAGTTTATAAAGTAACAATTATTCCGAGAGGTCGTGCTC
>QCMX01000028.1 GCA_003213455.1 SAR86 cluster bacterium AG-422-P06 | reverse complement strand
AGGTGTGGTTGGAAAAGTCGTGTTGGTTAACAACTAAATAAGTTATTGAGAGACTAGCAATGATTTTATTACTAAAGCCATAGCCGAACTTTCAAATGGTGCCTTGAAGATGCCAATTACTTCGCCCTTTTTATTTACCACAATCAAATGATTTGTGTGTGATATAACTCTTTGTTTCATGTGGTTTTCCATTGGTGCTAATTTTTCAACACCAAGCTGGTAGCCAAGCTTCACCACTTCTGATATCTCGCCACTAAGGCCGATAAAGTCTGGATTAAATGCTGTCACGTAGTTCTTTAATCTATCTAATGTATCAATTTCAGGATCAAAACTTACAAGGAAATATGCAATCTTATCTGTTTCAATTTTTTCATATACCTGTTTCATAACTGACATCATAACTGGGCATTCTGTTGGGCAACTTGAATAACCAAAGTACAGAAAGTTGAGGTCATTTGAGGTGAAATTTTCTTTTGTAAAATTATTGCCGTTGTGGTCAATCAATTTAAAGTCTCTGAGCTCTTCAAAAGAACCGTATTGGTAAAAGCCGTTAACTTTCATCTCATCTTGGGATAGGACTCTCGGTTGGCTTATTCTCCAAACAGAGTAGAACGATAAAAAAACTACAACTGCAAACAATAAAACGGTTAAAAAATTCTTAGACATAAAGCATCAATAAAAAATCTATATAGGTCGCTAAGAAAAATAAGAACATATACTTCACTGAAAAATTAAAAATTTTCATGGATAGCTCATTCTTCTTATCGTCCAAATAAGCTAAACATAAATAAATAAAATAAATATTAAGGGCTGTTGTGGAAAACAAATAAAAATATCCAGTTAGGCCATAAAAATAAGGAGCCAGCGAAGCACCTAAAAGCAAAAAAGCATAAACAACCATTTCTTTTTTTGTTCTTGTTACTCCTTTTGCAATTGGCATCATTGGAACCCCTTCTTTTTTGTATTCCTCTATCCTGTCAATTGCAAGTGGCCAAAAATGAGGTGGGGTCCATAAAAAAATAACTAACACCAGAATTAATGGAAGCAATGAGATTTCATTAGTCACTGCTGTCCAACCTATTAATGGCGGCAAAGCTCCAGACAAACCACCAATGACAATGTTTTGAGGAGTAGCCCACTTAAGATAAATAGTGTAAATCAGGCTGTAAAAAATAAAACCAAATGTTGTGATGAGTAAAGTAAGCAAATTAGAAAAATACAACAACAGGCTTGATCCCACAAATAAAAGCAAGGCTGTAAAAGATAGGGCTTGAAATAAAGTTAGCTCTCCAGAAGCTAAAGGTCTCTTTTTTGTTCTTTCCATATTCTTATCAGATTCCCTGTCAAAAAATTTGATTTAAAGCAGCAGAAGAAGCGGCCAATAAAGCAAAACCCAGAAGGCTTGCTAAGCCATTAAAAATATTTGAATAAAACTCAATGCTTAAGAGCATGCCAACAAATGCCGTAATCGTTAACAGCAAAACAATTTTTGGCTTACATAGCGTTATGAAACTAGACATTCCCATTTCTTCTCCTGAAGCTTAGAAAAGTCATTACCACAAAAGATAAAACCAACATCACCCCTACAATATTGTGACCGACAGCATTCCATAAAGGCAATGAACTAAGCACATTATTAACTCCTAAGAAAACTTGTATGAATAACAATGTCAAAAACGCTATAACTATAGGTTTTGTTTCTGAAGACCAAAGCTTAGCTGCAAGAAATAAAGAATAGAAGAAAACAACTATTGCTCCAATCCTGTGAGTTAAATGTATTGCAACTCTTGCCTCATAACTCATCTGTCCATAGAGATAATTTGGACCAATAGACTGAAATAAGTTAAACCCTTCCTCAAAATTAGCATCAGGTATTAGCTGGCCCTGACAATAAGGCAGGTCTAAGCATGCCCTTGCTGCGTAATTTGTTGAGGTCCATGCTCCCAAAAAGATCTGAAATATTACTAAGACAAAACCGATTATTATTAAAGTTTTGTTCTTAACTAAAAGGTCGTAGGTTTTAGTGAGCTTTAAAGATTTCATAAAAATTATTAGGAATAATGATGTTGTAATTATTGCGCCAAATAAATGTGTTGTGACAATAAGTGGGTGCAGCTTCAAGCTTACTGTTAAATAGCCAAATATTCCTTGGCCAATAATTATAAGAAGGAGAATGCCTGACTCTAGTTTTAATTTATTTTCTCTAAGTGCAATGATTAGTAATGCTATTGCTAAAAGACCTAAAGAGGCAGCAAAGTATCTATGAACTACTTCGGGAATAATTTTATCAATTTCTACAGGAGAGTCAGGAAATAAATTTTCTGCAATCGCAATTTCATCTGGAGTAGTAGGAAAGGTAACAAAACCGTAACAGCCAGGCCAATCCGGGCAACCAAGACCTGCATCTGCTAGTCTAGTCCATGCACCCAAACCGATAACTATAAAACAAAAGGCTACTCCTATTGCTGAGAAATTTTTTGTAGTTAAGAGGTTCATAATATTTCTTTA
>QCMX01000027.1 GCA_003213455.1 SAR86 cluster bacterium AG-422-P06 | reverse complement strand
TGTGCCAATTAAAGGATCACTTATTGCATCAACAAATAATGCAAGTAAAAGTGCAGAACCTGTAAGAATTGGATTTAAACCTAAGACAGTAAGATAGTAAGCACCCAAGTACCAAACAAAAAAATCTGTTTTGATTGCATTAACACCACCACCCAAACCAAATGATAATTTTTCTATATTATTGATTTTCAAAATAATTTATTTGAGAATTTTAGCTTTAAGATCTGCATTTTTTCTAATATGGTTCCAGAAGACTTGGTAATCCCAAATATGTAGATCTTTTTGACCTGTAAAGTCATTTCTTAATATTCTATCAATAGCTGTCCCTTTCGTTTCGACAAAACCACTTTTGCTAATTTTTGCAGAAAAATTTTGATCACTTGCAAAGGTAATGCTCTTAACTTCACTTCCATTATTTTTTGTAGCTTCATAGTCAAATAATGGGGAAATGCCTGATGTTTTAGGCATAAGTAAAGAATCAATATTATTCGTTTGCCATTCCATTGAGTCATCCCAAGAAATTGGGTTGGTAGTTGCAAGTTCATCTATTTCTCTAAGTGAATAATTATCTCCATTTGGCATCCAGTATTTTAATTTTGGCCTAATAGCTCCCTCTCCAACTGTTTGGAATTGAATTACTGAAGGGCTTAGAAAAAAAATATCCCGATAACCTAATAATTAAAACTAGTCTTGCTGAGGTTTACACAGAATCAGGCAACCTTAGAAAGAGCAAAGACTTTACAAGTGAACTTTTAGCTGTTTCTTTAGGTAATTATCCATTGAGTTATAACTTAGCTAATGCACATATTATGGAAGGTAATTATCTTGCTGCAGAACAAGTTCTTGAGGATATAAAATTTTATAGGCCAGTTGATATAAATCTACTTAAAGACCTTAGCCAAGTTCAGAAAAATAGCAAAAATATGCTTGGTTACCATTTAACTAATAGTGAATTTCTTTTTTACTCTGGAAGATATGAAGAGGCTTTAAGAGATTTGCAGGAAGCTAGAAGAATAGCTAGGAATAATTTTAAAATTAGAGAAATTATCACAGAGAGAATTTTGATACTGCAGACTTATGTAGCTCCGCAAAGAAGAAGATCTTAAAGATTAGCCAAATAGAAATTTAGCACGCTTTCAAAAACTTTTTGTCTTTGCTTTTCCTGAAAAGGCTCATGCCTAATACCTTTAAATATTTCTAGTTCTGATTTAAAACCAGATTCTATTAGCAAGCCATGAATTTCTTCTGCCTGCTTTCCATCATTATTTACTTTATCCTGGTCTCCGGTAATTAAGTAAAAAGGGATATTGCTATCAATCTTACTGAATGTTTTTTTGGTCCATAAATTTATAAAACCAGTAGATAGATCTTGCCAAAGCTGAGTTGTATTAGGGTAACCGCAAAATTCATCAGCTATGTATTCATCAACCTTCTGTTCATCACTAGATAAATAATCATGTGTTGTTCTATTTGGCTCATAAGACGAATTGTGTTTTTGCGTTGTAAATTTTTCCATCTCTAGACTTACGCTCTTTTTACCTTGGAATAAGTATTCAGGAAGCAACAAAATTTTATTTAAGTAGATCATCAAATTACTGACACTAAATGCAGCACTCATCAGAACACCATCAAAATATATATTTCTTTTCAACAGGGAGATTACTAATGCTGTGCCAAGGCTGTGACTTAAAACAAAATGTCTTAACATCGGGTAGTTTTTTCTTATATGGGAGTTCATCTCACCAAGCTGATCAACTACAGCCTCATAGCCATTATCGTCTTTAAAGAATCCTTTTAAATTTCCGTCTTTTATATTTAAGCCATGTCCTAGGTGATCATTGCAGAAAACAATAAACCCATTCTTATTAAGGTATTCTGCTGTTTCTTCATATCTTCCATGATACTCAACGAGACCATGAATAATTTGAACTGTTCCAATGGGATTTTCTACCTCGTCCCAAACAACACCTCGTAGCTTTCCATGTTGACTAGGAAGAGAAAATTCTTTCATTACTCTAAGATTTTTGCATAACTTTCGAACTCTTCTCTTTCTGTTCTGAAGCTATTTGCAGGATGATCTGGATCTTCATGGCCTAATGCAATACCACACCATAAAATTTCTTCATCGCTGTAATTTGTGTATTTTTTAATTAAGTTTGGAAAACCAGCCCAAGCTTCCTGCAAGCATGTTGCTAGGCCAGCATCAACTGCAGCTAAACATATATTTTGTACGAAATGACCTACATGGCCCCATCCATTTGGACCAACAGAGTTATGGACAGTTATAAAAATGCCTACAGGTGCACCAAAAAATTCATAATTTTTACGCGCTTGTTTTAATCTTTTATCCATATCTTCTTTTTCAATCCCTAAAGCGCCATAAAGGGCAAAACCAGAACCTCTTTGTCTTGCTTTATACCAATCAGGTCTCTCTATTGGGTAAACTTGATACTCCTCCTTCTCCATCTCGCCCTTATCAAACCTTTCACATGCTTCCTTAACAAGATTATCTCTAGTATCACCCATAACAACATATACTTTCCAAGGTTGAGAATTTACTCCTGAAGGTGCTCTTTTAGCGACTTCTAATATGTTTTTGACAGTATCTTTTTTGACATCCTTATCTAAGTAACCTCTGACTGAATATCTATTTTCAATAGCTTTTTTGAGTTCCATAGTTCCTTTATATAATGACTCTAAAT
>QCMX01000026.1 GCA_003213455.1 SAR86 cluster bacterium AG-422-P06 | reverse complement strand
GAGGTTGTGAATATGGAAGTAGAAGCTGCAAGATTTATCGGAGCAGGATTAATGTTTGGTTTGGCTGCAATCGGAGCTGGTGTAGGAGCGGGCGTATTAAGCTCAAAACTCATCGAATCAATTGCAAGACAACCAGAACTAGAAGACCAACTTAGACCTACATACTTTTTGGGTATTGGTCTTGTCGATGCTGTGCCAATGATTTCAGTTGGTCTGGCGTTTTACGTATTATTTGTTGCATAAAAAATGAATTTAAACGCAACACTACTTGGGCAGATGATAGCTTTTGGGCTATTCGTCTGGTTTTGTTGGAAGTTTGTTTGGCCACCATTATTGGCTGCCATGGACGAAAGGGCCGAAAAAATAGAGCAAGGCCTTAAAGATTCTGAAGAGAGCGCAAAAAAGATTCTTGATGCTGAAGAGCAAAGCAAAAAAATGCTGGCTGAAGCTAAAAAAGAAGCAAAAAAAATAATGGATAATGCTAAAAATCAATCTGAAAAGATTGTGGAAGAATCAAAAAACAAAGCCACTGAAGAAAAGGACAGAATTGTCGGCTCGGCTCAATCAGAGATAGAAAAAGAGGTTGTTAATGCAAAGAAAACTCTTGAAAAAGACTTTGCATCAAGCGTCATGTCAGCTGTTAAAAAGATTGTTGCGAAAGAAGTATCTATGAGCAATTATCAAGACACAGTAGATAAAAGCTTAGACGATTTTAGAAAATGAACAGACTATTAGAGGTGTACTCAAGAGGGCTTTATGACTCCTTAAGCAACGAGGGCGTTGTTGCTGTGGTTGAGCACTTCCAAAACATCTCTAACGATGGTTCTGTTCACGGTTTAACTGGCCTGTTTAAAAACAAAACCGTGCAAAAAGAAGAGAAGCTTGAAGCAGCCATGGAGCTTGTTGGTGGAGACCCAGACCTGGAGGCTTTTATGCAGACTCTTGCAAACAATGGCCGCCTAGATCTGTTGCCAGCCATTTTCGGTTTCTTTGTAGACTATGCATCAAGAAGACAAAACAATGTGCCAGTAAAAGTGACAGTTAATGAGGAACCAAATGAAGAAATTAGAAACAGGGTGTCTTCATTTGTTTCAGAAAATATGGGACACAACACCCCAATAAAATATGAAATAAACAAAACAATGCTTGGGGGCGTTGTCTTAAAATATAAAGACAACGAAATAGACCTGAGCGTTGACAACAAATTAAACGGATTAAATTCAGTTTTAACAAATTAAAGGAGAAAAGATGACTACTAAAATTAACCCTTCAGAAATATCAAGCATCATCAAAAAGAAGATAGATGGATATAAAGGTGCAGCAACAGAAGCAAATGTTGGAGAAGTCCTAACAACAGCTGATGGCATTGTGCAGATCTTTGGTTTAGAAGATGCTATGTACGGTGAGCTATTAGATTTCGGAGAAGGCACTTATGGGTTAGCCCTTAACCTAGAAAACGATTCGGTTGGTGCTGTTGTGCTTGGAGACGCAGGCCACATTAAAGAAGGTCAAAAAGTTAAAACAACAGGAAGGGTTTTGGATGTCCCAGTTGGAGAGGGCCTTAAAGGTCGTGTTATCGATGCTTTAGGCAGACCGATTGATGGTAAGGGTGAAGTAAAAGCGGAACACAATTCTCCAATAGAGGTTGTGGCGCCAGGGGTTATTGACAGAAAGTCAGTAGACCAACCCGTTCAAACAGGAATTAAGTCCATTGATGTTATGGTTCCAATTGGCAGAGGCCAAAGAGAGCTAATAATTGGAGATAGACAAACAGGAAAAACAGCCATTGCTATAGATACAATAATTAGACAAAAAGACTCAGGCATCACCTCAGTCTATGTAGCAATCGGACAAAAACAATCAACAGTGGCAACTGTAGTTAGGCAGCTTGAAGAAGCAGACGCATTAAAAAATACAATAGTCGTTTCAGCCAGTGCAGCTGAAAGTGCAGCATTGCAATTTTTGGCGCCATATTCTGGGTGTACCATGGGCGAGTATTTTAGAGACAGAGGTGAGGACGCATTAATTATTTATGATGATTTATCAAAACACGCTGTAGCATACAGACAAATATCTCTTCTATTGAAAAGGCCTCCAGGCAGAGAGGCATTTCCAGGTGATATTTTTTACCTTCACTCAAGGCTTCTAGAGAGAGCTTCTAGAGTTAATGAAGAGTATGTTGAAAGATTCACAGACGGAAAAGTAAAAGGAAAAACAGGCTCTTTAACTGCCCTTCCTATAATTGAAACACAAGCAAGTGATGTTTCTGCATTTATTCCAACGAACGTTATATCAATTACAGACGGCCAGATTTTCTTAGAAACCGATCTTTTCAACTCAGGGATAAGACCAGCGATTAATGTTGGTATTTCAGTGTCTCGTGTTGGTGGGGCCGCTCAAACGAAAATTATTAAAAAACTAGGTGGTACTGTAAAACTAGCCCTTGCTCAATTTAGAGAGCTAGAATCTTTCTCACAATTTGCTTCTGATTTGGATGATGCAACAAAAGAGCAATTAGAAAATGGGCAAAGAATTACAGAGCTTTTCAAACAAACTCAATTCGCTCCTAGGTCGGTGGCTTGTATAGCTGTTGTTCTATATGCAATTGAAAACAAATACTTAACAGATGTTGAAAAAGACAAAATGCAATCTTTTGAAGAAAACTTGAGGACGCACTTTAAATCAAACTACGGCGATGTTTGGGAAGAGGTCAACAAAACAGGCGACTGGAATGAAGAGCTAGACAAGAAGTTTAAAGAGATAGTGAGCTCATTTATGAAGGAAGGTTCTTGGTAAATGG
>QCMX01000025.1 GCA_003213455.1 SAR86 cluster bacterium AG-422-P06 | reverse complement strand
TAACAAAAAGGAACATACAGCATTGTTTTGGCAACAAAGCAGAACTTATTCACAAAAGTTTTGGCGAGACTGTAGAAATGTCATTAATGTTTCCATACATTTGGGGCAAACAAGAGAATTACAAAAAACTTTTAGACCCAATTTATGTGGAAAAGAAAAGCCTTGATAACGGCAAACCAAAATTATTCTTTACGCTTCATATGGGTTGTGTAGATATGTTGGTTTTTATCATGGGAGAACTGCTTTCCCAAATTAACATTTTATATACACCTGCAAAAAATGAAAAACTAGAAAATAAACTTAAAGCAATAAGGGAAAGAGGGGGAGCAAAAATGTTGCCAGCCACCTCAAAAGGCGTAAAAGATCTTTATAAAAGCTTTTTAGCAAATGAAAACTTATTGATAGCCTCTGATTTGGTCCCGCATGACAAAGGCGTTTACGAGAATTTTTTCAATAAAGAATGCTATTGCATAGATTTAATTGAAAAACTTTCAAACAAACAAACCCATGACCTCTACTTTGTTTATTTAACCAAGGGTAAAAAAAATAAATACCAATTTATATCCAAAAAAATAGACAACCCCATAACAACAAAACAAATGAACCAATATTTTGAAGAAGCCATTAATTCTGCTCCTGAAATTTACGGCTGGGAGTACAAGAAGTTTAGAAAATTAAGACCAGACAATTTTAATATATATTAATTTTTCCAAAAAGAAGGAACCATCAATATTAAAACACCAAACAACTCGAGCCTTCCAACTATCATCGCCATTGTTAGAGAAAGCTTTCCAACATCACTTAAACCAGAATAGTTTTCAGCTAATTCGCCCAGCCCAGGGCCCAAATTATTGATTGCCGCCGCTGTTCCTGAAAAGGCTGAATAAAAATCAACATCTTGAAACACAAGAACAAACAAGAAAAATAAGAAAAAAGTTATATATATTGCTATGAATGAGAATACTGCCTCTATCTGAGAAGAAACTATTTTTTCACCATTAAGTTTTACACTATTTACTGCATTTGGATGCATAATCTTGGTCATGTTGGAAAAACCAACTTTTAACATAAGCAGCACTCGCCACACCTTCATGCCACCACCCACAGAACCTGAACAAGCACCAATAAAAGCAACAACAAATATTAAAAAGCCAACTGCACTTCCCATAGCTGTCAAAGGTTCTAGAGTAAAACCTGTGGTTGTAACAATAGAGATTGTTTGGAAAACCCCATATCTTAATGCATCTCCTATGGTGAAGCCTTCTTTTAAATAGAGGGTGACGAAAGAGACCACCACTGTAATCAAAATTATTAGCAAGAAGAATTTAAATTCATCATTTGTAAGGTAGTATCTAAAACTTCTTTTTGTGATTGATAAAAAATGTAAACCAAAGTTAGTTGCTGAAATTAACATAAACACCACAGCAACAAGCTCTACTGCTTGGTTATTAAAATGACCAAAATTTTCGTTATATATTGAAAAACCACCAATTGAGACTGTGCTAAAAGAATGGCTAAAGGCCTCAAACCATGTCATGCCTGCAATCCAGTAAGAAAAGGCACACACCAATGTAATTAGAATATAAAACTTTAATAAAGACCTAGCTGTTTCTCTTAATCTTGGCGAAAAGCTTTTGTCTGCAAAACCAGATGTTTCTGCTTGAAGAACTTTCATTCCTCCAGAAACAGCAGGAATAATTGCAAGCACAACTATAACCAAACCAACCCCACCAGACCACTGAAGTAGTTGTCTATAAAGCAAAACATGGTCTGGCAATAAAGAAAGATCCTTTATTACAGTTGAGCCAGTTGTTGTCAGGCCAGAAACAGCTTCAAACAGCGCATCATAAAACGTCAGGTTGTTATTTAAAAAAGGCAATGAAGCTAAAACAGAAATAAAAACCCATGTTAAAAAAGTGATTATGAAACCATCTCTAGGTGTATAAGAAAACTTCTTTCTCCTGAGAGTTAATAAAATTATCAGAGAATACGCTATACAAGAAAAATAAATCCAAAGCATATTGCTGTCTAAAATATTATTGAAATAACTTATTAAAAGAGGGGGAAGAACTACAAAACTTCCAAAAAACAATAAAGTTGGACCCAAGAATCTTAATAGCTTAAGTGTAGTTGTCATCTAAATTTTTCGTAGAAGGAATCAATTACATCCTTATTTTTATAAAAAACAATTAAGTGGTCATCTTCGAGTATTTGTGTGTTTCCATGAGCCATTATCACCTCTTCGCCCCTTTTGATGGCTGGTATATTAATGTTTTCATCCAAGCCTAACTCAGAAATAAGCTTGTCTTTAAGTTTTTCAGATGAAGCATCTACACCTATCTCAATAGCCTCAGCCATACCTTTTTTAACTTTGTGCACATTGGAAACAGAACCCTTTCTGATAAATTTTAAAACATGAGAAACAGTTATCTGAACAGGCGAAATAATTATATCTAGTTCATTTTTTCCAACTAGATCAAAGTAAGCCTCTTTGTTAATAATTGTAATGCTCTTTTTGGAGCCAAGCTTTTTTGACATTAAAGAGCACAATACGTTTGATTCATCGTCTTGAGTTACAGCCACAAAAACATCACATTCAGAAATGCCCTCAGAGGATAAAAATTCTTTATCTGCTGCATCTGAATTTAATATAAGCACGTCGTCTAGCTCTTCAGATGCCAACTCACATTTATCCTTACTTTTATCTATAAGCTTTGTATTAAAATCATCATTAATCTTCTTAACAAGGGATTTGCCTATATTTCCTGCTCCTGCAACAAAAATATTTTTATATTGGCTTTCGAGTTGCTGAAGCTCTTTTGTGACATCTTCAATATGTTTTTCATCAGCAATAAAATAGACTTCATCACCTTCGTTAATGGTGGTTGATCCGGTTGGTATTATTAATTCGTCACCCCTATATATTGCTGGAATTCGCGTCTCATATTCAGGCAGATCATCCTTTAGCTCTTTAATTTGTCTTCCAACTAAAATGCCAGAAGGTTTAGCATATACGCTTACTAATTTAATTTTACCTTCAGCAAAATCTAGTATTTCAAGGGCGCCTGGGTGGTGAAGGAGGCTTCTTATTTCATCAGTTATAAGGTCTTCCGGGTTGATAAAAAAATCTACAAAAGGAGTTATTTCCTTAGCAATTTTTGTATATTCTGAACCTTTAAGCCTGCAGACTATTCTGCCAGCATTAAATTTTTGTTTTCCTATTAACGACGCAAGTAAATTTATTTCTTCTGAGTCAGTTAAGCAAAGCAACAAGCTGTCTTCATCCAAACCTGCTTTGGCTAAAGTTTTTGGTGAAGAGCCATTTCCATGTATAGCTTGAATGCCCTCAATACCCTTTATTGGCTCAAGGTTTTCATCGTTATTGTCTATAACAACAACATCATTTTCTTCTGAGGAAAGTTCTTTAGCAACACTTCCACCAATGGAACCACCCCCCAATATGATTATTTTCAAATCAATAAATCTCCTTTAGAAATTATATCTCTTTTTGAGTTAAAGAAATCCAAAGAGCCTATAACTTTTTTACCAGGAAACTGAACACTTTTAATTGAAATTACCCCATCTGAGCAAAAGACATTTAAAGAATTTTTATCAAAACAGTGTACTTTGCCTGCTGTACCTCTTTCTGAAGAGTGGACTGAAAGACTAATAGCCTTTACCTCTTGCCCATCCAGCATAAAAAAAGTTTGAGGCCAGCCGACAAAAGCTAAA
>QCMX01000024.1 GCA_003213455.1 SAR86 cluster bacterium AG-422-P06 | reverse complement strand
AGTTAATGGAACTGAAAGAGTTGTTGTCTCCCAACTACACAGATCACCTGGCGTATTTTTTGACCACGATAAGGGCAAAACACACGCTTCAGGAAAAGTATTGTATGCTGCAAGAATAATTCCATATAGAGGTTCTTGGTTAGATTATGAATTTGATGCAAAAGACCTAATTTATGCAAGGATAGATAGAAAACGAAAATTCCCTGCAACGGCAATCCTGAAATCACTTGATATGACTGATCAAGAGATACTAGATACTTTCTACAAAAAAATTAATGTTGTCACAAAAAATGGAAAAATTTACTTATCAATTACACCTGATGAGTTGAAGGGCAAAGCTTTTGATTTCGATATAGAAGTAGGTGGAAAAAAAGTAGCATCTGGCAAGAGAATTAATGCAAAAGTTGCTGCTGACCACTCAAAACAAAAGAATGGATTAATTGAAGTAGAATTTGATGATTTTATCGGTCAAACACTTGGGCAAGATATTGTTAATAAGGAGACTGGAGAAATTCTCTATACATCCAATACATTGCTTGATAAAACTGCCTTAAAAAAATTACTGGATGAGAAAGTTGAAGAATTTACAGTTCTTTATGTAAACACTATTGATAGTGGTTCATATATTGCTGATACATTAAGAAATGACCCAAGTAGATCAAGAGCAGAAGCTTTGGTCGACATTTACAGAATGTTAAGACCAGGGGAACCACCAACCAAGGAATCGACTGAAATCTTATTTAACAATCTTTTCTTCTCAGAAGATAGATATGACCTATCAGATGTTGGTCGTATGAAACTTAATTGGAGACTAAAGATTGAAGATAGGTCAGACACATACGTACTTACAAAAGAAGACATTGTTACAGTTTTACGAAAGCTGGTTGATATAAGAAATGGTAAAGATACTGTGGATGATATTGATCATCTTGGAAACAGAAGAATAAGATCTGTTGGTGAAATGACTGCTAATCAGCTAAGAATAGCTCTTGTAAGAGTTGAAAGAGCTGTAAAAGATAGACTAGGCATGGCAGAAACTGAGGGATATAAGCCTTCAGATCTAATTAATGCAAAACCAATCACTGCAGCATTCAAAGAATTTTTTGGTTCAAGCCAATTATCACAATTTATGGATCAAAATAACCCGTTATCAGAGGTTACTCACAAAAGAAGAGTTTCAGCTTTAGGACCAGGTGGTCTTTCTAGAGAAAGAGCAGGTTTTGAGGTTAGAGATGTTCATCCTACCCATTACGGTAGAGTGTGCCCTATTGAAACACCTGAGGGTCCAAACATTGGATTGATTAATTCATTATCAACGTATGCCAGAACAGATAAATATGGATTTATAGAAACCCCTTATAGGGTAGTTAAGGATGGAAAAGTAACAGATGAAATCATCTACCTATCACCAATAATGGAAAGCAATCATTATATTGCGCAAGCAAATATAGAAGTTGATAAGAAAGGTAAGATTCAAAATGAATTTATAACTGCAAGGCACCAAGGTGAAACTAGTCTTGTTAGCGTTGGAATGATTTCGCTAATGGATGTTTCTCCAAAGCAAGTACTTTCAGTAGCAGCATCACTTATTCCATTCTTAGAAAATAATGACGCAAATAGAGCATTAATGGGATCAAATATGATGCGTCAAGCTGTACCTACATTAATTCCACAGAAACCATTAGTCGGAACTGGTCTTGAAAGACAAGTTGCTAGTGATTCAGGAGCCTGCGTAGAAGCAAGAAATGCTGGAGTTGTTGATTCAGTTGACGGTGGAAGAATTGTTATAAAAGTTTCATCAGGCGATAACGTTAGCGTTGATATTTATAATCTAGTGAAATACACAAGATCAAATCAAAATACATGTGTTAATCAAAGACCTCTTGTCAAAAAGGGCGATCATGTAAAAGCTGGAGATATCATTGCTGATGGACCATCTATAGATTTAGGTGAATTAGCAATAGGTCAAAACATGAGAATTGCTTTCATGCCTTGGAATGGTTTCAACTATGAAGATTCAATCTTAGTTTCCGAAAGAGTAGTTCAGGAAGACAGACTTACAAGCATACATATACAAGAATTAACTTGTATCACTCGAGATACAAAGCTCGGTATGGAAGAAATTACCTCAGACATACCTGGAGTTAGTGAATCAGCTTTATCTAAATTGGATGAAAACGGTATTGTCTATGTAGGAGCTAAAGTTGAAGCTGGAGATATCCTTGTAGGAAAAGTTACTCCAAAAGGCGAGTCTCAATTATCACCTGAAGAAAAACTTCTAAAAGCAATATTTGGAGAGAAAGCTTCTGATATTAAAGATACTTCTTTAAGAGTGCCTTCAAGTGTTACCGGAACAGTGATCGATGTACAAATCTTCACGAGAGATGGTGCAGAGAAAAACCCAAGAGCTAAAAGCAATGAATCTTTGATGAATTCAGAGTTTAGCAAGGATCTAGATGATGAAATGAGAATTGTTACAAACTCTTTGAAGAACACTGTTATACAGGCTTTAAAGAAAGAAAACTTAGTAACAACAAAAGGCAAAATCACATTAGAAAGTATTGAAGAGATGGATTTAGATGGTTTATTGAAGCTAAAAGTTAAAAATAAAAAAGTTTCAGATCTGCAGAAAAATATTGCTGACCAATTCAAAAAATATCAATCAGAAAACAAAGAAAAAATGGCTATCTTTAAGAAGAAAATTGATGGTGGTAATGATCTTGCACCAGGTGTCCTTTCTGTAATGAAAGTTTATTTAGCTGTTAAAAGAAAGATTCAAGCAGGAGATAAACTAGCTGGAAGACACGGTAACAAAGGTGTTATATCAAGCATTGTCCCAGTGGAAGACATGCCATACGATGAGCATGGTGAGCCAGTTGATATTGTCTTAAATCCACTAGGGGTACCATCTAGGATGAATGTTGGTCAAATACTAGAAACACATCTTGGATTAGCTGCAAAAGGTCTTGGGGACAAGATTGATAGTATGCTTAAATCAAAACAAAAAATTGATGGTGTTAAAAAAGTACTAAATGATATTTATTCATTTGGACCACACGAAAAAGATGATATCAATTCATTGAAAGATCAAGAAGTAAAAGAATTGGCAGATAACTTAAGAGATGGAGTTCCATTTGCTACACCTGTGTTCGATGGAGCTAATGAACATCAAATCAAAGAATTACTTAAATATGCAGATCTTCCTGAAAGTGGACAATTTGACTTATTTGATGGTAGAACAGGCGAAAAGTTTGATAGACCAGTAACAGTGGGCTATATGTATATGCTTAAACTAAATCATCTGGTTGACGACAAGATGCATGCAAGATCTACTGGTTCTTATAGTCTTGTAACTCAACAACCACTAGGTGGTAAAGCTCAGTTTGGTGGTCAAAGATTTGGTGAAATGGAAGTATGGGCTCTTGAAGCTTACGGCGCTTCTTACACATTACAAGAAATGCTAACAGTTAAATCTGATGATATAGCTGGAAGATCAAAAGTTTACAAAAATATTGTAGATGGAAACTATGAAGTTGAATCAGGCGTGCCAGAGTCATTTAACGTATTAAGTAAAGAAATTAAAGCACTTGGCATTAACTTAGAACTTGAGGACTCAAAAGAGAAATAATATGCAAGATATCATTAAAAATATAAACCGTAGTTCAAAAAGAAATTTTGACTTAATTTCTTGTGGGCTAGCATCTCCACAAATGATCAGATCATGGTCTTGGGGAGAAGTAAAAAAGCCTGAAACTATCAATTATAGAACCTTTAAGCCTGAAAGAGATGGCCTATTTTGCTCGAGAATATTTGGTCCAATCAAAGACTTTGAGTGTTTATGTGGAAAATATAAAAGAAGAAAGCATAGAGGCGTGATATGCGAAAAATGTGGTGTCGAAGTCACAGCAACGAAAGTTAGAAGAGAAAGAATGGGCCATATCGAATTGGCTTCTCCAGTTGCACATATTTGGTTCCTAAAATCTTTACCGTCAAGAATTGGACTATTCCTAGATATGACTCTGAGAGAAATTGAAAGAGTTCTTTACTATGAAAGTTTTGTAGTCGTAGAGGCAGGAATCACAGATCTTAAGAAAGGACAACTACTCACAGAAGATGAATATTATGAAGCGCTTGATGAATATGATGATGACTTTACAGCAATGATGGGTGCTGAAGCTGTTCAAATCCTTCTTTCAGATGTAGATGTTGAAAAAGAGACTCAACAGATTAGGGAAGAATTAAGTACCAGTAATTCAGAAACAAAAATAAAGAAACTTCAAAAAAGATTAAAGCTTATGGAAGCTTTCAGAGAAAGTGGCCAGAAACCAGAGTGGATGATCATGAATGTTTTACCTGTGTTGCCACCAGATTTAAGGCCTTTAGTTCCATTAGATGGTGGAAGATTTGCAACATCAGATTTAAATGATCTTTACAGAAGAGTAATCAATAGAAATAACAGACTTAAGAGATTATTGGAGCTTGGAGCACCTGAAATTATTGTTAGAAATGAAAAAAGAATGCTTCAAGAATCAGTTGATGCGCTATTAGATAATGGCCGAAGAGGGAGAGCAATTCTAGGAACAAATAAAAGACCACTTAAATCTCTTGCAGATATGATTAAAGGTAAGCAAGGAAGATTCAGACAGAACTTACTTGGAAAAAGGGTAGATTATTCAGGTAGATCAGTAGTTGTATCTGGACCAACTTTAAAATTACATCAATGTGGACTACCTAAAAAAATGGCTTTAGAACTTTTTAAACCATTTATTTTTAATAAGCTCGAACAAAAAGGTATAACCATTACAATTAAGGCTGCAAAGCAGCTTGTTGAAGAAGAAACGCCTGAGGTTTGGGATT
>QCMX01000023.1 GCA_003213455.1 SAR86 cluster bacterium AG-422-P06 | reverse complement strand
TACTTATGCTATTCACATTTTTATAAAAGCCTGCTTCTCGTAATTCTTTTTTGAGACTTGGCATTTGATATGGCTCCCACATTCCTCCATAAGAATGTACTAAAAGTGGTAGAGCTAAAATTGTTGATAATATTTTCTTCATAATAATTCCTGTTATTGGCGGAGAGAGAGGGATTCGAACCCTCGAGACAGTTACCCGTCTAACACCTTAGCAGGGTGCCGCTTTCGACCACTCAGCCACCTCTCCGGACTGATAATAATACTAATTATTTGGCTGCTAGTCTCTTCCTTCGGAAAGATTTCTTAACTTGTATAGATCCTCATCTGTGAAATTGTTACAAAATGAGAAAGGTGGTTTAGGTCTTTTATCTTCATTAAAATCTCTTACTGCAATCCATCCTATTAGACATCTTTCTTTAATTTCTAGAGCAGAATCAGATTCAATGGTACTTAAAAGATTATCTGGAACAACAGGAATGGTTTGCATACCAAGATTTCCAGAGGATGGGCTATCCAAAATTAATAATTGATTTTGCTCTGAGGTAAATTTTTCCCATTTCGGACCTTTTGCAAATTCACTTGGATTCCCATATTTTGCAACATTTGCCCAATAGCTCATCATTAGATCACTTAAAGCTAATCTATCTTCAGTGCTAGAGTCTGGAAAGAGGAAAGGCTTAACATAAAAGGTGATTGGCCCAAGGTCAAAATCTCCTGTCACGAAGGGAATTTCCATACCATGAGCAGCGCCTACAAATAAAGCGTAATTGCCTGCAAAAGAAGAGTCGCTTTGCTCATCCCAATCAAATCTGTAGGAATAAAGGTTATCGTTGGATTTGCTCATTCTTCTTAGCGGCTCCTCAGCTCCTTTAAAACGCCAAATATCACTTCGATACTTTGTCCAGCTCTTTAAATTATCTTCAGACCTTTTTAAGCGAAGTATTATTTCTCCTGTACTGTTATAGAAATAATTAGACCTGATATACCAAAAATTCATTTCATCCTTATTAGTACCAGCAACAACAACCAGATCTTCATCAATATTCTCTAGTGACTCATAAATACCTTTCTCTGGAACAACGATGCCATCCCTAATAGTTATTGGTGTGATGGGATAAATATATTCATCTGCGGTTTTTTTATACCTTTGATATATTTCTTCGGCTGATAAACTTCGCAGATAATCTGCAATATCCTGATCGTCTACCAGGAATTTAATATCATCTTTAAATATATTTTTTGTTGATAACTCAGAAACATTCTCTGCAAAATCCTGTGAATAAGATGAAACATAGCCTGACTGAGATATAGCTTTATGAAAAAGACCATCGGCTAGTGGAGAAGCTAATAATGTAAATACATTATGACCTCCTGCTGATTCACCAAAAATTGTTACGTTCTTGGCATCGCCACCAAATGAAGCAATGTTTTCATTAACCCATTCTAGGCCTTTTATAAGATCTAATTGACCAAAATTAGCTGACTTATCAAGACCTTCTGCAGTATTTCTCATATGTTCAGACGAGAACCAACCAAATAGTCCAAGTCTGTAGTTTATTGTTACGACAATTACTTGTTGGGATGTTGCTAGATTTGAATAATCATAAAAATCTCCTGATCCCCAAATATTTGAGCCGCCATG
Source organism: SAR86 cluster bacterium AG-422-P06 (assembly GCA_003213455.1). GTDB lineage: Bacteria > Pseudomonadota > Gammaproteobacteria > Magnimaribacterales > TMED112 > TMED112. The sequence goes on along the minus strand of QCMX01000023.1, from coordinate 3,468 downwards.
AATCCAATACATGACTGGGAAATTATTTTTACTTAATTCTGTTTGGTTCTTAGGGACGTAGATATTTAAATACAAACAATCTTCGTCCCCTACTGATACATTCCAGTTTGAAATAAAACTTTCAGAGGCTGGCTGAATGCATTCGCTCTTGAATTCTGTAGCGTCAATTACTTCATTGCTAGCTAAGGTATCTTTTGGTGCTTTCCATCTCAAGTCGCCAACAGGTGGCTGTGCGTAAGGTATACCCTTAAAGATATAGAGGCTTTCTTCTTCTATACCTAGAATGTCTCCATCTGGGGCAGCAATTTGAATATAACTTGTAGAATCTCTGAAGGAAAGCCCGCTTGAACAAGCAGAAATAATCATCAATAGAATTAAATTGTTTAAGATTTTTTTCATTAATCAATAATTTTTAGACTTTCTTCCAGTTTCTCAAATTTAGCCTCAACATCAGCTAAATCTTGACTGCCACCTTGAGCAAAATCATCTCTTCCGCCACCACTTCCAGAAAAACATTCATTGACACAAGCAATGATTTTTTTTGCTGAAAGATTTTTTTCTTTTTTAGCAGTGACAATATAAGAAAGCCTATCTTCATCCATTGATATGAATACTGAAAAGCAAAACTCAACATCTTTTAATGATTTATCTGAAAATCTTCTGAGCATTTCCACTGATGCATTTTTGTAGAGTTTTAATTCTCCTGTATTTCCGCTGATTTCAAGATTTGATGATCTTAATTCTTCTGCACTTAAACTTTTTTCTGCTTTCTTTCCAGATTTAAGATTTTTATTCTCTTTTAAAACATCACTTATACGTCCTACTAATTCTTCTTGAGGGACATTCAGTATTTCTGAGAGCTCTTTGATAGTAGTAAGAGCTTCTTTTGATTTTTTAACTAAATTTGATCCTGTCATTGCTTCTATTCTTCTTACCCCAGATGATACTGAAGTTTCATTAGATATAATAAACCCTTCTATCTCAGATGTATTCTTTACGTGAGTTCCTCCACATAATTCTACAGAAAATTCACCACCTAAGCTGACAACCCGAACTTCATCACCATATTTATCACCAAAGAATGCCAATGCTCCTGAGTCTAAAGCAGCTTGAAAGCTCATTGTCTTAGTTTGAGTTACTGATGACTTTTCAATTTCAGAATTTACTATATTTTCAATCGATTCAATCTCTGGTTGGGTAAGTTTGTTGCCATGAGAAAAATCGAATCTTAATTTTTCATCATTAACGAGCGATCCTTTTTGCTGAACACTTTCTCCAAGAATCTCCCTCAAAGCCGAATGAAGCAAGTGTGTAGCTGAGTGATTGCACTCAATCTTTTCTCTTCTAGCTAAGTCTATTAATAGCTTAGCACTATCATCTTTAGCTAGCTCACCAGAATTTATTTCAACTTCATGTAAATGAAAATTACCTACTTTTTTACAATCGATTACTTTGATTTCAGAACCCTTTTTTACAACAGAGCCTATATCACCAACTTGGCCACCCATTTCAGCGTAAAAGGGAGTTTCTGAAAAAATTGCAAAACCTTTATTGGTAATTTTATCTACAGTCGTACCCTCATCATCAAATAAAGCTATACAATTCGCCTCACAGCTGGATTTTTGATGTCCCACAAATACAGAAGATAAGTTGGGATCTACCACAATATCTTTGACATTAAACATAGAACTTTGTTTTGAACCTTGCTTTTGTATATTCATTAATTTTTCGAAAGCTGCTTCATCTATATTCAAGTTTTTTTCTTGAGAAATTGTTCTAGTAAGATCAACAGGAAAACCATAGGTATCATGCAATTTAAATGCTACCTCTCCTGATACAAGTTTGAGATCTTTGCTTAATTCTTGTTCAAGAATTTTCATTCCTGATGACAAAGTTTTGAAGAACAACTTTTCTTCTTGTTCTAAAGCTGATTTGCATCGGGAAAAATCCTTAAATTCTTCCTTAAAGTCTTTTTCAATCAGCTCTTTTAAATTTTCTAGACATTCATGCAGGAAGGGAGACTTACGATCCATTTTATAACCATGTCTTACTGCCCTTCTAATGATTCTTCTTAGGACATAACCTCTTCCCTCATTTGAAGGCAAAACATTCTCAGACAAAAGAAAAAAGGCTGCTCTAAGATGATCTGCTACCACGTTTAAAGATTGGTCGTTTGGTGTATCAAATTTTTTAGAGATATTTGTTTTTAAATCTTTAAATAAATCTGTTTCAAAATTTGAGCCAACGCTTTGCATTACAGAGCAAATCCTTTCTAGCCCCATACCTGTATCAACGCATTTATTTGGTAAGGGAGTTAATTCCCCCTTGGCGTTTCTATTGAATTCCATAAATACCAAGTTCCAGATTTCAACATATCTGTCTCCAGTATCGCCTTCTCCTGGTAGCGAGCCTTCAAAACTTTCACCGTAATCATAAAAAATTTCAGAACATGGTCCGCATGGTCCAGTTTCACCCATAGACCAGAAGTTATCTTCATCACCTAATCTTGCTATCTTGTCTTTACTAATGCCTATATTATTTAGCCAAAGCTGCTCTGACTCGTCATCACTTTCATGAACGGTAATAAATAACTTTTCCTTAGGTATCTTTAATTCATCAGTTAAGAATTCCCACGCATACTCAATTGCTTGCTCTTTGAAATACTGCCCGAAGCTAAAATTACCCAGCATCTCAAAAAATGTTTGGTGTCTGGTTGTAAACCCAACATTTTCAAGATCATTGTGCTTTCCACCCACTCTCAAGCATTTTTGCGATGAAGTCGCACTTTTTGCTCTTTTCTCTAAACCCAGGAATACATCTTTAAATTGCACCATGCCAGCATTTGTGAATAAAATACTGTCATCTCCGTGCGGTATAAGATCACTAGAACTTATAATTTCGTGTTCTTTTGAATCAAAGTAGTTAAGAAATTTCTTTCTAATTTCTGTTAATTTCATGACTTAAGATCTGTTTTATATATTTTTGCTTTTTCTGAGTAATGATGAGCACTCAATGCTAATACCTCTACTTCTTCTTCGCTTAATTGTCTTATTACTTTTGCGGGCGCGCCCATAATTAATGAATTATCAGGAAATTCTTTGCGCTCAGTGATTAATGAATTAGCACCAATAATACAATTCTTGCCTATTTTTGCGTGATTCATAACAACACTTCCCATTCCAACAACCGTATTTTCCCCTACACTTGCGCCGTGAATAATGACTTTGTGACCAATGGTGACATTATCTCCAATATCTACCTTAATGCCTTCATCGGTATGAATAACAGTGTTATCTTGAATATTAGTACCGCTTCCAATACTAACAACATCGTTATCTGCTCGGATAGTTACGTTAAACCAAACAGAAACATCTTTGCTTAGAATTACTTCACCAATCAGATCAGCAGAATCTGCAATCCATACATCATCAGGATTAAATATAGGTTTTTTTTGTCCTAGGCTATAAA
>QCMX01000022.1 GCA_003213455.1 SAR86 cluster bacterium AG-422-P06 | reverse complement strand
TGCCATTGGTCCAAGAACAATATCTGAAATTTTATATAGTCCTACAAGTAGAAGCAGAATGTATATGTCATTCTTTTGAAGCAAGTCCCTAAATGCCAATAAGAAATGTTTAGAAGTAGATTCTTTTAAGTCTTCCTCATCCACCCTCATGCTCAAAACTGTCACCAGTGGAAGACAAAACATTAAAATTGCTAGATAAATGTAAACAGCTTGCCAATTTTCTGCTCCGATAACCCCATAGACCTGTGCACCAATTAAGAAAGCTCCGACCTTATAACCAATTTGATAAATAGTTGCTAAATTCTCTGCTTTGAAAAACTTGTCATACTCAACCCTATAAGCATCTAAAGCAATATCTTGTATAGATGAGAAGAAATAAATTAAACAAGCAACTACAACCACATAAAAAAGGTCATTTTCTGGATTTAATACCGATAGAGTTAACAGCAAGATCCCTAACAATATTTGTGAAACAAATATCCAAGACCTTCTTAAGCCCAGAAGATTGTAAATTATTGGTAATTTAATTTTATTTACAAATGGAGACCATAAAAAATTCAATGCCACAATGATTGATGAAACAGTTACCAAACCTAAGGTTTGTTTAGTTACTCCTGCTGAGAGAAGCCATAAACCAAAAGGGATGCCTAATGCAAAGCTAGGCATAGCTGCTGATATACCAAAAAATATAAAGTTAAATTGTGTTTTTTTTAGTTTTTCAATCATTTATTCTTTTCCACTCAAAATATGGTCCTGGGTCCTTTTTTCGACCTACAGCAATTTCACTATGTCCAACAATATTTTTTACCGGATATTCTCTTCTTAATAAACCAATGATCTCATTCAAAATAGTGTATTGCTTATCTGTGAAACTTTCATTTACCGTACCTTCTAGCTCTATCCCTATTGAAAACTTATTACAATCTTCTTTTCCCTCAAATGAGGATTGCCCAGCATGCCATGCGCATTTATCAAAAGGTACAAATTGTTGAAATGAACCATCCCTATTAATTAAAAGATGGGATGAGACCTTTAAATTTTTTAAAGTTTCAAAGCTTGGATGAATACTTAAATCAAGCTTATTCAGAAATAAGTCTTTTGGGTAATTATTGTTATATTCCCCTGCAGGAAGGCTTATACAATGAATTACTATTAATTCTATATCGTCACATCTTTCTGAACTATTTGGCGATAATTCAATCTCAGCTCCAACGATAAGATTATTTTCAATCTTTAGACTCATTGTATGATTTTAAACCTTCGAAGCAGACAATACGACTGTGATAGAGTGGTTTTCAATGATGAGATAACAAAACTGCTCTAGTTGATGCCAAGCAATATAAGTTTTAGACTGAAAAGTAGAAACATTGGAGATCTATTATGGTAAGTTGGCAACAGAGCAATCCATGTCCATCATGCGGTAGAACAGGCACTTCTGGTATCAGATGTAATAATTGCCAAACCGTAGGTTGTAGTAATGGAAACTGTAGACATGGCGGCCCAAATTCCTTTTGTAAAATTTGCAAAAAAAGCACTCAAAAAGTCAGAATTTAGCGGTCTTTTTTATCAGTTAAACCTGTTATACATTGAATTAATCTGCTAACTCTTTAGGCAGTTTGAAAGTCATGCTTTCATTATTTTCTGATAAATTTCTTACGGTCTTAAAGCCAAGAGGATACAGAAATGAAATTACTTCTTGCACAATCTCCTCTGGTGCAGAAGCACCTGCTGTTATACCAACTGAAGCAGTATGTCTTAATTCATCAATATTAATATCAGACTTGTCATCAATGAGGAATGACTTAGTACCACATTTTTCAGCTAACTCCTTGAGCCTATTAGAGTTTGAGCTGGTTTTTGACCCTATAACCAAGACAATTTCACACTCCAAAGAAAGTTGTTTTACTGCATCCTGCCTATTTTGAGTGGCATAACAGATATCGTCAGCACTTGGTCCAATTATTTGAGGGAATTTCAATTGTAAAGCCTCAATGAGTCCTTTTGTTTCATCTACAGATAAGGTCGTTTGAGTAACGTATGCTATTTCAGAAGAATTAATCTCTAATTCTTCTATATCTTTATAATCTTCAACCAAGTAAATTGTAGTACCCGAGTCTGATGGATGTCGACCTAATGTGCCTATTACCTCAGGATGTCCTTTATGGCCTATAAGTATAATATCTCGCCCTTTCCTTGCATGTCTTTGGACTTCAAGGTGAACTTTCGTGACTAATGGGCAAGTAGCATCAAAATACATAAATTTTCTATTTTTTGCTTCGTCTTCAACTGTTTTACTAACACCATGAGCACTAAAAATTGCTACTGCGTTATCTGGTATTTCATCGATCTCTTTGACAAATTTGACGCCTTTTCTTTCTAGGTCCTCAACAACTTTTTTGTTATGCACAACTTGATGTCGAACAAAGACTGGCTCATCATACTTTTCTAAGGATTTTTCAACAATATCAATTGCTCTATCAACACCAGCACAAAAACCTCTTGGGTTTGCTAAGACTATTTCTTTAGGTACTTTTTCCATCTCGTAACCAGACTAAAATTATGATTATGGCTCCCAATGTTATAAAAAAGTCAGCAAGATTGAAAACAAATAATGAATTAGTGCCAATCCTTAAATGCAAATAATCGGTTACCGAACCAAAAAAAAGCCTTTCTAGAAAATTGCCAAAACCTCCTGAGAGAACAAGTGTTAGTCCAATTTTTTGGATTTTATCTTTCGTGGTGTAGAAGGTATAAACCAAGAACATAAGAGCAACAAATATAGTTATTGTAAGAAAAATTTGTGTGAGACTTCCTGATGAGCTAAATAAACTTAAAGCAATGCCAGTATTCTTTGTCAGGTAAAAATCTAGAAATTGTGGAATTAAAGTAATTGATTCGATATTTGAAGTATTCAATACATACTTAACAACAAGGTCAAAAGTTAACAAGATTAAGAATGAAACTAAATATCTCAATTAAAAGAAACCCCTAATTTCCCCTTCACCAAACATGTTTGTTTCACATCTTGTGCATATTTTATCTTCATTAAGATCTTCACATCTATGCCAACACCTTGAACATTTTTCATATTCTGATTTATTTACAACTATTTCTTCTTTAGCGCCCTCTTTTATTACACAACTAGAGCTAATAAAGAATTTAGATAGTTCATTTTGCAATAGCTCTACCAAAGCGTAATGTTCTTTTTTAAGAGTTATTTCTAACTCGCAATCGAGAGCATTTTTGATATTCCCTTTTTGCCTTTCAATTTCTATTGCTTGATATACTCTTGATCGAAGACTATCCATGAATGTAAATTGCTCCAAATCCTCTGCACTTGATTGAGAATCATTCTCTTGGAACTCTGTATAGAAGATATCATCACCTTTTCCAGGATTGAGACTCTCTTGAAACTCATAAGCAGTGAATGGCAGTATTGGAGATATGCATTTAATTAAAATATTCAGTATTTCATTAACGGCGTACTGTGCAGATCTTCTTCCCAAGGAGTTGCTTTTCATTGTGTATAAACGATCTTTTATAACATCAAGATACATGCCACCTAGATCATTGACGCAAAAATTAAGAATTTTTGAAATGACTAAATGAAAATTATAGTTATTGAAATTATCTCTTATATCTTCTTGTAGCTTATAAGCCTTTGATAATATGACTCTGTCTAAGAATAAAAGATCATCTTTATTAAATTTACCATCATAGTCATACAGATTAGAAACCATGAATCTCATGGTATTTCTTATTCTTCTAAAACCATCAATTGACCTATTAAATATATCCTTTGAAAAAGCCATCTCTCCTCTAAAGTCTGTTGAGGCGATCCAGTATCTCAAAATATCAGCTCCTGAATCTTTGATGACTTCTTGAGGAGTTACGACATTTCCAATTGATTTAGACATTTTTCTGCCGCTTTCATCAACTACAAAACCATGAGTAAGAACCGATTTATAAGGAGCTGTTCCTTTCATTGCTATTGAAGTTAAAAGTGATGATTGAAACCAGCCTCTATGTTGATCACTACCTTCTAAATAAAGATCTGATTGAGTATTTGAACCAAATATTTCATCTACAACACAATAATGTGTTATTCCAGAATCAAACCAGACATCAAAGATATCTTTTGACTTTTCAAAACCATCTTCATCGATGCTTAAATCTAAATTTGTCCATGAATCGATGCCTTCTTTTTTAATAGCCTCTGATGCTTTGTTAAAGATTAAAGCTTGGTCTACATGGGGCTCTCCAGTTTCGCTATCATAGAAGAGTGTGATTGGAATGCCCCAATCTCTTTGTCTAGATATGCACCAATCTGGTCTATCTTTTAACATGATCTGCATTCTTTCTTTTCCCCATTCTGGAATAAATTCAACATCCTCAACTGCACGATTTGCTCCTTCTAATAATCCAGATTTAGACATTGAAATAAACCATTGTGGAGTAGCCATTGATACAAGAGGTGTTTTATGCCTCCAACAATGCGGATAGCTGTGTTGATATTGCTCATTATTTAAAAGTGCATTAGCTTTAGCCAATTCTTCCAAAACTAATGGCTCTACTTTCCTGACATGCGTTCCTGAAAAAAGTCCAACATCATCTTTAAAGCAACCATTGTTTGAAATTGGGTTTTTGATCTCAATTTTTTCATTCATGCAAACATTAAAATCGTCGACACCATGAGCAGGAGCTGTATGAACAAAACCAGTACCAGCTTCAGTCGTGACATGGTCTCCAAATAATATCGGAGTATCTCTCTCATAAAGCGGGTGAAGCACTATGAGGTTTTCCAGGACAGATCCTTTATAAACTAGATCTAGTTCTTTTAGATTATGCTCTTGCCACCTCTCTAAACAGTCTTCAGTTAACTCTGAGGCTACAAGAAAATACTCATTACTTGATTCTAAAACTTTATATTCTATATCTGGATTACAACAGACAGCTTGATTTCCAGGAATTGTCCAAGGTGTTGTTGTCCAAATAACAACACTTATACCTTTACCCGCATCGAGACCCAAGGACTTAGCAAATTTATTCTTACTTTCAGTATTTAAATTGAACTTTACATCGATTGAGATTGAATTTTTATCCATATATTCTACCTCTGCCTCTGCTAGAGAGGATGAACATTCAGGACACCAATGAACAGGTTTAAAGCCTTTTTCTACATGACCATTATGAAAAATTCTTGCAAAACCATTAATTGCTTCCCCTTCAAATGATTTGTCTAAACTAGCATAGCGATTTTCCCAATCTCCAAAAACACCAAGTCTTTTAAAATCATCCTTTTGAAGAGCAATTTGATCCTTCGCATAATCTCTACAAAGATTTCTAAATTCAGATTGGGTTATTTCCCTTCTTTTCTTACCTATTTTCTTTTCAACTTGATGTTCTATAGGAAGACCATGACAATCCCAGCCAGGAACATAAGGAGCATCAAACCCTTCAAGTGTTTTTGATCGCACAATTATGTCTTTTAAAACTTTATTTACTGCATGACCCAAATGTATATTGCCATTTGCGTATGGCGGTCCGTCATGAAGAATAAATTTTTCCTTACCTTTTCTTTTTGTTCTGATATTTTCATAGACCTTTCTTTTTGACCATTCTTGAAGCATTTCTGGCTCTCTAACATTAAGGTTAGCCTTCATAGGAATACTTGTATTGGGTAAGTTTAATTTTTGGTCTTTTTTGTCATTCATAACTCTTTAAGAGCTCCCTTGCATTATTCTTGTCGTCATTAATTTGAATCTTGAGTTCTTCTACCGAATTAAATTTAACTTGATCTCTAATTTTACATAAAAATTCAATGCTCAATGCGTGATCATAGATATTTTCATCAAAATCTAAGATATGTGCCTCTAGAGATTGTCTGTAATCATCAAATGTAGGTTTAGGGCCAAAATTTACTATGCAGAAGAAACTTTTATTCTCTATAGCTATCCGCCCTAAGAATACACCATTAAAGCAAAATTCTACATTGTCGATATCTATATTAGCTGTTGGAGTAGATAGTCTTTTTCCTAGGCTTTTTCCTTTGATAACATTTCCTGAAATAGCATAAGGCCTACCTAAGAGTTTTGAAGCTTCAATAAAATCATTCTTAGCAAGCAGTTCTCTTATTAATGTACTGCTAACTTTGACTGCATTTGCTTTAAAGTCATCTAGAACATGTAATTCAACGTTATTTGAAATACATAA
>QCMX01000021.1 GCA_003213455.1 SAR86 cluster bacterium AG-422-P06 | reverse complement strand
AAGCAAACATTCTTCAACTAATATATTTTTTCCTGCATCTCCAAAAAGTGAATCATTCATAACTGCATCAACCCAATTCTTCGCGCTTTCTGAATCTTCAGCTACCAATACACCCTTACCAGCAGCCAGGCCATCTGCCTTGAGCACTATGGGATATTGGCAATCCTCTAGATAATTTTTTGCTTTAGCTGAACAAGAAAAAAAGTTGGCTTCGCCAGTAGGAATATTGTTATCAAACATGAACTCTTTGGAGTAGATTTTTGACCCTTCAAGTTTTGCCCCATTAGCAGATGGACCAAAAACATGAATATTTTCATCCTGAAGAAAATCAACGAGCCCATTGACTAATGGATCTTCTGGACCTATCACAACAAGTTCTATATTCCTTTCTTTGATGAGAGTTTTTATAGCAGGGAAGTCAGAAATATTTATATTTATGTTTTTACACTTATTCTCTACTTCAGTGCCACCATTACCTGGAGCAACAAAAACAGTATCTACCTTTTCTGACTGAGCTAATTTCCAAGCGATAGCATGCTCTCTACCACCCTGCCCGATTACAATTACATTCATTAGTGCTTGAAGTGCCTTATGCCCGTAAGAGTCATAGTTATATTATTTTCTTCTGCTGCTTGAATAACTTCTTCATCTTTCACAGACCCACCCGGTTGGATTATATGGGATATGCCTTTTTCAGCTGCGAGATCTATATTATCTTTGAAAGGAAAAAAAGCATCTGAGGCTAGCACGCAATTTGCCACATCTAGTCCTTCTTCTTCTGCCTTCATAAAAGCAATTTTAGTGCTTACAACTCTGCTCATTTGTCCTGCTCCTACACCTAATGTCATTTTATTCTTAGCCAGAACTATTGCATTCGATTTTGCGTGCTTAGCTACTTTCATCGCAAAAATTAAATCTTCTATATTTTTTTCATTTGGTTTGTTTTTTGTTGCAAACTCTAAATCAATTTCAGATATATCCAATAAATCGGTAGATTGAATTAGTCCAATGCCATGGATCATTTTATTTTCATAATTGTCGGTCTCGACATCGTTGCTAAGTAAGACTCTTATATTTGGTTTTTCTTGAAGTATATTTATGGCTTCTTCAGAGTAGCTAGGCGCAACTAGAACCTCGATAAATTGATTCTCAAGCATAGTTTTTGCACATGTTTCATCAACTAACGCATTGCATGCAATTACTCCGCCAAAAGCTGAAGTTGGATCTGTTTGGAATGCTCTTTGATAAGCCTCTAAAACAGTTTTATTAGAGGCAACACCACAAGGATTTGTATGTTTAACTATACAGACACTCGGCTCAGAAAATTCATTCACACATGCCCATGCAGCTAATGCATCTGAAACATTATTGTAAGAAATTTCTTTCCCCTGAATTGGATCATGAAAATTTATCGGTGTTTTGCCAACCATGCTAAGAAACCCTTCTTGATGTGGGTTTTCGCCGTACCTCAGTTTTTTAGATTCAAGCGGCACGTCATTTTCAAAGAACCAATTTGAAACATTCAAATCATAATCACTAGTGATGCTAAAAACTTGTGCAGCTAGTTCTTTCGATTGCTCAATAGACACACCGTCAATGTCAATTTGGTCGTATTGTTCTGGTTGGCAAGCAACAACAGTGTGGTGAAAATTCTTTGCTGCCGCTCTAAGCATTGCAGGACCACCGATATCTATTTTTTCTATTATTGAGCTTTCAGTTGAGCCATCTTTAGCAACTTCATCTGCAAATGGATATAGATTTACAACAACAAGATCTATTTTTTTTGCACCAAGTTTTTCGAGCTCTTCTTGATCTGCCTCTCCTCTAGCTAAAATGCCTGCATGCACTTTGGGATGCAGAGTTTTTACACGACCATCAAACACCTCATTAAAGCCTGTATATTCTGATATTTCTGTGACGGCGATATTATTTGATTTTAAATATTTTGCTGTGCCTCCTGAAGACAAAATCTGTACGTTATTTTGCACAAGCTTTTCAGCAAGTTCTAAAATGCCTGTTTTGTCGAAAACGCTTAATAGGGCTGTCTTAATTTTAATCATTATAGAAGACCATATTTAGCCATTTTTTTTCTTAATGTTCCTCTATTAAGCCCTAAAATTTTGCTTGCCTCAGATTGATTTCCTTTACACTTTTTTAAGACTACTTCTAACAGAGGTGGTTCTATTTGGCTAATTGTTAAGTTATAAAGTTCAATGGGATTTTCCCCATCCAAGTTGCGATAGTACCTTTTGATTGCTCTTTTAACTTCTCCACGAAGACTTCTTTTATTTGTATTAAACTTGGTTGACATCTAAATGATATAATTGCTCTTCAAAATGAAAATAGCGTCAATTTTTCTTAAAAAAAAACTAGATAAAAATACTGATCATTTTTTAGACAATAGTCAAATACATTATTTGAAAAAAGTACTAAAACTTAAAGAAGGTGAGGAGTTGTTAATTTTTGATGGAAACGGGAATAAACATATCAGTACATACAACGGCAAAGACGCAACACGAATTAAAGAGTTAGTAGCGAAACCTGAAACTTTTAATACTTCAGTTTTAATACCATTTTTAAAGAAAAGTCAGTTTGAATTTATGTTGCAAAAATGCGTTGAAATTGGGGTAAAAAACATAACAGTTTATATTTCTAAAAAATCTAAAAGTACATTTAGTTTCCAGAAAGAAATAAATAAAATTGATAGGTACGAAGAAATTATTAAATCAGCTTTTCTGCAGTCAGAAAATTTCTACCTTCCAAAATTAGAGATAATACAATCTGTTGATAGCTTTAATTTTAGTGGCTTTAGTTCAATATGTGTTCTAGATCAGTTTGCTACAAACACGATCTCAAGTGATAAAAAATATGACCTCTTAATATCGGGCGGAGAGTTTGGTTTTGATGAGCATGAAAGAGAAATATTTAATAAAAACCAAGCAACTTATATGAATTTAGGCGAGAATATACTTAGAGCTGAAACTGCACCTTTAGTAGCTCTATCAAAAATAAATATTTAATTATGAAGATTGGATTTATCATCAATGACTTGCACTCAATGAACCTTGAGAAAGACACTTCTGTTTATTTAATGAAAGAAGCTTTCATGAGGGGTGATGAAATATATGTGTTTGATGCATCAGATGTTACTCATAAAAATTCAGCGCTTTACGCCAATTGCTCACAAATACAATTCCCCAATCCAGGTAAATTAAACTTTGAAAGAAGCAAATCAGAGTCTATTGAAATCAAAGAATTCAAATATGTTATTAATAGGCTTAACCCTCCATTCAATAAAGAGTACTTATATTTAACTCAACTATTAGAAATATCAGGAGTTGACTGTATTAACGCTGCTAAAGCACTAAGAGAGAATAATGAAAAACTTATAATCTTAAATTTTCCTGACCTAATACCATACTCAAAAGTTACAAATTCTCTTGAAGAGATAGAAGATGTATTTAAAAGCGAAAACATAGAAAAAATTGTATTAAAACCACTTGATGGCATGGGGGGAAAATCAATCTTTTTTATTGAAAGAGGAGACAAGAACTTAAATGTAATATGGGAAACAATAAGCCAAAGAGGACGAAAGCATTTTATTATTCAAGAATACATAGAGGAAGCAAAAAAGGGTGATCATAGGCTGTTATTTATAAATTATGAACTCTTACCAAGAAAGGTAGTTAGAGTTCCTTCACACAAAGATTTTAGGGGAAATCTTGCTGCTGGAGCTACATCTAATATCGAACCAGTTACCAAGAAAGATCAAGAAGTTGCAGAGCAAATAATCCCATACCTTAAAGAAAATCGCATTTATTTTGCAGGAGCTGATTTGTTGGGAGGGAAACTGTCTGAAATTAACCTTACTTCACCAACCTGCCTGCAAGAGATTCATAACAATTCAGACTTAGATCCAGCAAAAGTTTTTTGGGATAATTTAAAGTAATGAAAATTATATTTCGAAATTGAGAAAAGAAGCTAAAGTTGTTCTCAGCCTAGACTACGGAACAAAAAAAATTGGAATTTGTATCGCAGAGACTTTTACAGGTCAAACTAAACCATTACCAATAATAAAAAATGATAAATCTTTATACGATTCACTAGATGCTTTAATGGAAGAGTGGAGGCCAAACTTATTATTAATAGGGAAGCCCTCTAACATGTCAGAAGACTTCAATTTGGGCCTAACTAAGCTAAAAGAATTTTTTTCATCTAATCACAATCTTGAACCAGTGGATGTCAATGAAGATTTCACCAGCCAATCTTTAAATAAAAGCAAAAAAAATGATATGAAAGATTCATATTCTGCTGAATTAATATTCCAAGACTGGTTTAATGATAATTATGGCTAACTCTATACCAAAAGATTTTATTGATAATCTAATTGCTGATTCAGACATAGTTTCTGTAATAAATAATTATGTTTCATTAGCAAAAAAAGGAAATAATTACACTTGCTGTTGTCCTTTTCATGAAGAGAAAACCCCGTCTTTTGTAGTCAGTCCTCAAAAAGCTATTTTTCATTGTTTCGGTTGCGGGGCTGGGGGCAATGTTCTCACTTTTATTAAAGATCATGAAGGTCTTACTTTTGTCGAGGCAGTTGAACGCTTAGCTGAGATTAACAATGTAACTGTACCAAGAGAAAAATCTTATGTTCAGAATGACTTTTCTAAGTCTTATGAAATAAATGAGATAGCAGCTAACTTCTATTTTAAATCGTTAAAAGATCCAGGAAATAAGAGTATTGTTGAATACCTAAAAGCAAGAGGGATCAGTGGAGAAACTGCCAAGAATTTTAAAATAGGGTTTGCAGACTTTAATCAAACAAAGCTTTTAGCAGAGTTAAAAGACAAATTTTCAGATAAAGAAATTCTTGAAGCGGGAATTTTTCTTAAAAATGAAAAGGGATTTTATCCTTTCCAACGAAATAGGGTAGTTTTTCCTATTCAGAATTCTTCAGGAAAAATTATAGGCTTTGGCGGCAGAGTAATAGATGATTCACAACCAAAATACCTAAATTCTAAAGATAGTAAATTCTTTAATAAAACAAGAGAGCTTTATGGTTTTAATAATGCAAAAAAGGATCAAAAGACAGATGATTTCATTGTCACTGAAGGCTATATGGATGTCGTAATGTTAAGTGAGCATGGCGTTAATAATGCTGTAGCTTCGCTTGGAACTGCTTTCTCACAAAATCATATGAACGCAATGTTTAAAATGCGTAGAAAAATTACTTTTTGTTTTGATTCAGACGAGGCAGGCTTAAAAGCTGCGTGGCGAGCACTGCAGATTTCACTAAAGAATGTTTTTGATGATAGGACTGTCAGATTCCTATTTTTACCCGAAGGGTATGATCCAGATTCATTTGTAAAAGAGAAGGGAAACAAAGAGTTTTATAAAAAACTTGAAAGGGCAATGGTTTTAGAAAGTTTCACTTTTCAATATTTGAAAAGAGGTAAAAAATTAGACTCTCCTGAAGACATTAGGCAAATTATTTTTGAGTTCAAAAAACTTCTACCTCAAATTACTTCAGAAACTCTTAAGGAGACCTTGCTGCAGAAATTTTCAACAGAATTGAATATTAATAAAGATCTATTATTAAAAGATGATGCACCAGAAAGAAAGGTTAGCTTTAAAAAGGAAGTAAAAGTCAAAAAAGTAAATTATGAAAACGAATTTCTGTTACTGATCTTCTTATTGGAAAACTTTAAGGAAGATTTAAGTAAAGTATCAAGCGAATTCTTAGATTTTCTAAAAAATAGCAAAAAAACAGAAATAGAGCTGTTAAAAGAGGTCTTATTATTCACAGATTATGAAGAATCTTCAGTTAAGGAAACACCACTTTATGCAAAAGCCATGATGTTGGGTCTAAATTTCACAAAAGAAGAAGCATTAATAGAATTTATAAGAGTTTCTGATCAAATTAGGCTTGAGTACGATGAATTATTTGCCGATTTCTTAATAAATCTTGCCAAAAAGAAAGAATTAACGGCAGAAAGAAAAGAAAATCTGCAAAAACTACTAAATTTGAGAGATAATAACTCAATTCAGGAAGAGGAACTTATTCAATTTCTCAACACATATAGTTGATTTTTGAATTTTCACAAGCATATAGAAAACAATGTCAGATAAACAAACCCAAAAAAATGATATCGCTCAACTTATCCAATTAGGAAGAGAGCAAGGATATCTTACTCATGCTGACATAACAGATACATTGCCAGATGGCTCCACTGATGCAGATAATTTCGAGGAAATTACCCAAGTTCTGAGAGACATGGGCATCAAGGTGTTTGAAGACACACCAGATCAAGACGAGCTTATGCTCGGAGAAGATGAAGAAACTGATGAGCTAGCTGCACAAGATGCGGTTGCTGCTCTTTCACAAACAGAAATTGAATCCGGCAGAACTACAGACCCTGTCAGAATGTATATGCGTGAAATGGGTAGCGTTGATTTGCTTACAAAAACAGGGGAAATTGGCATTGCAAAAAGAATTGAAGCTGCAATGAAAGAAGTCCTTTCACTTTGTGCGGAATATCCGCTTTGCATAGAGTACGTTTTAGACTTTTTTCAAAGA
>QCMX01000020.1 GCA_003213455.1 SAR86 cluster bacterium AG-422-P06 | reverse complement strand
CTTATTGAATAATGTTGGCATATAAGCGTCTATTTCTTTTGACATTGCTCTATATGCTTGGAGTAGTTCTTCTCCAGTTTCATAGTAAAACTTGGGATCAGTTCTAAGGTATTGCAAGAAAGAGTTAAAATCTCCTTCCCAACCAACGCGAGCAATAATACCTTCCATTTCAGCTCTGATTTTTGCAACTTCCCTTAAACCTATTTCATGAATTTCATCTGGCGTAAGGTCTGTCGTGGTATGATATCTTGCTAGATATTCGTACCATTCTTTACCGTTTGGAACATCGCTAATACCTATTGAATCTCTAGATTTTGGCAAGTATTCATTAACTAAGAAATCGTATAATTCTTGGTAAGTTGGATTCAGTACATTCTGAATATAATCCTTAACTTCATTTTGCAATGCAGCTGCTTCCTTTGCAGTTGCAACATCACCAACATCTTTGAAAATTTTGTAGTAGGGATGATCTTCAAGATTTTGTTCAAGCATAGCTCCTATTTGAGCTGATACACCTCTAGTTACTAACTTAGGTTGTGTGTAACCAAGCTCTAATCCTTCTTTGTTTATAGCAAGTGAATTTCGAACATTTTGTGTATAGCCTTTAACTCTCTCAAACCAATTTTTATAGCTTTGTAGATCATTAAAATTTAGTCTGTTTCCATATAAGTAATAATCCTGTACGCCACCTCTTTGATTCAAACGCATGTAGTAGCCGGGATATTTTCTACCCTCTAAACTTACCTCATAATCAGACTTCAATAATCTGTAGTTAAGTTTCCCATCTTCGGACAAGTTTTCGGGATTTATTCCATTAAGTACTTCTAGAACATATTTTTCGTACTCGCCTGATGAAAAGAAGTCCTCAACCGAGTTACTTGATACTTGATCATCGTATCTTTTATCGCCTAAAAGAGAAGCGAATAATGGGCTACTTTCCAGCGAATCTTGCCAATTCTCATCTAAAAATTCATTAAATTTCTTTTGATCTGGATGAGGTTTCTCAGTAGTTATGTATTCATACCCAACATTTGTTGCGATACCAACCAATCCAGCAATAAGTACGACGCTTAATAATTGTCCAAATTTCATAGTAGTAATAGATTACTACATATTTGGATAGTTGGGGCCACCGCCACCTTCTGGTGAGACCCAATCGATATTCTGAGACGGTTCTTTAATGTCACAAGTTTTACAGTGGATGCAGTTCTGTGAATTAATCTGAAAACGTTTTTTACCTTCTTCTTCGACTATTTCATAGACTCCGGCAGGGCAGTATCTTTGAGCTGGCTCATCGTATAATTCCAATGTCTTATTGATTGGCATATCCGCGTCTTTAAGCACTAAATGACAAGGCTGCTCTTCTTCGTGATAGGTATTAGAGAGGTAGACTGAACTTAGTTTATCGAAGGTAATTTCATTATCATATTTTGGGTATTCTATTTTTTTACAGTCTTTCGCAAGTTTAAGAGATTCATGGTCTGGAGTAGGGTGATTGAGTGTAAATGGTAAGTTTCCTCGAAAGATAAACTGATCAATTACATTCATTGCTGCGCCAATTAAACCACCAAATTTATGGAAGAATGGGTTGAAGTTTCGAGATTTATATAATTCTGTATATAGCCAAGTACTCTTAATTTCTTGATCTAAACTTTTTTGATTTCCCGCTATGTTCGAAGCTATTACTTTTGCAGCTTCAATACCAGACTTCATAGCAGTATGAGAGCCTTTAATTTTTGAAAAATTCAATGTCCCTGCGTTACAGCCAACTAGGTAACCTCCTGGGAATTCCATACTAGGTAAACTTTGTAAACCTCCTTTAATAAGTGCTCTAGCTCCATATGAAATTCTTTTACCATTTTTTAAATATTTCTTAATGGTTGGGTGAGATTTCCATCTTTGAAATTCATCGTAAGGGCTAAGATGTGGATTCTTATAATCTAATGGGATCACTAGCCCTAAAAGAATTTGTTTCTTATCAGAGTGGTACATATAAGACCCACCAGGAGTGTCATCAGGTAATGGCCATCCACTTGTATGCATTACCAATCCTTCTTCATGAAGATCATTATCTACTTCCCAAATTTCTTTAAATCCTATGCCATAATGCTGAGGATCTTTGCCTTTATCTAATTCAAATTTTTTAATGAGTTGCTTACCTAAGTGTCCTCTGCAGCCTTCAGCAAAAACTGTTGCTTCATTTGCTAAAATTTCCATGCCAGGCTGGAAAGAATCTTTTGGGTTTCCATCGCCATCAACACCCATATCACCAGTTATTACTCCTGCTACACGGTTATCTTTATAGATTAATTCTGCTGCGGGAAAACCTGGAAAGATATCAACACCAAGCGACTCAGCTTGCTCGGCTAACCATCTGCATAAGTTACCCAAACTTAGAATGTAGTTGCCATGATTCTGCATGGTTGGCATAGCAAAGGATGGTACTGGGATGCTATATGAATCATTTACAAGAAACTTAATGGCGTCTCGTTTAACTTTAACATCCAATGGCGCACCCTTATCCTTCCAATCAGGAATAAGCTCATCTAATGCTTTGGTTTCAAAAACATTGCCGGAAAGAATATGTCCACCAATCTCAGCACTCTTTTCAAGCAAGCAAATTGTTTTATCAAGATTCTGTTCTTTAAAGGTTTGAGCAAGCTTAATTGCAGTTGAAAGACCTGAAGGACCACCACCAATTATGACTACATCATAATCCATTGATTCTCTTTCCATATTATTTACCAAGGTGTTTAATTTTTATCTATTTCATATATATTACTAACTGACAAAATTTAAATATATGAAAATACTGATTCCCATTAAAAGAGTAAATGATTACAACGTCAAGGTTAGACCTAACCAGGCTAATACTGATGTAGATCTTAACAACGTAAAAATGGCAATGAATCCTTTCTGTGAAATTGCAGTTGAGGAAGCTATTAGATTAAAAGAAGCAGGCAAGGCTGATGAAATTGTAGTAGTAACAATAGGTGATGATAAGCATCAAGAGCAATTAAGGACAGCTCTAGCACTTGGTGCTGATAGAGCTATCCTGGTAAAAACAGATAATCCTGTTCAACCTTTAGACGTTGCAAAAGTTTTAGCCAAGATTTACGCAGCTGAAAATCCAAATTTAGTCATAATGGGTAAGGTTGGAATTGACGGTGATCATAATCAAACAGGACAGATGTTTGCAGCCTTAACAGGTTTGCCTCAAGCAACATTTGCATCAGAAATAAATGTAGATGGCAACAAAGTAGAGGTTACAAGAGAAATAGATGGTGGTCTTGAAACACTTTCAGCAGAGATGCCAGCAGTAATAACTACAGACCTTAGATTAAATGAACCAAGGTATGCCTCATTACCAAATATTATGAAAGCTAAAAGAAAGCCTCTTGAGGAGATGGATCTCGAGAGCTTAGGTGTAACCGTAGATAAGAAGGTAAGCACTCTAAAGGTTGAATCACCTCCAGAAAGACAAGAAGGCGTTAAAGTCGAAACTGTAGATCAATTAGTAGATAAATTAAGAAATGAGGCAAAAGTAATATGAAAACATTGGTCTTAGCAGAACATAACGATACCAACTTATCTGCAGCTACGTTAAGTGTAGTTGAAGCAGCAAAGCAACTAGGCAGAGAGGTTGATTTACTTTTAACTCATAATTCATGCACATCAGTGCTTGAAGAGGCCAAATCAGTTGAAGGAGTCTCTAAAGTCCTTAACTTTAGCCATGAAAAATTTTCAAGTGAAGTGGCAGAAGACGTTGCAGCATGTGTTGTTTCAGTCAGCGAGGAATACGACTTCTTTCTAGCAAGTTCTAGCACCTCAGGTAAAAACAATTTACCAAGAGTAGCTGCACTGTTGGATATTCAACAGATTTCAGAAGTAACCGATATTATCGATGAGAAAACATTCAAAAAACCAATATATGCTGGTTCATGCATAGCAACAGTACAATCATCTCAAGAGAAAAATGCATTAACTATAAGAACTACTTCATTTGACAAAGCACCAAACTCAGGTGGCTCTGCGTCCGTTGAGGATAAAGAAGTTCCTGAAGCAGATACAAGAAAGTCAGATTTTGTTAAAAATGAATTAACTGTCTCGGATAGGCCTGAACTAACATCTGCAGATATAGTAATTTCAGGTGGAAGAGGCATGCAAAATGGGGACAATTTTGCTTTACTGGAAGCTGTAGCAGGGAAACTTAATGCTGCTGTAGGAGCATCCAGAGCAGCTGTTGATTCAGGTTTTGTTCCAAATGACTATCAAGTTGGGCAAACAGGAAAATCTGTAGCCCCAAATCTTTATATTGCAGTTGGGATTTCTGGAGCTATTCAGCACTTAGCTGGTATGAAGGATTCAAAAACAATTGTTGCCATAAACAAGGATGAAGAAGCACCAATCTTCAAAGTAGCGGATTACGGA
Source organism: SAR86 cluster bacterium AG-422-P06 (assembly GCA_003213455.1). Taxonomy (GTDB): domain Bacteria; phylum Pseudomonadota; class Gammaproteobacteria; order Magnimaribacterales; family TMED112; genus TMED112. Next base: position 2,921 of record QCMX01000020.1, on the reverse strand, counting down.
CTTGTTGCAGACTTATTTGAAGCATTGCCGGAGTTAGAGTCAAAACTGTAGTTAAATAATTAGATAAACTATCAGCCCTACTGATCCTAGAAAAATTAGCAAAACAGCTAATAAAGCTAAAACCACTCTTAGTGGACTATCTTCCATCATGTCTTGCAGATTGTCACTTTTGCCGGTGCCAGAAATAAGGGAAAATAAATCATTTAAAATTTTCATAGTAAACTTACATATTAATTATGATTAATGTAACTGCAACAGCTGAAGAGTATCTTTCAGAACTTATTAAAAAAAAGGACTTCAAGTGCGATATTCGGATTTTTGTTTCTGATCCTGGTACTCCAAGAGCAGAGACTTGTTTGGCTTTTTGCAGGGAAGATGAATGGCAAACAACTGACCACAAGATTAAGTTTGAAAATTTTATCTTATACATTGAAGAGAAGAGTTTGCCTTTTCTAGATGATGCAGAAGTTAATTACGATAAGGATAATTTTGGTGGTCAGCTCACCATTAAAGCACCAAGCTCAAGAGTTCCAAAAATAGGCGAGAATGCAACTTTAGAAGATAAAGTTAACTATATTCTTTACGATGAAATTAACCCTCAGTTAGCTTCCCATGGTGGCAATGTACATCTTGATTGCATCACAGATGATAATTACGTTGTATTGCAATTTGGTGGAGGTTGCCAAGGATGTGGCATGGTAGATGTGACACTTAAAGAAGGCATAGAAAAAACTCTGTTAGAAAAGCTGCCTGATCTCAAAGGTGTCAAAGATATTACAGATCATACAGAGAATGAAAACGCTTACTATAAATAAGCTTTAATTCTCTTCTTTAGGATACTTATAGACCCCAACAAGCAGCCCAACTTTTGGGTGATCAAAGTAATGGAACTCATTGAGTGAAATGCGCCTCTGTTCATCAAGCAAATACAATATTTTCTCTACTTTCTCATCTTCCTCTTTATTGGTATTTTTAGGCAAAAACTCTCCTATGAGTGGCTTAACATTGAACTCAGATTTGCTCATAATGTAAGCCTTTTCTAAAGCATCTGGCCCCTCAACGCATTTAGCATGAATTCTTGGGTACCTTGATTGAAAGACTTTCACGATGCACTGATTCTTTTCAGAAGAGACAAGCACGAAAGGGCTGTCACCTTCTGTATTTAAAGGCTGATACCATGATTTGTGATCTGATAGTTCAAGATTGTCTATCTTTCCTATCCTTCGCATTGTGCCATTCAGCTCATGATCTTTTTTATCAATAACTCTGTAAATTCTAGGCGGCTTTATTATCTCAGCCTGATTATCTTCAATGTCCTCATAATCATCAAAGAAAATTTCTTCAATGTAATCAAGATCAATTTTAATCTGGCCTTGAGGTAGTTCTATCGTCTCAAGATTAATTTGTGGGTCTTCTGCTTGTTCCAAAGCAAGAATTTCATTTGCAAGAGTATATTCTTCAACTTTTTCAAAAGACTCTGTTGTCATCTGGTTTTTCCAAATTACAGCAGCAACTTCAACTTTCACGTATTGTATTTCTTCCTCTGAGAAAATATGCTGAGAGAGGCCCACAAAAACCGCTAGAAACTTGAAAAATAGACGCATAAAGTTTTTAATACCAATTGAGTTTAATCAAAAACACACTTAGATAATACTAGATTTTATTTAATGAATGGAAGAGGGTAAATTATGGATCTAAATTTTTCGAAAGAAGACTTAGAATTTCGCGATGAAGTAAGAGAGTTTCTGGATAACGACTATCCAAAACATGTCAAAGAAAAAATGAATAATGGTGACGAGCTTAGTCGCCAAGAAATAGTTGATTGGCATAAAGCTGTTGCCAAAAAAGGATGGATGGGCCACTCATGGCCTGTAGAGCATGGAGGCACAGGCTGGGATGCGACTAAGGTTTATATTTACCTTAGAGAACTAGCTCTAGCGGGATGTCCCACTTTTGTACCTTTTGGATTGCAAATGGTTGCTCCCGTCATATGGACATTTGGTTCAGAAGAACAAAAAAAGAAATACCTACCTAGAATATTAAATTTTGATGATTGGTGGTGTCAGGGATATTCAGAGCCTGGTTCTGGTTCAGATTTGGCTTCATTGAAATGCAAGGCTGTCAGAGAAGGTGATGAGTACGTATTAAATGGTCAGAAAACATGGACAACATTAGGTCAGCATGCTGATTGGATATTTGTTCTTGTAAGAACCGATGATTCCGGTAAAAAACAAGAAGGGATTACATTCATTCTTGTAGATATGAATACTCCTGGAATAGAAGTAAAACCTATCATTACTATCGATGGCGATCATGAGGTTAATGAAGTGTGGTTCGATAATGTCAGAGTGCCGGCTGAAAATGTAGTTGGTGAAGAGGGTCAAGGTTGGACTTATGCAAAATTCCTTCTTTTCCACGAAAGAAGCTCAATTGCTGGTGCCCCAAATATGAGAAGAGTCTTAAATAACCTTAAAACTAAAGCTAAGAAAGTGTTCCATAGTGATAAGCCGTTATCTGAGGATAAGAGCTTTCTATCTAAGGTAGCGCAGTTTGAACTAGATCTTGATTCCCTAGAAATGACAGAACTTAGAGGCCTTGCAGCAATGAGAGAAGGCAAAAGCCCTGGAGCAGAATCATCTTTGCTTAAAATCAAAGGGACTGAACTGCAACAAAGGTTGAGCACACTTGCTGTAGAAATGGCAGGGCATGATGCCATGCCTTATGGCGGACCATATGGTTTCTCAGACGTTGAAGTAGCTGCAGCAAAATCAGACCAACTAACAGCACCTAAATATTTGAATTTTAGAAAAGTAACAATCTATGGTGGTACAAATGAAATTCAAAAAAATATCATAGCTAAAGCTGTATTAGGTATATAGGAGAGAATATGAATTTAAGTTATACAGACGAACAGAATCTCT
>QCMX01000019.1 GCA_003213455.1 SAR86 cluster bacterium AG-422-P06 | reverse complement strand
AACTACTCTTGGGTATTTCACGTCAAGAGACTTTGGCACTTATAGACTTGATTTTGGTATCAGAGCAGACGATATTTCAAGATCTGGTTCTGTTGCCCATCACAATGAGGATCATGCAGAGGATGAAGGCGAAGAAGAGATAGAGTTCTACAACCTAGATACCAATACCCTAAGTGTTGCCTTAAATTTTGATCAAGATTTCTCGGATAATCTAAGTGTTAACTTAGGTCTTTCAAGTTTTGAAAGAGCTCCAGATGTGGTTGAGCTATTTATGAATGGCCCACACTTAGCTACTGGAAGATTTGAAATGGGTAATCCAAATTTAAATAATGAAGTGTCAAAAAATATAGACCTCACATTTAATTATCAAATGGATAATATGTATGCCACTTTTGCATACTTTCAAAATAGTGTTGCTGACTATATTTACCTGAGAGATGAAGAGCACGATGAAGACCATCATGACAGCGAAGGCGAAGAAGAGCATGAAGGCTTGATGCACGCTGAATTTGTTCAACAAGATGCTTCGCTTGAAGGTTATGAGTTTGAGGTTGGAAGTGCTTATCAAGTTGGAAACGGCATGTTAGATGTTTCTGTTGGAAGAGACGTTGTTGAAGGCAAACTTGATGCTGGCGGCTTCATTCCAAGAATGGCTCCTGCAAGAAACTTTGTATCTGCTTCATATTCTGAAAATGACTATGTAGTCTCCCTTCTACTAAAAGACGTTGAAGACCACGTAAATGTAGCAGAAGAAGGTGAGATGATGACTGAAGGCTATAAAATGTTGAATCTTAAGCTTTCAAAAGACATTGCAGTTTATGGTGCAAACTTAAAAGTTTCAGCATTTGCTAATAATGCACTGGATCAAGTTGCACGAAACTCAACTTCCTTTGTTAAGGATGCAGTGCCACTACCAGGAAGAAATATTGGTATAAACTTAAGGTTTAGCTACTAATTCTTTTTATTGACAGGAGATGGTCAAAAACTATCTCCTGTCTACTTTACTGATTCCAGCCAATCTTTTAGTACCGCGTTTGTCTCGTTTGGCTTTTCTCTTGCCATCCAGTGGCCTGATTCAACTTCTTTCTCTGTAAGGTTTGTGCAAACCATCTTATTGTGGGTATTAAAGTTGCTTGTTAGCACGCTATCAAATTTTGCTTGAACAAATAGAACCGGGCAATCAATAGTTGTGAACTCTTTTAGCTCTCTAGCATATTGATCGTTCAATTCCCCATTAACGTACCATGAGTTTGGACCAAAGAAGCCATTTTTACTCAGATGATCGCCATAGATCTTTGCTTCATCCTCAGAAATTAAGTCGCTGTCTACTGAAACATTAGGTATTGTGTCTAATCCATCATAGCCTGCATGCTTGAACCATCCGCCATTCTTTCTAATAGAAGCAGTCATAGATTTAGCGCCTATGCCAGCATTAAAGCAGCCTTTAAAATCATCAGAAGGTTTCGTGAAATTAAGCTTAATCATTTTATGGGGGTCTACTTCCATTTGCTCACAAGCTGAATCAAAATTTTCAAAGTAATAGTACATATAGTCCCATTGTCCGTAGGGATATTCATCTTCAGGGTACAAATTTCGATCAATATGGCTTAGATAACTATCAGGATGACCGCCCCAGCCAAAAGGAACACACAGACTACCAAGTCCTTTAACAATACTGGAGTGATGCAAACCTAAATTCCATACCACCAAAGAACCCCAGTCATGCCCTATCCAAATTGCCTTTTTGTGCTGTTGGCTACTGTGTAATTCAACCATATCTTTGACAATCTCTTTTTGGCAGTAGTCGGAATGATTTTGATGAATTGTAGATCTGCCATATCCTCTCATGTCAGGAGCAATAACCCGATATCCTTGCTGTGAAAGAAACTCAATCTGTTTTATCCATCCTAGAGAAAGATCAGGCCAACCATGAATTAGATAAATTAATTCTCCATCTTCTGGCCCAGCAGTAAGATAAAAAGTCTGATGTCTCTCTGACTTAAAAGTATGTTCTGAGATTTTCATTTTAAAGGTTTAGGTGTATTAATTTCTGAGTCTGAAGCACTAATTTATCTTACATGATAATATTTTTATATGAAGGTAGATTTTTATTTTTCCTATAGAAGCCCATATTCTTACCTAATCTTGCCTAGAGTTTTAGATCTTAAAAATAACTACAAAATTGATATTAATTTTAAACTTGTATATCCATTAGCTATTAGAGAGCCTGAATTTTTTAAAGGCAAAAATTTCTTAACTTATTTCTTTTATAAAATGAATGACATGCGCTCTGTAGCAAAAAAACTGGATATGCCTTTCTTTACACCTAAACCTGATCCAATTAAGCAGAGTTATCTCACAGGAAAAATTGCAGATGATCAGCCATATATCTTTGATCTATGTCATATTGGTCAACAAGCTGCACAAGAGGGTGTTGGTATTGAAGTAGCATATGAATTATCAAGTTTAATTTTTGGTACTAAAGGGGGTTGGACCGAAGAGAGCACTTTAGAAAAGGCTTTTGCAAATGTTGGGCTCGATTATTCTTCACTAAAGAGCAAAACAAAAATAAATGAAAACGAACTAATCCAACAGATTAAAAAGAATCAAGAAGATCAAAAAATAGCTGGTCATCATGGTGTGCCTTTACTGGTTTATAAAAATCAAACTTTTTTTGGCCAAGATAATTTTGCTGCTTGTAAAGAGCTTCTAATTAAAGATGGCTTGTCTAAAGCATGAACCAAGAAATCTATCAGGATGGTCTTAAGCACCTCTTACAGGTTGAGCCTAATTTTAAAAAATTTAATCCAGCCAAAGAAATTAGTTTCTTTTTAAGACCAGAAGGTTTTGAAGGCATAGCATCACTGGTAATTGAACAGCAAATATCAGTGCAAGCGGCAGAAAGCATTAAAAAAAGAGTATTCAACCTAATGCAGAACATTAGTTCCAAAGAATTTTTAAAGCTGAATGAGATTGATTTAAGGGAAGCAGGATTGAGCAGGCCGAAGATATCGTATTTACATGGAGTTGCCTGTCTAGAATCTGATGGGATTCTAAATTTTGATGATATTAAGAAACTCGATGATCTTTCTGCTCGAAAAGAGCTCTGTAAAATTAGAGGTATTGGGGAATGGACTGCAGATTGTTATCTTATGGCTTCACTTGGTAGAAGTGATATATGGCCTGTAGGAGATATAGGTTTACAAGAGAGTGTTAGAAAATTAAAAAACCTGAAAGAGCGCCCTAACGTTGAGGATATGACTTCTTTAGCAAGAGAGTGGCGTCCTTTCAGGTCAATTGCCGCGAATCTGTTATGGGCAGATTACGACGAATATAACTAGTCCTTGTTTCTATTCTTGTTTCTTTGTTTTCTCATCTCCCATCTTTCTCTTTCGAGCATATCTCTTTCTCTACGTGGATCTCTGAACTTTCTATCCATCATTCTGACTCTACTTCTCATCTTGGATTTCATCGCTCTTAACCTTCTGTCATGTCTTTGATTAATTTGGTCCTGAGATGGCAGATTGGCTTCCATAACCCTACTTCTCATATTTGTGAGTCTTTCCAAAGCATCGCCTTTATACTTTCCTGAGTTAATTAAAAGATCTAAGTCAGCTATTCTGTTTTCTTTCTTTAATTTCAGATCAGCAAGTGACGGAGGCCCTTTAAGTTCAGCTAGATCCATTTTTAGCTTTACCTTCCACATCCTTTCTTGCATATCGCCAGACATTCTTTTGTGATCATCGGCTATCAAGAGTCCTGAAATAATAAAAAATGATAAAAATAATATTCTCTTCATAATTTGCTCCTATTAAATTTGATGGTTAAAGAATTAATTAGTTCAAATATTTAGTAACATTTGTAAAAATTGATATGCAACGCTTAAGTGTCGTTAAATCTGGGAATGTAGGGGCTAGCCTTATATTAGTATTATCAGGGTCTTTCTGATAAGGAAAACATGCTCCTACTGGCAGCAATTTAAGTCCAAGCTTGCTGCAGGACTGTATAATCGCATCAGCATTGTTTTTAGCTGAATTAAAGGAGAAAAAATACCCTCCAGTAGGCTTAATATATGTGCATAAACCTTCTTCTTGCAAAGGTTTTAAACAGCTGTCTACTAATTCAAACTTTGGTTTTATGACTTTCTTAAGCTCTTCCATTTGGCTTTCTAGTGGAATAGCTTCGAAGTATTTCATATGCAAGCCTTGGTTCATTTTATTAGGTCCTGGTGTAATAGCGTTTCTGAAATCTATAAATGTATCTAGATTACTTACTGAGCTAGAAAAAAAGGAAATCCCAGCTCCAGCTAAGGTTATTTTTGATGTTGATCCAACTTGGAAATAGTTATGCTCCATATCATGATCTTTTGCAATTTGGTCAATAGGTGTCTGCTCAATAGTTTCGTATAAATCATGGCAAGCATATGCATTGTCCCAAAAGAAGGAAAAATTATCTTTATAAGGGTGGGCAAGCTTGAATAAAGCTTTAACGTTTGCATCTGAATATGTGTGTCCAGTTGGATTAGAGTGTCTAGGAACACAGACAATACCATGAATATCTTTCTCAGATTTTAGAAGATGTTCAATTGCATTAAGGTCTGGACCATCATTTTGGAAAGGAACTGTAACCATTTCTATGCCAAAGTTTTCTAATAATTTGAAATGCCTGTCATAACCAGGCACAGGGCAAATTATTTTGCTCTTTTTTGATAATTTTGAGTTCTTAAAACCCAAAAAGAATGAACAGCTAATTATTTGATGCATTAAGGTTAAAGATGAATTATCTAATGCATGGGTTTCATCGTATTTTGAATCTAAAATTGTAGCCCCTAGCTTTCTTGCGGAAGGTAAGCCTTCAGGATTTCCATAATTTCTTAAATCTATGCCATCTAGCTCAAACGGCTGTTCTATTTTTGCAAGAATATTTTGCACAATGTCTAATTGTTCAGGCGCTGGCTTTCCCCTCGTTAAATCGTATGTGCTATTAGCATCCAACCAAGGGAGTTCTTGCTTAATATGTTCTAAAATATTCATCTATGGAATTAGTAGTCATAATTTTAACAATTTTTTTAGTGATTGCTTTAGGAGGTATTGTTTTTCTGCTTACTAAGAACAAGAAAGAGCTCGATACCACTTCATTATCTAATGATCTTGAACATAAATTATCAAGTTCGATAGATAATATCTTTAAGAAGCGAGAGGAAGATTTTAAAAAGACATCCAAAGAAAATATTGAAAATATTATTGATCCATTTAAGAAAAGAATTAAAGAATTTGAAGATGAGGTCAGAAAAAATACTTCACAACAACATGAATTTCACACTAAGACCAAAGTCACAATAGATAATCTTATCGAGCAAACCAATCAGATAACTTCAGATGCCAATAAACTAACAAAAGCGCTTTCTGGCGATAGCAAAACACAAGGAGACTATGGTGAATTGAAACTAAAAATGCTTCTTGAGAATTCAGGCCTGGAAGAAGATACACACTATAGGTTGCAAAAGAGCTTTACCGTCAAAGCAGACGAAGATATTTCTAGAGAGATACCTGACGCTGTAATTTATTTACCTCATAACAGGAATCTTATTATTGACTCAAAGTTTTCTTTCAATGCTTATAACGATTATTGCAATACTGAATCAAAAGATGAGAAACAAAAATTTGGAAAGCTTTTGACCAAAAATATTCGCGAGAGAATTAATGATTTAAGCGAGACAAGGTATGGGCAGATAGAAGAGCTTAATACCCCAGATATAATTTTCATGTTCTTGGGCATAGATGATTCACTTAGTGTTGCACTGAAACATGATCCGGAGCTTGTCTCCTATGCTGATAAGAAGCGAATTGCATTGGTAAGCCCATCTATACTTCATATTTCAATAAAAATGGTTGAGAACCTTTGGCGTTTAGATGGACAAAGAGAGAGTGTGATTAAGGTGTATGAAGAAGCACAAAAATTAGTTGCTAAGTTACATGGATTTACAGATGTGATGGATAGTCTTGGTAATTCAATAGCTCAAAGTCAAAAAAAATACGATGACGCACGGAATAAGCTTATAGATGGTAAAGGGTCTATGTCGTCAAGAATAGAAGGTCTAGTGGCACTGGGGTCAAAAGAATCTAATAAGCTCAAAGATGATAGCTGAGTTTCTAATATTTGGTCTAGTTGGGATTGTTACAGGCACCATGGCCGGTTTATTTGGTGTAGGTGGTGGTTTAATTATCGTGCCTGTCATGCATTTTATTCTGACATCCAATGGTTTAGCAGAATCTCTTGCCATACCCTTATCGATTGGAACAGCATTAGCTTGCATTATTGTTACATCATCTTCAGCAGCTTATTCTCATTACAAAAAAGATTCACTTTCAATTAAGAGGTTCTCACAGCTTACAGTTGGTATTCTTATTGGTGCTGGGTTTGGATCGAGCTTTGTTATAAATGTTGAGTCTGAGATATTAAAAACCATGTTGGCAATATTCGTTTCAATAATGGCAGCCCGACTTTTTATTAATATTAAAATGCCAAGAGCTACCAAAGAACCAAATTTCCTTTTCTTTAATATTTCTGGCGGGGTAATAGGTTATCTATCTTCAATTTTTGGCATTGGAGGCGGTATTTTTAGTGTTCCTTTGCTAAAAATAAGTGGGATGGAAATGAAAAAAGCTGTTGGAACTGGTGCTGCTTGTGCTTTTCCAATAGCAGTATTATCTTCAACTTCATATTTGTTATTAGGGCTTAATGTTGAGGGCTTGCCTGACTATACAGTTGGCTTTATATATCTGCCTGGTGTTTTTGGTATAGTTATATTTAGTTTCTTCTTTGCAAAAGTTGGAGCTAACTTGGCACATAAGCTCAATGATAAATTCTTACAATTCATATTTGCAGCTCATCTTGTACCTGTTGCAATTTATTGGTTTTTAAAATGATTACTTACCCTAATATTGACCCAGTAGCCTTATCAATTCCTTTGCCAAACTTCTTGCATCCCTATCTCGGTGATGCGCTAAATATTCACTGGTATGGATTGGCTTATGTCCTAGGTGCTTATCTTATTTACTTGAGGATGGTTACCACAAGAACAAAATTTAATATCGATGTCTCCAAAGATGAAGTAAGTGATGTTGTATTCACTTATGGGCTGTTCTTTGGAGCAATAGTTGGGGGACGGCTTGGTCATGTACTTTTTTATGATCTGCATATGCAATTTGCAGATCCTTTGTATTTCTTAAAGATTTGGCAAGGCGGGATGTCGTTTCATGGCGGGCTAATTGGTGTAATGGTCTCAATGTGGTTTTATGCCAATAAAAAAGGTTTTACCTTTTTCCAAGTAACTGATTGGATTGCACCACAGGTTCCAATAGCTTTATTTCTTGGAAGAATTGCAAACTTTATTAATGCTGAATTATATGGAAGGCCAACTGATGTTCCTTGGGCTATGGTTTTCCCAACAGACCCATTAGGTTTAGCAAGACATCCTTCACAAATTTATGAAGCCTTATTAGAGGGTTTGTTGTTATTTATTTTCTTAAATTTTGTTATTTCAAAAACTGAAAAAGTTGGCAGACACTCAGGCTACTTCCTAATTGGCTATGGTTTGGCTAGGTCAGTTTCTGAAATTTTTAGAACTCCAGATACTGTGTGGGGAAATGACTTTTTATTGTTTAGTTTTTTAACACAAGGGCAGTTATTGTCAGTTCCTATGATAATATTAGGGATATTCATACTTTCAAAAAAATAAATGCAAGAATACCTAGATTTACTTAAAAAAGTTAAAGACTCTGGCAAGCCTAAAGGCGACAGAACTGGTACTGGTACCATTTCAATCTTTGGCCATCAAATGAGATTCGATTTACAAGAATCATTCCCACTATTAACAACAAAGAAAATTCACTTTAAATCAGTTGCTTATGAATTGCTCTGGTTTCTAAAAGGGGATACGAATATAAAATAT
>QCMX01000018.1 GCA_003213455.1 SAR86 cluster bacterium AG-422-P06 | reverse complement strand
TTACTAGGTGAAGCAGGTAACAAGCCAAATGACATGCCACAAGCTCAAAGAGACTCATACATCAAATGGTCAAAGATTACATCAACAGCAATGGTAGTTGTTATTGGTTTAGGGCTATTAGGTTTTATTGCAGTTGAACCAAAAGCATTTGCAGAGAACTTTGCGATATTTCTAACAGGAGTAGCATTTGTTTATTTTGCTTACTTATTCCTATTTGCTGGTTTGACAAAAACTGAGAAAAAGAATGTGTTCTTGCTTTTAATTTTATTTATTGGTGCAGCAGCATTCTGGTCAGGCTTCGATCAGTCAGCTAGTTCATTGAGTATCTTTGCAAGGGACTACACAGATCTTTCAGTTGGTGGCTATATTATTCCGATTGGTTGGTTGCAATTTGCTAACCCAATTTTTGTCGTGATCTTTGCTCCAATATTTGCTGGAATTTGGATGCATCTCGGTCGCATGAATCTTGATCCATCACTTCCAGTCAAATTTGCTATTGGTTTATTCTTCATGGCTTTAAGTTTTGTTGTGATGCTTTACGCTGTACAGCTAGCAATGGAAGTAAGCCCAGTTGGTATGCAATGGCTTCTAATAACTTATTTGCTTCAAACATGGGGCGAATTAGCTTTATCACCAATAGGGCTATCAGCATTTGCACAATATGCACCGCGTAAATACATTGGTCAAATGTTTGGGCTTTGGTTCTTAGCATCAGCAATTGGTGGTGTTATGGCTGGTCTGTTAGGCGGAGAAGCCTTAGGTGAAGGATTAGAAAGCATATCACCAGTATTTGAATTTATGATTCAATACTATGTAGTGATAGGTTTAGCTTTAATAGCTGTCGCAGTGTTTGGAATAGCCAGAACTGTCGATGATGCTAAAGCTGCAAAAACTTAGCACTAAGATTATTTGAAATAGGGCGGTTAGAGATGACCGCCTTATTTTTATATACTGAATTTATGAAAGAAAAGCTCAGTGCTCTCTATTACAGCCTCTTACTAAACAAAAAACTTTGGACCATCTATTACTACATAATGATAATTATTCTAGGTTTGGGTATTTACATTTTTATTGATATTTATTTCTTAGATCAACTTCTCTTTAGTAACGAGGATCAAGGATTAGCTCGAACTAATCTTTTAACTTTTTTTGGTATGACAGTTCTTAGGTTTGTCACTATAGGCAAACATTTCTGGAATAAGCCTTAATAATTTTTTGAAATTAATTAGATTCGTTAGTTTGGATAAAGAAGTTGATTGGCTTTAAGTTTGTTTCAGCATTAACTTCACCTTTTACTGCAAAGATGACATCAATATCAAAGTCACTGTTGTAGTCGATAAACACTGTGAAGGCATGTCCCTCTGGAATATTAGCTAATCCTAGTTCTTCGTCATCAAGAGCTACATACTCATACGTTGTCACATCTTCTTCATCGGTAGTTTCTTGTTTCTCAATGACCAGAAAACTAGCAGATGTATCGCCAAAATCCTCAAAGGATAAGAGTATGTCACCACCATCAAAGTCGGTATCAAAATCTGCCTGAACTAGATTAGCATTCAAACTTGTCGTCGCTTGCTTTGTGTAAGAGATATCTACTTCATTCTCTAGGATATTCACTTCTCCAGTCTCATATACTTTTAGTGTCGATGTAGCGCCAAGATCTATACCATTAGAAGGTGTGCCATCACCCATGACAAAAACATCTAAATCAGTATCCTGATCATAAACAATAGTTTGTACTACCTTTGTATTGGGTACATTATCGTAAACCAATGTTTCGGCCCAGTTTGTGCCGTCACCTGATTTAGGCACTGTTATGAATTTACCAGCGCCGTTACTGTCGTAAGCTGAGAAAACAATGTCTTCATTTGAGTCTGCATCAAAATCAAAAGCAGTTAGATTGTTGATAGTTAAATCGGTTAGAGCAGTGTTGTCGTAATCAAATTCCTCAAATCTTGGCCCATCAGCTGCGCCAACTTCAATCCAATACTCCTTTGTTTCAGTGAGAAGATATATATCAAGGGCAATGTTATTGTTTCTATCGACTAACCCAGCTCCCCTAAGATTGGCATTAGCTAAATCTAAGCTTGTATCGTTTGCTACTAATTCGTTATCTAGCACTAGACCAGTTGCAGTTCCTTTGAAGATGCATATTTTTGATGTACCAAGATTTTGTCTCTCAAAATCTGTAGATGTGCCCATTACATCCGTAAAGCTATCTTGATCTAAGTCTTTAGGGATAAGAGTGCTAATTGCATCACATTCATCTGTTACAACTTCAGTAATTAATGGAAAAGGTCCGCCAAGCATCTGCAGGAGATGTGACTTCACTAATGTATTGTCTAAAATCTTTCTTATTTGTAATCCAAAGACAACATCTGGAATATTGTCATCATTCACGTCACCTCTTGCTTGTCCAGTAAATACTACTTTCTCATCTTCAGCATGTTCAATCGTGAAATCTGGAGTATCTGCAGGAGCAGAGAAGATAAAATAATCGCTGGTTTCTTTAATTATATCTACTGCGACCGCTTGGTTAATGAATTCATTATTTCTTCGGCAGTCCATTATGAATGTACTGGTTCCGCCCCGTTTAATTTCTAATTCTTCAGAGCCTGTAATCTCTTTTTCGCCAATCCATCTACCGCCGGCATAACATTGGCTGGCATTTGAACTCCAAGTTAAAGTGAAAGTATCGCCGTAATCTACTGATTCAGAACTAGCTTCTAATTCAAGGAATAGATCCTCAAGAGGCTCCTCCTTATCGCTACAGGCAGCTAGGACGATTAAGCTTGAAAGTATTAGTAAGTTTTTAATTCTCATATTTCGACATTGTCTATTCTATACAAAAAGTTCAGATATTTGTCTCTTCATTTAGATTTAATAAGATTTGATGGTATATATCGGTTAATCGTTCCAATTCTCCCTTCTCAATTCTTTCGTTAATTTTATGAATAGTCTCAAATTTAGGTCCTAACTCTACAATTTCACAGCCAGTCTTTGCTATGAATCTTCCATCTGAAGTTCCACCTGAACAGGAAAGAGCAGTATTGAAACCCTGTACTTTTTGTATGCTCTTTTGCACCACATCTGTGAATAATTTGGGATTGGAGTAGAAGGGCTCGGCATTTAGATCAAAACTTATGTTGTATTTTACATTTTCTTCTCCAAGAAACTTTTCAATTCGAGTTTGGATCTCTTGGCCAGTAATTTGGGGCGAGAATCTAAGATTAAATTTTAAATTGAGGTTATTTGGTGTGACATTATGGGCTCCAACTCCTGCTGAAATATTTGTAAGCTGTAATGATGTAGGAGGAAAGTGCTCATTGCCTTCATCCCAAACTTCCGCCAATAACTTATCTAAAAAAGGTACAACTCTATGAATAGGATTATCCACTCTTGCAGGATAAGCTGCATGTCCTTGCTTGCCTAAAACTTCTAATTCAATGTTTATAGAGCCTCTTCTGCCAATCCTTATGTTATCTCCAACAGTTTCAATAGTAGAAGGCTCGCCAATCAAGCAATAGTCAATGACTTCCTCTCTTTTGAGCAATTCTTCAACTACTTTGACGGTGCCATCTCTAGAAGGCCCTTCCTCATCTGAAGTGATTATAAAGCCAAGTGAAAAATTTAAGTCATCAGGGTTAATACGGGATAAGGCAGACATAAAACAAGCAATACCGCCTTTCATATCTCCAGTGCCTCTCCCATTAATATAAGTACCATCATCATGCCCAGAGAAGGGGTCATGGTCCCATTGGTCTACTGGCCCTGTTGGCACCACATCGACATGGCCTAGAAATACTAATAGAGGTCCAGATTTACGATTAATGCTCCAGAGATTTTTGACTCTTCCATAGGTAAGAATTTCATTTTTGAAGCCTCTCTCTGCTAGGAAATCTTCAATATATTGCAGACAGCCAGCATCGTTTGGTGTGATTGATTCTTTGCGAACCAGGTCTTGAGTTATTTGTATTTCCAAAATTAATTATTGTCGTGCAAAACTTCATTAAGTTTAAAGCTGCCTTTGCTTGGTCTTGCGCAAACTTTCCCTGAAAGAGAATCCCTAAAATATAAGATACCATCTTTGCCGCTCAGTTCTAAGGCCTTAACGACTTTATCTTCTTCCAGCATTGTTACTTTTGTCCCAGCAGTAAGGTATAAACCAGCTTCAACTATACAGTCATTTCCCAATGAAATACCTATGCCTGAGTTGGCTCCAAGCAAACACCTTTCACCTACTTTTATAACCTCTTTATTTCCTCCGGAAAGAGTTCCCATTGTGGAGCATCCACCACCTAAGTCTGAATCCTTACCTATAAATACACCTGCAGATATTCTGCCTTCAATCATATTGGGACCTTCAGTTCCAGCATTGTAATTAACAAAGCCCTCATGCATGATTGTTGTGCCTTCACCTAGATAGGCTCCCAATCGAACTCGAGAAGAATCAGCAATTCGCACTCCCTTTGGAATAATGTAGTCTGTCATAGGAGGAAACTTATCTATGGCATGAACCTTTAAGTTATCATCAGCAACAATATTTTCTAAACTTTCTGCTCTCATTGGCCCTTTGTTAGTCCAAGCTATATTTGGCAATACAGAAAATATATTCTCTAAGTTAAGTTCATTGGGTTTAAAAAAGCGCAGAGATAAAAGATGAAGCTTTAACCATGCGGTAGGAATATCTTCAATAGGACGATCATCTATAAGATGAGTAATTATTTTTGCATCATCGACCAGAGAAAAAGTATTAGCACCTTCTGTTGAAGCCTGAAATTTTGTGTAGCGAACACTCAGTAAACCGTTTTCATCTTGCTGAACAATGCCGTGAGCTTCTATAGGTAATTTCACGTCATCAATCTCCAAGAGTTAGTATTTCATGGCCATTACTTGTTACTGCAACGGTATGTTCCCACTGAGCTGAAAGCTTCCCATCTTTAGTTACTACAGTCCAACCATCTTGAAGTACTTTTGAATGGTGTGAGCCTAAATTGATCATTGGTTCAATGGTAAAACACATACCTTCCTCAAGCTTCAAACCCTCTCCCTTTTGACCATAATGCATTACTTGTGGTTCCTCATGATATGTTTTTCCAATACCATGCCCACAATAATCCCGAACGACTGAATAATGATTCTTCTCAGCTAAATGCTGAATAGCAAAACCAACATCACCTAGTGTTGCCCCAGGCTTAACTTCATTAATGCCAGCAAATAGACAATCTTTAGTTATATCAACAAGCCTTTTGGCATGAGCTGGCACTTTACCAACTAAGTACATTCTAGAAGTATCCCCATGCCAGCCACCATCTATCACAGTGACATCAATATTAACAATATCTCCATTTTTTAATGTTTTGTCTTTAGTTGGAATACCATGACAGATAACATTATTGATTGAAGTGCAAAGAGTTTTTGGAAAACCACTATAGCCTATATTGGCTGGTATACATTTGAGCTCTTCAGTTATAAATTTAAAAGCCATATCATCCAACTCACCAGTTGTAACTCCTGGTACCACATATTCTGTTAACATTTCCAAAACATTTGCTGCTTTACGGCCAGCAATTTTCATTTTTTCAATATCTTTTTTGCTCTTCAATGAAAATGACATAGGGTTAATTCTAAATGATCTGTAAATTATCTTCTAACTTCTTTATAGTATTCGGAAGCAAAAATGAAGTTTGGAGCAAAGCTACTACTTGAGAATGGGATTTCATTCGATGGTATTGGTTTTGGTTTTAAAAAAATTGGTGTTGGAGAAGTCGTTTTCAATACCTCAATCACAGGCTATCAAGAAATACTTACTGACCCATCTTACGATGGCCAAATAATTACATTTACATACCCTCATATCGGAAACACAGGCATAAATTTTGAGGACAATGAATCCAAAAATATAGCTGCGCGAGGTATGATTGTTAAAAATTTCTGTGATTTTCCAAGTAACCACAGATCAAAGATGTCTCTTGAAGAATTTCTGGTTGAACAAAAAACAATTTGTATATCTGATATTGATACAAGACACCTTACAAAAATTTTAAGAGATGAAGGGTGCAAAATAGGAGCTATCTATCCAACACAGCTTTTTACTGATGAGGAAGCTGTATCAGAGATTAAAAAATTTGGCAGCATGGATGGAAAAAACTTTACTAAAAATGTTTCTGTCAGTGCCCCATATAATTTCGGAGATCCTGGCACAGTAAAAAAATATAAGATCGTCGCAGTCGACTTTGGTATTAAAGAAAACATTCTACGCATCATGAAAAGTTTGGGAGGTGACATTGAGGTTGTGCCACCTGATACTTCTGCAGAGGCTATCAAGGCTTTAAACCCAGATGGTATTTTTCTCTCCAATGGTCCGGGCGATCCATGTGTCTTACAAGATGCCGTTGATGAAGTGAAAAAAATGATGGGTTTAGGCTTGCCAATTTTTGGTATATGTCTTGGTCATCAAATTATGTCATTAGCCTATGGTTTGGATATTGAAAAAATGCCTTTTGGCCATCATGGGGCAAATCATCCAGTACATGACTTAAAAAATAATACTGTTTTCATTACATCTCAAAATCATAATTTTGCTGTGGCAAAAGTTGAAAACAGAGAGGATATAAACATTACCCATAAATCATTATTTGATGGTTCAATTCAAGGAATAGAGCATGCAGATAAACCATTTTATTCTATACAATGTCATCCAGAAGCAAGTCCAGGCCCAAAAGAGTTTGAAGTTTTATTTAAAAGATTTTTTGAGGACATGAATGCCTAAGAGAGAAGATTTAAAGACGATCTTAATTGTTGGTTCAGGCCCAATAATTATAGGGCAGGCTTGTGAATTTGATTATTCTGGTACCCAAGCTTGTAAGGCTTTGCGTGATAATGGTTACAGAGTTGTCTTAGTTAATTCAAACCCAGCTACCATAATGACTGACCCAGAGATTGCTGACGCAACATATATTGAACCAGTTGATTGGCAGTCTTTAGAAAAAATAATTGAAAAAGAAAAGCCAGATGCAATTTTGCCTACTATGGGAGGCCAGACTGGCTTAAATGTATCACTAGAGCTCGCCAAAAGAGGAATCCTGCAGAAACATTCTGTTGAAATGATAGGAGCTAATCGTGAGGCGATTGATAACGCCGAAGATAGAGAAAAATTTGATAACTGTATGAAAGAACTTGGGCTTGAGACTCCAAGATCTGGGTTCGCTCATTCCATGGAAGACGCATGGAAAATTTATAAAGATATAGGTTTGCCATGTGTTATCAGGCCTTCTTTCACTATGGGTGGAACAGGAGGTGGAATAGCCTATAACCTGAAAGAATTTGAAGAGATCTGCATGAATGGTTTGAAATTATCTCCTACAAAAGAACTGCTTATAGATGAATCTCTTGTAGGGTGGAAAGAATTTGAGATGGAGGTAGTTAGAGATAAGAATGATAACTGCATTATAGTTTGCTCAATAGAAAACGTTGACCCAATGGGAGTTCATACAGGAGATTCAATTACTGTAGCTCCAGCCCAAACCTTAACAGATAAAGAATACCAAGAAATGCGTGACGCATCCTTTAAAGTTCTTAGAAGAATTGGGGTTGAGACTGGAGGCTCTAATGTACAGTTTGCTCAAGATCCGAAAACAGGGCGCTTAGTAGTGATCGAGATGAACCCTAGAGTGAGCAGATCATCTGCTTTGGCATCAAAAGCCACTGGCTTTCCCATAGCGAAAGTAGCAGCACTCTTAGCTGTTGGATACACCTTAGATGAATTAAAGAATGACATAACTGATGGCAAGACACCTGCATCATTTGAACCAACAATTGATTACGTAGTTACAAAAATACCACGATTTAATTTTGAAAAATTTCCAGAAACTGATCCTAGATTAACAACACAAATGAAATCTGTTGGAGAAGTGATGGCAATTGGTAGAAATTTTCAAGAATCATTTCAAAAAGCTATTAGATCAATGGAAAATGGGCTAGTTGGGCTCTCAAGTATTTTGAAAGAAAATGAGGGCAATGGCGCCCTTAAGCTTGAGCTATCAACTCCTGGTGAAAGTAGGCTTTGGTTTATCGCTGATGCATTTAGAAGAGGATGGTCAATGCAAGAAATATTTGATTCTTGCCAAGTAGATAAGTGGTTTTTGCATCAAATAAAAGAATTAGTGCACGACGAAAAAAATATTTCAGAATGCAGTTTAAGTGACATCGATAAGGCAGCAATGAAGTCCTATAAAAAGAAAGGATTTTCTGATGCCAGGATGGCAGATCTCTTAAATATAAAAGAACAGGAAGTGAGGAATCACAGATATAAGCTTGATGTACATCCAGTCTTCAAGAGAGTAGATTCATGTGCTGCCGAGTTTGATAGTACTACTAACTACCTATATTCCACATACGATGAATTTAATGAATCAGAAGTTTCTGACAAGAAGAAGGTCATTGTCCTTGGAAGCGGACCAAACCGAATAGGCCAAGGAATTGAATTTGACTATTGTTGTGTCCAAGCAGCTTTGGCATTTAGAGAAGAAAATATTGAAACAATAATGATTAACTCTAATCCAGAAACTGTATCCACAGATTTTGATGTGTCAGATAAATTGTATTTTGAACCAATTGTTGCAGAAGATGTGCTTGAAATTGTAAGGCATGAGAATCCTTACGGTGTGGTTGTGCAATTTGGTGGACAAACACCTCTAAAGCTTACAGATGAATTTGAAAAAAATGGTGTGAAAATATTAGGTACTTCACCTTCCGCCATTGATACCGCTGAAAACAGAGAAAAGTTTAAAGCCTTTCTTTCAGACTTTAATTTTCTTCAGCCTGAAAACAGGATTGCTCAAAGTGTTGAGGAAGCGTATGAGTCAGTGAATAAGCTCAGCTATCCAGTTATTGTTAGACCATCGTATGTTCTTGGTGGTAGAGCAATGGAACTAATATATACAGATAATGACCTCAAAAATTATTTAACCAAAGTTGCACTTATATCTCCTGACAATCCTTTATTAATTGAAAAATTTTTAGATGATGCGGTAGAACTTGATATAGATGTAATTTGCGACGGCGAAAAAACACTCATAGGTGGTGTTTTGCAGCATATTGAAGAAGCTGGCATTCACTCTGGAGACAGCTCATGTTCATTTCCACCTTATAGTGTTGGTGATACACAATTGTATGCTTTGAAAAAAGAAATAAAGGCAGTTGCTAAAAAATTAAATGTTGTTGGGCTTATGAATGCGCAAGTAGCTATTAAGGACAATAAATTTTATATGATTGAAGTTAACCCTAGAGCTTCAAGAACAATTCCTTTTCTCTCAAAATGTATTGGAAATTCTTTAGCTAAAATAGCATCAAAGGTCATACTGGGAAAAACACTGGAGGACTTAGGTCTTGGAGCTGAAATAATGCCAACCAACTATGCAGTAAAAGCTCCTGTATTTCCATTTAATAAATTTAGGAAAGTTGATCCAATTCTTGGGCCTGAAATGAAGTCAACTGGTGAAGTAATGGGCAGGGGCGATTGTTTTGGAGAAGCCTTTGGTAAAGCAGTAAAGGGCGCAGGTGAAAGCATACCTAATAAAGGAAATGTTTTTGTTAGTGTAAAAGATAACGATAAAAAGTATCTACCAGATTTATGCACAAAATTAACAAAACTAGGTTTCAAGATTGTAGCTACCAAAGGTACCGCTGAAGCACTTGAGGGCACAGGCATCAAAGTAAAAATAATTAATAAAGTTTTAGAAGGCCGACCACATATTGTTGATGCAATTTTAAATAAAGAAATAGATATGATCATTAACACAACTGAAGGAAGGCAATCAATCAAAGATTCATTCTCCATAAGAAGATCAGCTCTAGAACATAACA
This sequence comes from SAR86 cluster bacterium AG-422-P06, assembly GCA_003213455.1. Classification (GTDB taxonomy): domain Bacteria; phylum Pseudomonadota; class Gammaproteobacteria; order Magnimaribacterales; family TMED112; genus TMED112. The sequence goes on along the minus strand of QCMX01000018.1, from coordinate 102 downwards.
TTTTCTTCACAACAACTGTCTCTGGTGGTTTCGCAATTGTTGAATCTTTGGAAAAAGGAGTAGAGAATTGGGAATATAAACCACTTCAAATATCTTAAAGAT
>QCMX01000017.1 GCA_003213455.1 SAR86 cluster bacterium AG-422-P06 | reverse complement strand
GTAGGTATATATAGGTTATATTTTTTCTCTAGAACAATGAGCAGTTCTGAAAAACTTCTCTTCATCAATAAATTAAATAAAATCTGTAGCAACCAAGCAAGAAATAAAAATATTAGAACCGTTAAGAACAAACCTTCAATGCTTTTCGTTGAATAACACTCATCTGGTGTAATCCAATAATCGTAAAGAAATAATTTATTAACTGTTGGCTCAACTAAACATTCATAAATCATTTAATAATAATGCACAAAAATAAAACATAATTATAGTGCTACAATTTTGAAAACTATGAAAATTTATGGCACACAAAACTCTAGATCTTTAAGGCCTATATGGACTGCTGAAGAAATGGGCCTTGAGTATGAATTGGAAATGATGCCCTTCCCCCCAAGAGTATTCCAAAAAGAGTACTTAGAAATAAATATGCTTGGAACTGTGCCCTATCTAATAGATGGCAATACTAAAATGACTGAATCAGTAGCCATGTGTCAGTACATGGTAAATAGATATGGACCAACAGATTTGGAGGTTGCTCCAGATGAAGAAGATTATCCAAATTATTTAAACTGGTTATTTCATGCTGATGCCACTTTAACATTCCCGCAAACTGTCGTTCTAAGATATAAATTTCAAGAACCAGGAGTCGCAGATGGAGCAGTTGAGGGATATAGCAGATGGTTTGTATCTAGGTTGAAATTACTAGAAAGTTCTTTAGAGGGGAAGGAATATCTTTGCTCAAATAGATTCACGATTGCTGATATTTGCGTGAGTTATGCAATTCATTTAGCCAGCAACTTGGAGATACATCAAGCACTAAAACCAAATATCAAAAGATGGTCTGAAAATCTTTTTAAAAGAGAGGCTTTTAAAAAAGCATTATCTTTAAAATAAGTTCATAATATCTGAGGGGGTAGATTATTAACTTACGTAATACAAGTTTTCTATTATTTGTCACTGTCCTGAATATTATTAATTTTGTTGATAGGCAGTTTCTAGCAAGTTTTGCTAACTTTATTATTCCTGATCTTGAGTTGACTAATACACAATTTGGTTTGTTAACCGGTGTAATCTTCATTTTTTTCTATACTGTTTCTGGGCTCTTTGTTGGAACACTAGCTGATAGATATAACAGAACAAAAATCATTGGAGTAGGTGTAATTATCTGGAGTTTCTTTACTGCTGTTTCGGGCTTGGCTAAAAACTTTGCAACTCTAGCAATACCCCGTCTTTTTATTGGAATTGGAGAATCTGCAATGACTCCAACAACGATGTCAATATTAGCTGATCGTTATGATATAAAAAAATTAGGTTTTGCTGCTGGTTTTTATTACATGGGCGTTCCTTTAGGTGTCGGAGTAAGTCTTATTTTAGCTGGATACCTTGCTCCCATTATTGGTTGGCGAGGCTGCTTCTACTTACTTGGAGCTATAGGAGTAATTATGGGAATCATGATGCTTTTTGTAAAAGATACTCCAAGAAAAATAGTCAATACCCAGGCACCCAAACAATCATTTATCGAGATAATTACATTGCTTTTTAAAGTTCTAAGAACTTCTAGGTCTCTGGTTTTAACAATCATAGCCGGAACAATTTATCATGTTCTGTTAGGTGCTTCAGTTTTTGATCAAGTTTGGGCAATACAAGATAAAGGACTTGATAGGGCTGCTTTTGCTCAAGCTTCCGGTTGGATATTTACAATATTCGGTCTTTTAGGGAGTGTCTTTGGTGGAACATTTAGTGATTGGGCTTTAAGAAAGTATAACTTTCCACGCACTTGGTTCTTGCTTATTCTTACCTTGCTTTCAATTCCTTTTGCTTTTACAAGATATCTTGAGCCCTCAGATGCTCTATTTTGGGTTGGTATTTGTGTAAGTGCTTTCAGTTTAGGATGTTTCTATGGGCCAGTTTTTGCTGTTATACAAGAATTAGTGCCTTCAAACATTAGGGGGACTATCGTCGGTTTTAATTTAGTTTGCCTTAACCTTTTAGGCTACGTGCCTGGAAGTATGGTTGCTGGAATAGCATTAGATTCTTTGATTGCTTCAGGTGTCGAAGATCCATATACACTCACGCTTGTTGGCTTCTCAGTAATGTTCTTAATTCTAGGGCCAATACTTTACTACTTTGCTGGAAAATATTACGAATCAGATAAAAAGAAACTTGAAAAAGCTTTCAATTAGAGCTCATCAAAAAGAAAATCTTTTAGAACAGGCATATGCGCTTTAATATCTTCCTTTTCTCCAAAAGTATGGCCTAGCTTTGTCATTGTAAAAGCTTGATAAGGCACATTATTTTTTTCTAGAGCTTCCTTCATTAAGTCTAAATGAACAATTGGTGATATCTGATCTTGCAGCCCATGCCACATTAAGATTCTTGAATTCATTTTATCTGCATTAAATACTGGTGAAAAATCTACAAGCTGAGCTTGATCATCGCCCCAAAACTTTTCAGCAGTTTCTTCATAATCTTCTTGATAGGTATAAATGCTTTCATCGCTTCCATCTCTAAGAATTTGCATATCATAGACACCCATTCCGCCTGCTACACATTCATATAAGTCACTGTGCTTATATGCCATACCTAATGCAGCATAACCACCATAACTTGCACCAAAGGCGCAAGTTTTGCTTCTGCCAATCCCTAATTCTTTTTGGACTGCTATTGTTGCGTCAGCTATATCATTAAGTAGTGTACCACCCCACTCTTTGTAAGCATCCTCCATAAAATTTTTGCCGTAACCACCAGATCCACGATAGTTAACTTTCAGGACCGCAGCACCTTTGCTTGCTAGGTATTGCTCAGAGAAATCATACTGATCATAATCTCTAATACCATATGGCCCACCATGAATATAGACTATTAGCCTTTTCACTTCGCCTTTAGGCAGGGTTAAAAACCCATAAACTGTTTCACCATCTCTGGTTTTAAACTTCTTTGAGACCATTTTATGCAGTTTTTCTTTTGGCACATTGGATGTTCTACCAATTGGTATAAGAGAACCTTTAGTCAAATCCAACATGAAAAACTCTGATACCACTGATGAATCTGAAACAGAAAAAATTGCTTTATCGTTTTTATCTGTCCAGTTGCCCAATGTAATATTTTTATCAGGGAAACTTGGAGCAAGTTGACTTAAAATCTGCGCGTCTCTTTTTTCTTGGTCAAAATAAATGATTTCTTTCATACCGTCACATTCCATGTCAACTGCATATGGAATGTCGTCATTCAATGAATTCATTGCACTAATAACAGTATGACAATCTGAAGGAACAGCTTTTTGGATTTTTTTCGTCTTCAGGTTTAAAACACTTATATCATGAGCACCTATACCACTAACGCCATACATCCAGAGTAAATTACCTTTTACGGCGAATGGAGTATAGTCTTCAAGATCAATATCAATTTTTGTAGTCTTGTCATCAGCATAGTGAGCATAAACTCCATCTAAATCACTTGAAAAAGTTAAAACAGGTTTTTTGTCTTTGTCGAGAATAAAAATGTACGGAATATTACAAGCACTGTTTGCTCTGTAACCAACTTTAAATTGGCAAGGCTGTTTGGATACATATAAATCAGTTCCATTAGGCTTAACTCCTCTTTTATCGAAGAAAACTCTTCTTAAATGGGCATACCTAAAACCTCTTTTGTTTTCTGCAACTGACATCAAGATAGACTCATCATCATATTTTGAAATGAATGTTGCTGGTCTGTATCTGTCAGCGAATGTCATGCTCCCTTTTTTTGGAGCAGGCTCTAATGGATATAGAAAATTATTGAACTCCTTAGTTTCAATATTGAACAATTTAAAGACTCCAAGAGCTGTGAAGACTTCACCTCTCAGCCTATCAAAGTTTTTACCACATATTTCAACCAAAATTAATGTATTTGAGACCCAGTTAAACCTACATAAAAATAATTCTTTGACACGCAGAACATCATCTCCTGTTTTTTCCAATGCAGCTTTGGCTATTGTTGCTTTTTCAAGTCCCTTTTTAGGATCTAGAAAGTCGTCTGTTCTTGCTATAAGTAAGCCTTCTGTAAATTCATCACTCTTACTTTGAAATGCTAGATGTTTTCCATCAGGAGAAAGTGCAACATCAGAGAAAAAGCTGCTTTTTAGGTATAGTTCTAAGTCTTCATCTGAACCTTCAACATAATTAAAAACGTCCTCATCTATTCCAACAATATCTTCTACCCATCCGTAACCGGGACCACTTGACTGTGCTTGATAATACTTGCTTTTCTTTTGTTCTCCTTCAGATACAGAGCCTTTGGTATGATTATCAGGTTTAGAATCAATGACAGTTGAACTCTCCGCAATTGGACGTTCTGTTGGAGGTGTGTCTGAAGCAAAAATATTAAAATGCATCAGAAGATTAACGATAATAAGTAGAGTAAGTTTTTTCATAATAGGTTTAATAAACATACACTTTTAACAGAAAAATATCATCAATTTTTTTGAGGTTTAAACACAAAAAATAAGAATAGGAATGTTGCTGGAAGCAAGCCACTGGAATAAATTCTATGGTCAGCTATTGGGAACAAAATAAAACTGATCAGCACCCCAAAAGAAAATGAAGCAAAAATCAGCACTTCATTTTTTAAATATCCTTTATTTTTCTGCATCAAATAGATAGAGCCTATTGAAAAACTTAAAGCTATTGCAAGCCAGCGATTGTAATTCCAATCTGTCAGAGTCCAGAAAAACCAGTAGTTTAGTGACTCTAGGTACTGATTTAAATCAAATGGCGGATCATACCCTATAAAGGTAGTGGGCATACCAATTAAGCTAGAGTGAAAACTCTTCCACCATCCCAGTCCTCCAACTACTTTTGCATTTAGATAATAAACAAATAATGAAACTGTTGATAAAAGGATGAAGTATATAAATTTCCTATCTTTAAGTAGAAAAAGTGGGATAAGTCCGGTGTACACAATATTGCTTGGCCTAACCAGCAAAGCCAGTATTAGTAAAAAGAAACCAGCTATTTTTAAATTTTTTAAAATTAGAACTACAGAGCATAGGAAAACAAGACTGGATAAAGCATCAGGAGTCATTAGTCTTGACAGATGAAGGACCTGAGAAAGCACCAAAACTCCAAAAATTGATAAAAATCCAAAAATATTAATTTGGAAGAAGAAGCTAGCAAAAACAAATACTATTCCCAAAACAGAGCTCAAAGAAATTAGGTTTATCGCCTTATATTCATCCACACCCAAAGAATCACTTGTGATTCTTATAAGTTGAACATACAAGGACTTGATTTGATAAGCAGGCATATGTGATGCAAATGCTTCATAGTCACTAGACATTGAATTTCGATAAGCACCCGAGCAGCAAAGGCCATTATAAAATTGTGGTGCCTTCTGCTTTAAGAGTTCATATGAATATTTATGTGAAATTTCGTAATCTTTTGTTTCAAGATATTTTGCTGACGCAACATAAGGAATTGAATCGTAATTGTAGTAAGGTTTGTCATAACTATCATTGAAGACAAGATTGCAAAATAAAAGTGTTGCAACAGCTTTAATTAAAGTGCTCAACCAAATACTCTTATTAGTTATAATATTCATTAACTAGATTCAACCATGAAAACTGTAACTATAATAGTGCCCTTTTACAATGAAGAAGAAAGTGTGGATATCTTTTTTTCACATATTGATGAAACACTTAACGATTTAACAGAATTTAATTTTTCATTCATCTGTATAGATGATGGTTCCAGTGATACAACACTTGATGCATTAAAAAAACAACAAAGTGTTAGAGATTTAGAAATCATTGAGTTTTCACGTAATTTTGGAAAAGAATCAGCGATCACTGCAGGATTAGATAACTTCTCTGCAGATATTGCAATAATTATGGACTCCGACTTACAGGATCCGCCAAAACTAATATCTGAGATGCTGCAACAAATACAAAAAGGGTATGAAGTTGTTACTGCAACACGTACTGATAGATCTAAAGACAGTTACTTTAAAAGAACAACAGCTAAATGGTTTTATAAAGCGCATAACTCTTTTTCTGAGATACAAATACCTGAAAATGTGGGCGATTTTAGAGCTATGACATCACAGGTAGTTCAGGAAATAAGACGACTTAGAGAGAATAACAGGTTTATGAAAGGCATTTTCACCTGGGTAGGCTTTAAAACGACCACAATAAACTACTCAAGACCGGAAAGGGAAAAAGGTGAAACAAAATGGTCAATAACTAAATTATGGAATTTTGCAGTGGATGGAATTACCAGTTTTAGTTCCTTACCAATTAAAATCTGGACATATATTGGGGTAGTTATTGCGATAATTTCCTTAATCTATGCTCTAGTCATCATAACTAGAACCCTAATATTTGGTATAGATGTTCCTGGATACGCATCTATACTGGTTTTTATACTATTTTTAGGCAGCTTACAATTAATAAGCATAGGTCTAATTGGAGAATATATAGGCAGAATATATATGGAAGTTAAGGAAAGACCTATTTATGTGGTTAAGAGAATACATAAGAAAGAATCATAAAATATTCATAAAATTTTGTATTGTTGGCTTAATCAATACATTTATACATTATTTTTTAGCTATAACCCTTATAAAATCCGGCTATTCGTTCTTTTTAGCAAATTTGGGTGGTTTTAGTTGTGCTTTAATTAATTCTTTTTATTTGAATGCTATATTCACTTTCAATAAGCCAATAAATTTCAATGCTTTTCAAAGGTTTCTACTTCTTTCATTAGGTGGAGTTCTTGCTACATTGCTAGTTGATAACATTTCATCAGATATTTTACATAGTGATCAAATTAAGGTAATTTTTGCAATAATCGTTGTGTTACCAGTAAATTATATTCTTTTAAAATCCTTTGTATATAAGGCTTAAATAGAATGAATGGTGTTCAAATTATATAATTTTGGTGTTCAAATTTTATTTAGTGTTCAAAATCTTTCATATATTTAGTGTTCAAAGTTAAAATGTTGTCTTTTTTTTGTTTTTTTAGTGTTCAAAATATCATAATTTTTTGAATATATTAAATTTTTACTGGGTTTTATGTCTTCTTTGGTGTTCAAAATATATTAGTCATATCTTATTATTTATCTATTGTTACAATATATTTTAAGTTATGAAAAATTATTTAATATTTTTTGCTTTTTATCTCTCTTTATTTTGTTTTCCTGCAAAATTAGATAAATTTACTTACAACGTTTGGGATAAGCCTGATTTAGATGTGTATTATCACTTACCAGATGTTATCAACGATGAAACTAAGGTTCTGTTTGTAATTCACGGTAATTCAAGGAATGCTGATAATTATCTCAATACATGGATTAAACTAGCTAAAGATAAGAATTACGCCATATTTGCTCCACATTTTAAAAGATCTCAGTTTATTAGCTTTAATACATTACAAATGTCTACATCTAGTGGAAGAATAAGGAATGAAACGAATCTGTACTTAAATAACTCTATTGACCTTTTATTTGACCATATTAAGCCTTTATTTGATCTTGCTCAGGATAGTTACGACATATATGGTCATTCTGCTGGCGCTCAATTTGTCCATCGTTATCTTCTATTTTCTAATAAGCCCAAAGTTAATAGAGCAGTAGCTGCTAATGCAGGGTGGTATACATTTCTTGATGGCTCTAATTTTCCTTACGGTATCAATAATCCTCCAATAGAATTTAATTCTCAGAATGTAATTAATTTCTTAAATATAGATCTTCATATACATATAGGGTCAGCAGACACAGATATTTCTTCATCAGTTAATCAATCAGAAGGAGCTAATAATCAAGGTCTTAATAGATTCCAAAGGGCAAATAACTTCTTTAATTACACAACAAAAATAGTTGAGGAAAATGACTTAAATTATAACTGGAGTTTCTTGGTAGTAGATGGGGTGGCTCACAGCAACTCTAGAATGTCTAAAGCTGCTGCTGAAGTAATTTTTGCTAATTAACTTGGGTCATGTAATTAGTTAGACGTTCTGCATTAACTGCAATTGTTATTTTTCCAAGCTCTGACATTACTTTGTCTTTATTTACAGGATTGCCAGCTTGAATGACTCCAACCATGCCCAAAATAACATGAGGAGTACATTGATAAACATATACACCCTCTTTGTCGATTACAACGCTGACATTCTCGTTTATTTCACCTTTCCAACCTGTTGCGCCTTCAGGAATTAACCCTGCTACAGATTCAGTATTATGTGTTAAGTCAATCGCCTTAAAATTGACCGTATCACCTACATTAACTTTGAGAAAGCCTGGCTCAAATACCATTCCACCATCTGTACCAAAATTGAGCATTTTTACCTCATGCTCAGCACTAGATGCTAGTGTTGAAAACGTTAAAAGTATTATAAATAGTAATTTTTTCATAAATATAAGATATATTTATGATGTAATATAATAGATATTTATATTATGTCAAATGGTAGACCCGATTGGACTTGAACCAACGACCTCTGCCATGTCAAGGCAGCGCTCTAGCCAACTGAGCTACGGGTCTAAATTTATTCTTCTAACAATGTAAAAACTTTTCCATCAAGGAAGTTTGTTACTTTCCAGTTTAAATATTGATAATGGGCTTTTACTCCTGGATCTCTTGATGTTCCTTTGGTAAATTTCTGAATATCAGTTAGTGAACTAAATACCGAGGCCTTAGCTATATCATCGTAATCACTGTCTTCAGCAAATACATTTATTAAACCATCCACATAGGCTGACTGAAGGTTTCTTTTAAATGTATCAGGCATTTCACCCTTAACAAAAATACCATCAAATATATCTTGCAGAACTTCAGCTGGCATATAAGTATTACCGTATTGAGCTGAATCAACCAATCTGGTCATAACATTTGGGTGTAAAAGTGATGCTAATACTCTACCTTGCATGCCAAGCACCATATCATGTAATTGAGGGTCTTCATTTCCTCTGCTTGAATAGCCAGTAGCTCTTTTTTCTCTTTGTAAGTTTTTGAGAATTTTCGGATCAAAGGTCCAAACACCATTAGCAAAGAATTTTGATGTTATTAAGTTCATCGCTGCTTTTTGCTTTTCGTAAGGTACCGGTTCATAAGCATTTTCATCATCCTGTCCGTTAACAAGCTTTGTGACATAAACACCACCTATTTGACCAGCAACAATATCCATAAATCTTCCTTTATCTCCAACTAAGCTATAAAAAGAACTAGTGAAATCATTTTTAGTTTCACCTTCATCTGAATAGATTTCAGGTAGTTCAGCTATTTTATTATCAAGTGTAATGAACCTATCGGCTGTATATGTCACCACATCATTAGACATGTCACCCCTTCTAGCTCTAGGATCTATGTTTCGTCCAGGAGTACCCATAGCATCTCCATCAGTACCATATGTGTACGCTGGCAAAACCGATAAAGCTAATAATTTGGCTCTTTCTTCATCTGATAACTTAGGTGTATAGGCAAATTCAATAGCCCATCTGTCGTATTCACCTGGCTCTGTAGGAAAGTAATTTCCTTGTTTTATGCCTGGAGGAGCAATGTTTATTGGGTCGTAATCCATTATTGAAGAAATTGTGGCACCACCAGTTATATTTGTGTCATGCACTTCCCTTGGGCCGTATAGATAACTGGCACTAAAGTTATGTCTCAAACCAATGGTATGGCCAACTTCATGCATAGTAAGGCTAATCATCCACTGCTCAAGAGGATCATTGTCAGGGGTCCAACCCCATAGTTTTCTGTAGTTATACCCTCTCTTGATAGCATTAAATTCTTGCACAATATCTGCTGCTATTAATTCTCCAGTCCTTGGGTTTGCAATACTTGGTCCATATCCAGAGAATGCAGGTCTTGGAGACGATGACCATCTAACAACATTGTATTGCACATCACCAGCATCCCATTCAGCGTCATCTGGTTGGATCTTTGCAACTACAGCATTTTTAAATCCAGCTCTTTCATATGCAATATTCCAAGCCTCGATACCCTTAACAATCATAGGTTTAATTTCTTCAGGTGTTGCTTTATCTACCCAAAATACAATTGGCTCAACTGGCTCAGACAATTCAGCACTTGGATCCTTTTTAATTAATCGCCATTTATTGATCAAGTCTCTTTGGGGGTAATTATCGTAAGTAGACATGTCTGTAACTCTTTGAGAAAAGTAACCCACTCTTTGGTCAGCTACTCTTGGTTCAAAATTGTCATCAGGCATCTCAACAAAAAGGTGCCTAGAAACTATAGAGGTAAATCTTGCATCAGCCACAGCATATACTGCATTTCTTTGGTTTGGTGTTGCATTAGCAAATCCATAAGTTACTTCTACAGCAGTATTTTTAGGGTAATTTCGTACTTGGTTTATGAA
>QCMX01000016.1 GCA_003213455.1 SAR86 cluster bacterium AG-422-P06 | reverse complement strand
CAACATGATCCTCACCTGTTGAAGCAGAACAGAGAAATTTAACAGCATTAGAAATTTTCTTTCCATGTGTTTTATAGGTTGATCTTGTAATAACAATAGAATCCTCTGCCACTTTACTGATATCAAAATCTTGATCTGTAAAATATTCAATATCATTAAGATGATCTTGAAAAAAATGCTCTGTATAAGGAATATTTTTATCAATTAGAATTTTCATTTTTTAGGCCAAAAGATTGATTTGATCCAGCCAAAGAAAGTGTTTGTCTCCAAGGTTTTCTTTTCAATAGTAAGAAGATCATTCAAATATGTTGATGATTCACTGAAAAGAGACTTTCTGGTAACGAAATCTTCCTTATCAAGTTTCTTTATTTCTCTCGCAGGATTTCCAGCAAAGACAACATTATCTGGTACTTCGCCACTTACAACCGAACCAGCTCCAATGATGCTATTTTTTCCAATCTTAGTTCCTTTGAGGATGATAGATTTTTCTCCTATCCAAACATTCTCTTCAATAATTACTTCTTTTGGAGTTGCAACATAATCAGTACGATCATAAATTCCATGCCAGTCTGAGTCTGTTATAGTCACATCTGAAGCAATCATAGTTGATTCTCCAATAGTAATTTTTTTTGCACTTCTTATGCTTGTTCCCGGGGATATTAAAATATATGCACCAAGCTTAATTTCTCCATTAATTTTATCTGTTTCCCAAGTTGAAAGATCTATTCTTTTGTCTGATGCTGTTATTAGAGTTGCGTAATCTCCAATAGAGATGTTGTTTCCAAAGATTTTTAAATGCTGGGGATTTAAAATCATTACATGTTTACCAAAATTTTTAAATCTAGGCTTAAGAAAATGGTGAATGTAGAACGAGCTTATTGAATTAAAAAAATGTTTAAGCCAAAACGGTCTTTTTTCTATATTAATGGTCAAGCTCCAAGTCTAATTATAAGCTAGAATAACTTCCTAGATGTTCAAATTCAATTCAGTTAATTTTTCTAAAGAAGCAAAGGTATTTAAGAAAATAGGTCTTCCAATTCTTGGCAGTCAATTAGTCATGTATGCAATGACAACAACAGACTATATTATGGCTGGCCTTTACTCTGCCAATGATCTTGCTGGTGTCGGTTTAGGTGCATCAATATTCAACCCACTTTATTTTTTAACAGCAGGAGTGATGTTTGGTATTGCTCCTATTATTGCTCAGCATTTTGGAGCTAAAGAATTTGATCTGATAAAACTTAAAACAAGAAAATTTTTATGGGTTAGTTTGCTGATTGGGGCTATCTTTAGTTTTCTTCTTTTCAATGCAGGTATAATTATTAACCTACTTGGTACAGAAGAAAGCATAAGCAGGGTAAGCCATGGGTATCTAAAAGCTGTCGCATTTGGAGCAATACCAATAACACTATATCAAGCTCTAAGAAATTACAGCGAAGGTATAACTCAAACAAAAATAGTTTTCATTATTGGTGCTTTAGGTTTTCTTTTAAATATACCTCTGAATTATATTTTTATATTTCATTTTGGTTTAGGTGGCATTGGCTGCGGCATCGCAACATCAATTATTAGTTTCTTGGGCTTGGGAACTATGTGGTTAGCTACTTTTGTTTTAAAACAGTACAAACAAGCTTATATCTATGGTCAATTTATTTTACCTGATACAAAAAGTGCTTTTGAATTAGTAAAAATTGGGGGGCCTATAAGTTTTGGCATTTTTGTAGAGCTAAGTATGTTTAGTGGTGCAGCATTAGTTATTTCCTTGTTTGGTGCCATTTCATTAGCAGCGCATACTATTGCGATAAATATTGTTGGCTTATTATTTATGCTACCCCTATCACTTGGTTTAGCTTCTGCTATCAGGGTTGGAAATCTTATTGGAGAGAAAAACTATTCAAAAGCAAATTATGCAGCAAATTTTGGTTTAAGACTCTCAGTTTTCGCTGCAATATTCAATTTCATATTAATAATTCTAGGTGGTGAATTTTTAATAAACTTATATACAACGGACTTACCTGTAATTTCAAAAGCTATAGGTCTTTTAATGCTCGCAGCTATCTTTCAAGTACCTGATGCTATAGGTTTTTCTGCTATTGGTTCACTACGTGGTCATAAAGATACCTTTGCAACAATGGTAAATTTAGTAATTTCATATTGGTTCTTTGCATTACCTATAGGTATATATTTAGCATTTAGTAATTATGCTGGGATACCAAATGAAGCAGAAGGTATTTGGATAGGTATGATTATTGGCATAAGTATAAGTGCGGTTCTAAATACACTTAGACTAAAGCATAAGAAAAACTTACTTAAGAAGCTCTACTAGTTTTGAACCAATAAGATTTAGATCGGTAACAACAGATACACCAGCACTCTCTAGCGCTTTAAATTTATCTTGTGCTGTTCCCTTTCCACCTGAAATTATTGCACCAGCATGCCCCATTCTTTTTCCCTTTGGAGCAGTTACACCTGCTATGTAAGAGACAACTGGTTTAGTTACATTGTCTTTTATGTACTCTGCTGCCTCTTCCTCTGCAGTACCACCAATCTCTCCAACCATCACAATAGATTCAGTTTGACTGTCTTCTTGGAACATTCTTAAACAATCAATAAAAGATGTTCCATTGATAGGGTCTCCTCCTATTCCAACACATGTGCTTTGACCTAAACCTACTTCAGAAGTTTGGTTTACAGCTTCATACGTTAGAGTACCCGACCTAGATACTATGCCAACTGAACCCTTTTTATGAATTGAAGCAGGCATTATTCCAAGTTTTGCTTCTCCAGGTGTGATTACGCCAGGACAGTTTGGGCCAATAAGCCTTGATCCTGCATTGTTATTGAGCACATCAATTACTTCTATCATATCTAAAACAGGTACACCCTCAGTTATGCAAATTATTAACTCAATGCCGTTTTCTGCTGCTTCAGTAATGGCTGCTTTGGAAAATCTTGCTGGAACAAAAATTACAGAAGTATTTGCACTAGTCTCATCAATAGCTTCTTTTACATTATCAAAAACTGGTAAATTTAAGTGTTGTTGGCCACCTTTTCCTGGTGTTACCCCACCAACAATATTGGTTCCATATGTTATGCATTGTTCAGCATGCATTGTAGCTTGTGAGCCTGTGAAGCCCTGAAAAATAGCTTTGGTTTTATTATCAATTAAGATGCTCATTTAACAAGCTCCACTATTTTTTGTGATGCCTTCATTAAAGAATCTTCTCCAATTACATTTAAACCAGAATTATTTAGAAGAATTTTTCCTTCATCACTCATATTCCCTTGAAGCCGAACGACAATAGGCACATTTACATCAATTTCATTAATTGCCCCAATAATACCTTCAGCTATCAGATCACACCTGACTATCCCACCAAATATATTTACCAAGATACCTTTTACATTCTTGTCTGAAAGAATTAATTTAAATGCCTCTCCTACTCGTTCTTTTGTTGCAGTTCCACCCACATCAAGGAAATTTGCTGGCTCTCCATCATATAGCTTTATTGTATCCATCGTTCCCATTGCTAAACCTGCTCCATTCACCATGCATCCGATATTTCCATCGAGGGAGACATAACTTAAATCGTGTTGCTTAGCTTCATATTCTCTTTGATCTTCTTGAGAAGGATCTCTTTGGCCTAATATCTCTTCTTGTCTATACAAAGCATTCTCATCAACATTTATTTTTGCATCTAAGCAGTGAAGCTCACCACTACTAGTGATAACTAGTGGGTTAATTTCTAATAGACTTAAATCTTTTTCTACAAAAAGCTTATGGGTATTTTTAACAATTTTTTTAAATTGCTCTGTTTGGTTTGAATTAAAGTCTAGCTTTGAGCTCAATTCATTAATGTCTTGTTCTGAAACCTGAACATTATGTTTAAATTTAAGTTTGAGAATTTTTTCTGGATTAGTTTCCGCAACTTCCTCAATATTCATACCACCAGCTTTAGAAACTATCATCGATACACATTTATCAGCCCTATCTACAATTAAACTCATGTATAACTCCGAATCGATATCAGTCAATTCATCTATTGAGACAATATTTACTGGAAGCCCAACTTCATCTGTTTGGTTGGTAATAATATTTTTTCCTAACCAAGAGCTCACAAAATTTTCAATTTCTTCTTTATTCTTGCAAAGCTTTACTCCACCTACTTTTCCACGACCACCGGTATGAGCTTGAACTTTAGCTACACATCCATTTGAAAAATCTATTGAAGCAATTGCATTATCAACATCAGATAATTTTCTGATTAAGCCACGTTTAGATACTGGCAAATCATAAGATTCAAATAATTCTTTTGCTTGGAATTCGTGTAGGTTCATTAGTTCCCTATATGAATTGCTTGTTTATTTACTGCTAATGCAGCTTCATGGAGAGCTTCAGATACAGTTGGATGACTAAACATTGTTAAACCAAAGTCTTCTGAACTTGCTGAGAACTCCATTCCTATTAAACCTTGTTGAAGAATTTCTGAAGCTGAATTTCCAAAAATTTGAACTCCAAGCACTTCATCTGTCTCTTTATCGGCTAACATTTTTACAAAACCAACAGAGTCACCTGAAGCAAGAGCCCTTCCGCTTGCAGAAAACGGAAAACTACCTTTCTTATAATCAATATTTTCTTCCTTTAAGTCTTTTTCAGTTTTGCCTACCCAAGCAATTTCAGGATGTGTATAGATCACACTTGGTACTAGATCATAATTAACTTCCATTCTTTTACCTGCGATCCTCTCTGCAACCATGACACCTTCTTCCATAGCTTTATGTGCTAGCATTGGGCCTCTAACAATATCACCTACTGCATAAACGTTATCAATTGATGTTTGGCAAAAATCATTTACAGGCACAAATCCCTTTTCATCTAAGGATAAGTTCACGCTTTCACTTAATAGGTTTTCTGTGAAAGGTCTCCTGCCCACTGCAACAATAACTTTTTCATAATCAACATTATTAAGTTTGCCATCTATTTCGATCTCCAGAGAAACTCCTTTTCTTGTCTTTTTTGAACCTTTTACGAATGACCCTAAATGAATATTTAAGTTTTGTTTTCTAAACTCTCTATCTATTAGCCTTGATATATCATCATCGAGCATAGGTAGAAGAGATTTTTCAGCTTCATATATATCCACATGTGCTCCAAGTCTTGACCAAACACTTCCTAACTCTAAACCAATAACACCTGCCCCAATAATTGCTAATTTTTTTGGTGTTTTATTAAATTCTAATGCTCCTGAGCTTCCAACTACTGTTGTGCCGTTCCAAGGAACAGATGGGATATTTATTGGTCTAGAACCTGTAGCAAGAATTATATTTTTTGCTTTGAGAATTTCTTTTTTTCCTTTTGCTTTTGTTACTTCCACTTCATTCGCTGATATTAGTTTTCCTTTGCCATGGATAGATTCAACTTTGTTGTGTTTGAAAAGATGAGCAACCCCACCAGTTAATTTAGTGACAATTTCATCTTTTCTTTGCATCATTTTGGTTAAATCGTAAGAAGGTTTTGAAACTTTTATGCCATGCTCATCGAAACTTTCTGATATCTGTTGAAACTTATAAGATGAATCAAGTAATGATTTTGATGGAATGCAGCCGACATTTAAACAAGTACCGCCAAGTTTAACTTTTCCTGAACTATCTTCATCAAACTCAACACATGCCGTTTTTAAGCCTAGTTGAGATGCCTTAATTGCTGCAACGTAACCTCCTGGGCCACCGCCTATAACAACTACATCGTATTCCATTTAAACTCCTAGTATCATTGATTCAGGTGATTCTAAAATTTCTTTTATTTTCACAAGGAATGATACTGCATCTTTTCCATCAAGCAACCTGTGATCGTAAGTTAATGCCAAGTACATCACTGGTCTAATCTCAATATTGCCATTCACAACCATTGGTCTTTCTTGAATTTTATGCATCCCAAGAATAGCTGACTGAGGAGGGTTAAGTATTGGGGTAGATAAAAGAGATCCAAAAACACCACCATTTGATATAGTGAATGTTCCACCAGTCATATCCTCAATACCCAATTTTCCATCTCTGGCTTTTATAGAATAGTCCCTTATAGCTAGCTCAATCTCAGCAATTGATTGATCCTGAACATCTCTTACTACTGGTACAACTAAACCACGGTCAGTAGATACCGCTACTCCAATATCTTGAAAACCATGATAAACAATATCGTCACCATCAATAGAAGCATTAACAATAGGCATCTCTTGTAAAGCAATACTAGATGCTTTTAGAAACATGCCCATGAAGCCTAGTTTGACTCCAAACTTTTCTTCAAATGTCTCTTTATACTTTGCTCTTAGCTCTTTAACCTCAAACAGGTCAACTTCATTAAAGGTCGTGAGTGATGCTGTTTGAGATTGTGATTCAAGCAATCTTTTTGCAACCACAGATCTTAAACGCGTCATGGGGACTCTTTTTGATGAAGTTGTTGCTTCTGTCAGAGCATTATCACTGCCAGTTTCTACTGATTCAGTTTTTGATTCGGCATTTAATATATCTTGCTTTGTTATGACACCTTTTTTTGTAGTTGTTTGAATATCCTCAACAGCAACATCTTTTTCATTTAAAAGTTTTTTTGCTGCTGGTCCCATCCTAAAACCCTTAAGGTCTTTCTTATTTTCTGAACTTATTTTTTTTGCTCCTGAAGCAGGTTCTTTTATTTCTTCCTTTATAGGAGCTGGTGCTGGAGGTGGGCTTATTACTTCCTCAGCTTTTGGCTCCTCCTTAACTTTCTCTTCTTTAATAACTTCGCTTGGTTTAGATCCTTTCACATCATCATAAGTACCAATGATTTCAGAACTTTTAATAGTTGCACCCTCATCAATGATTATTTTTCCCATTACTCCGTCTGATGGTGCTGTAACTTCAATGACTACCTTATCTGTTTCGATCTCAGCTAAAACTTCATCTTGTTTTATTTCTTGGCCTTCTTTTTTTAGCCAACTTGACAATGTGCCCTCGAAGATTGACTCAGGAAATTGAGGTGATTTGATGTCGATTGCCATGATGAATATTCTATAACTCTATAGCCTTAGTAACTATCTCTTTTTGACGTTTCTGGTGATATTTTTGATATCCTCCTGCTGGAGCAGATGAAGGGTGTCTTGCAATGACATTTAATTTGTAACCTTTTTTTGTTTCATTGAGAACTTTTTCTAACCTATGTCTAATCATTAACCAAGCACCCATATTTTCTGGCTCCTCTTGCACCCATAAGAAATCTTTACACTTTATTTCTTTGGTATAGCTTAATAATTCACTTTCAGGAAAAGGGTATAGCTGTTCAATTCTAACTAACTCAACATTCTTTGCATTTGATTCTTCTATTTCAGCAAGAAGATCAAAATAAATTTTTCCAGAACAGAAAACTACCCTTTTTGTTACTCCTGAACTTTTATCCCTAATAATATTCTTGAAGGTCCCATTTGATAGATCTGAAATGTTTGAAGTAGCTTTTGGATTTCTCAGTAAGCTTTTTGGCGTTAGGACAACCAATGGTTTTCTTAAAGGTTTAATTGCTTGCTTCCTCAACAAATGAAATATTTGAGAAGGAAGTGTTGGAACGCAAACTTGAATATTGTCATAAGCGCAAAGTTGTAAAAATCGTTCTAATCTGCAACTACTGTGTTCGGGTCCTTGTCCCTCATACCCATGTGGTAAAAACATTGTTAAGCCAGAGAGCCGATTCCATTTTGTTTCAGCACTTACAATAAACTGATCTATTACTACCTGTGCAACATTTACAAAATCTCCAAATTGAGCTTCCCAGATCACTAACCCCTCAGGCCATGTTGAAGCATACCCATACTCAAAACCAAGCACTGCTTCTTCCGATAACAATGAATCATAAATCTCGAATTTCTTATTGCCTTTATTAAGATTTGATAGAGGTACATAACCAATTCCTGTCTTTTGATCTTTAACGACAAGATGTCTGTGAGAGAAAGTTCCTCTTCTTGAATCTTGTCCGGTCATTCTCACTGGGTAACCTTCACTAAGCAAGGTTGCATAAGCTGCCATTTCGGCAAAACCCCAATTAATAGGAATTTCTCCACTAAGCATTTTTCTTCTTTCATCATAAAGTTTAGCAACCTGCTTCTGAACCTCTATATCTTTCTCAAAATTTAAACCTACCTCCATAGATTTTTGAAGAAGCTCTTTTGATGCAGCAGTTGGGTAAGATTTGCTTAAATCCGGAGCCAAATAAGGAGACCAATCAAAATGTAGGCCAGTATCAGGGGTAGCCGATAATGATTCAGCTACAGTCTCACCTTTTTCCATATTAGCCCTGTAATCCTTTTTGAATTTATCAAATTGTTCAGGATCTATTGATTTACTCTTATCTAATTTGTCGTAATACAAATCAGTTACAGTATTCTTCGCTTTAATTTCACCATACATCATGGGTTGTGTTGCAAATGGTTCATCAGTTTCGTTATGTCCTCTTCTTCGGTAACAGACAAAATCAACAATTATGTCTCTATGAAAAGTATCTCTAAAATCAACAGCAAGTTTTGCTGCCATTACACATGCCTCTGGATCATCTCCATTAACATGCAATATCGGAGCTTCGATCATTTTTGCCACATCAGTACAATATTCTGTCGATCTAGCGTCTTCTTTAAGGCTTGTTGTAAAACCAATTTGGTTGTTTACAACGATATGAACTGTACCTCCAGTTCCATAAGCTCTGGTTTGGGAGAGTTGTAAAATTTCCATAACGATACCCTGAGCAGAAAAAGAAGCATCTCCATGCATAAGAATTGGGACCACCTTTTTGTGATCATGATCAAGCCTTCTGTCTTGTCGAGCTCTAACTGAACCAAGAACTACAGGATTAACTATTTCAAGGTGAGATGGGTTAGATCCCAATGCTAAGTGAACTTCACCACCACTTGTCAGAATATTTGATGAAAATCCTAAGTGATATTTCACATCACCAGTGTGTTCTATATCCTCTTCAATATCTTCTGCAAATTCAGTGAATAGTTCGCTGGGTTTCTTGCCCATTACATTTATAAGAACATTTAATCGTCCTCTGTGAGACATTCCCATAACAAGCTCTTTTGCACCTCGAGCTCCAAAATCTTCAATCAACGTATCAAGTAAAGGCACCAATGATTCACCACCTTCTAAGCCAAATCTTTTTGCACCCGGATATTTTGATGCTAGAAATTTTTCCAGTCCTTCTGAATCGACTAATCTTTTTAAAATATGCTGCTTTTCTGAAGCACTAAATTCATAAGGAGTCTGCTTGCCTTCAATTCTCTCAAGAAACCAAGATCTTATTTTGCTATTCATGATATGCATGAATTCATAACCAATGCTTGAGGTATAAGTATTTTTTAAGGACTCCAGAATATCTTTTAACTTTAGTTTCTTAGAATTTTGAAAATTGGAAATAGAGAGCTCATTGTTCAAATCATTTTTAGACAATCCATGAAATTCGAGCTCTAAATCTGGAATTGTAATTTCTTTTCGTAAATGTAATGGGTCTATTTTTGCAACTTGATGTCCACGACGTCTGTATGCATTTATTAAGTTTTGGACATCTGACGATTTAGAAGTCTTTGATGTCGTATTAGAAACTTCTGGAGTTGAATTAGATTTTAACTTTAAATTTCTAAAGCCTTCAATTACAGAGTTATGGCTTACATCAACTTGCCCATTTTGAATAGAATCAAAATATTTTTTCCATTCTTGATTTAAGCTTGATGGATCTTTGATGTAATCTTCATAAAGCTGTTCAAGATATTGTGAATTTCCCCCGTATTTGAAACTTTCTTCAAACCTCTCCTCTATTGATTTTGTCACTATCCTATTTTTCTCAACTCCTTTTTAATTTCATTAATTGCCTTTGAAGGGTTCAAGCCTTTAGGGCAAACTGAAGTGCAGTTCATTATCCCATGACACCTATATACACTAAAGGCATCATTAAGTTTTTTTAATCTATGTCTTTTTTGCTTATCTCTAGTGTCTGCTATAAACCTATAAGCTTGCAGTAAAGCTGCCGGACCAACAAATTTATCAGGGTTCCACCAAAATGATGGGCAACTTGTAGAACAACATGCGCATAAAACACATTCGTAAAGACCGTCTAATTTATCTCTGTCATCAGGACTTTGCAGTCTTTCATGGCCTGTTGTAACTTCTTCTTCATTATCTAAAAAAGGTTTAACTTTTTCATACTGTTCATAAAAAGGCTTCATATCAACTATAAGATCTTTAATTACTGGTAGTCCAGGTAAAGGCCTGACTTCGAGCTTACCCCTTGTAATAACATCTGCAACAGGCGTGATACAAGCTAGACCATTTTTTCCATTCATATTTACTCCATCGGAGCCACAAACACCTTGAGCGCATGATCTTCTAAATGTAACAGTTGAATCTTTTTCCTGAGCTTGTCTAATCGCATCTATCACCATCATATTTCCAGTAACTGGATATTCAACTTGATAATCTGCCATGTAAGGTCTTTCGTCTTTTTCAGGATCAAATCTGTATAAACTTAAGTGCAATTTCTTTGGCATCAATATACCCTCGCCTTAGGCTTGAATGCATCAACAGTTTTGGGTGATAGGTTTACATCCCTCTTAGAAACACGATTTTCATTTTTGAAGAAAAGGGAATGACACAACCAATTATCATCATCTCTATCAGGAAAATCTTCTCTAGCATGAGCACCTCTGCTTTCTTTTCTATCTATTGCGGAATACGCAGTTGCATTAGCTATTTCAAGAAGATTGAAGTATT
>QCMX01000015.1 GCA_003213455.1 SAR86 cluster bacterium AG-422-P06 | reverse complement strand
AGTATAAAAATTAAAGAAACTGAATCCTTTGATGTAGGTTTAAGAAAATTTAGACGCGCTTGTGAAAGAGCGGGTATTGTTACGGAAGTACGCAAGAGAGAATTTTTTGAAAAACCAACTGAAGAGAGAAAAAGAAAAGCTGCTGCTGCAGTAAAAAGAAACTACAAGAGAGTCATGAAAGACTCTTTCTCAAAACTTAAGTAAGTTGTCTTCTTTAAGAGATCAAATCAATTCTGAGTTAAAGCAAGCTATGCTTGATAAAAATGTATTTGTTCGAGATACATTAAGACTTGTCACATCTGAAATAAAAAGATTTGAAGTTGATACTAGGCAAGAACCTTCTGATGATGACATCATCTCTATTCTCAAAAGAATGGCTAAGCAAAGGAAGGACTCAATTCAACAATACAAAGATGGCGGCAGACCAGACTTAGAAGAGATTGAACAAAATGAGCTAGATTTATTAGATAAATATCTGCCTCAGGCATTAAACGGAGATGCCCTAAAAGATGCACTGCAAGATATTATTTCTGAAAACAATTTTAGTGGCATGCAAGATATGGGAAATGTCATGAAAGAACTAAGGTCCAGACACCCCAATGCCGAAATGTCTGAAGCCAGCTCAATGGTTAAAAACTTACTCTCTTGATCTATAAGAATTAGGTTTATCTAATTCTTTAGTATATCTATCAGTTAATTCTTTATACCTATTAGACAGATCTTGTTTTACACCATCAATCATTACCATTTCGACTGATGACATAAGCTCTAATGGATCATTATCCCAAACCACTAAATCAGCATCATAGCCTTGTGAAATATAACCTACATTCACTAAACCAAAAATATCAGCTGGATTAGATGTTATTGATTTTAGAGCTTCACTGTAATCAAGACCCATTGCCACAGAATTCCCTGCTGACTGAGTTGCTAAATAAGCATTGTGTGCTCCAGCACCTTGCTCATAGTAGAACGCCATCTCTACACCGGCTTCATTCAACCTTGTAACATTTTCATAAGTAGCGTTGAGCGAATCAAATGTGCTTGGAATATTATTCAGTGGGTCCATAACTACAGGTACGCCAGCTGCAGCAATTTCATTTGCTACCATATGTCCTTCATTTGCACCCCAAAGTACAAGTTCTATTTCCTGAGCTTCTGCAAACTTTAGAACATTTAATATATCAGTAGCTTTGTTTACTTGAACAACAAGTGGAATTGCATTATCTAAAACTTTTTTTATTGCTTTAAAGTCTCTGCTGGTAAACTTATATTCATTCGTTGTGCCCAACATGAATTGAGTCATATCAGCATAATTATCATCATGGTTTGTTCTTACATAACTAAAAAGATCTTCCATATACATTAAGTTTGCTGCTCTTGAATCGTTATATGACTGGCCATACCTTGTAACTAGACCTAGAGGGCCTTGCTTTTTCTGCTTCATGCCGCCATTAATTTTTGTATAAGTAAGCATGCCAGAAAAATAGCCAGAGGCTCCTGGAATATTAACTGTTGAAGTTACTCCCTTAGATCTATTTAACCTCACTGCCTGAGAAAAAGGGTTGTACGCTCTGCTAGGATCAAAACCAGCATTATAAATATCTGATCCAGTATCATTGGTCTCAGGCAATGCCCCAATCTCGAGAAGCCCAAGGCTTGAAAAAACTAATAATCCTGGGGTAATAAACTTACCTTGCACATCAATAACATCTCCAGTTTCAATATTCTCAATAAAGTCATCAACCAAGATAATTTTTCCATCATCAACCAAAATATCTTTTGCAACAAACCCTTCATCAGCAATAAATACTTTTGCACCCTTAAGTAGATACAAGTCATCTCCATGTGCTAGAGCTAGAAGTGGTAAGAGCAATAATAATCGTAAAATTTTCATTATTTGTCCTCCCACTCTTTCACACCGAGATCAAAATCGGTATGAGGCATAAAATTTGTAGCCTTATCAAATGCTAAAGCTCCATCAATATAAACTTGTTCTGCTTTTGAATAGACACTAAATGGGTTGCCACTCCAAATTACGATGTCGGCATCTTTACCATTCTCTAATGTTCCTGTTTGCTCCAGAATACCTAAAGACTTGGCAGGATTCTTTGTAATCCATGTCATTGCTCTCTCTTCTGAAATATCAAAACCTGCTTCTCTGCCTGCGGCAAGTGCTTTTGCAGCTTCTTGATTCAGTCTTTGGATACCACTTGCACTATCAGAATGAACAATTGCACAGCCTGTTCCTCCTCGAGCTTGATCTACGATAGCTATATTAGCAATGGTCATATCATATGCTTCATGTTTAAAGCCCCACCAATCTGCCCATAGGGCTGCACAAATTCCTTCATCTGCAAGAAGGTTTGCTATTTTATAAGCTTCAACTCCATGATGGAAAGTAGAGACTTTATATCCGAACTCTTGGCTGATATTTATCATCGTAGCCATTTCATCAGCTCTATAGCAGTGATTGTGAACTAAGATCTCTCCATCTAATACACCAACTAATGTTTCATTCTTAATGTCTCTATGGCTTGGGTCTTTTTCAAGATGATCTCTATGATTCTCTGCTCCTATCCATGCATTTCTATAACCAGCAACATTTCCCATTCTTGTTGAAGGTCCTCTTGAGCTATAAACTCTTTTTGGATTTTCCCCACATGCCATTTTTAATGAATGTGGGGCATCTGGAAATTTCATATCTGGGACTGTATTTCCAGAAACATTTTTTAAAGTAACTCCTCTACCTCCAAAAAGATTTGCTGATCCTGGAAGGACATGAAAAGTAGTTATTCCACCTGCTAAAGCAAGCTTGTATTGAGGGTCTTGCGACCAAACGCTATGTTCAGCCCAGACCTCAGCTGTATTTGGGCTAGTAGCTTCATTACCATCACTGCTTGTTCTCACACCAGGTGCAGGGTATACGCCCATGTGAGAATGATTATCTATTATCCCTGGGGTTACGTATTTTCCAGTGCCATCTATTTCTATTGCACTTTCAACAACTAAATCTCTTCCCATTGCTGAAATTTTTCCATCTGAAAAGTAAATATCGTAATTTATGAATTTGTTTCCATCACCATCAAAGACCGTTGCATTTCTTATAACAGTATTTTCTGAAGGCAAAGGAACATATGTAGAGGCATAAGTGCCATGGGTATCGTTTTCGTAATTAGTTACAGAACCTTCTGCTTCATCTACAAAAAGTGTGGATGTTTGTTCTGTGCAACCAAAAAGTACGAGGGCCGTTAATATGACCAATAATTTCTTTATCATCTATTTAATCCTTGACTGTATAATAGTAAACAACAAATTTAGCTATGCAAAGAT
This sequence comes from SAR86 cluster bacterium AG-422-P06, assembly GCA_003213455.1. Taxonomy (GTDB): domain Bacteria; phylum Pseudomonadota; class Gammaproteobacteria; order Magnimaribacterales; family TMED112; genus TMED112. The sequence continues at coordinate 9,209 of QCMX01000015.1, read as the reverse complement.
TAGATAACCGTAAAAACAACCAATTAAGAGAAGTAAGCATAATCCCAGATTTCAACGTTCATGCTGAAGGCTCTGCTCTAATAAAATTTGGCAATACACATGTTATTTGTAATGCCAGTATTGAGAAAGCAGTACCAAGATGGATGCAAGATAAAAAAACGGGTTGGATTACTGCTGAATATGGAATGCTGCCAAGATCTACCAATGAACGAATGAATCGTGAAGCTCAAAGAGGCAAACAATCTGGCAGAACAATGGAAATACAAAGGCTCATTGGCAGGTCGCTCAGACAAGTTGTTGATCTGAATAAACTAACTGGTTACACCATCACAATAGATTGCGATGTCATACAAGCCGATGGAGGCACAAGAACAGCATCGATAACAGGAGGCACAATTGCTCTTTGCAAGGCATTACAAAAAATAGGCAAAGCAGATGCCATAAATAATTTAGTAGCTGCAGTTAGTGTTGGAATTTATGAAGATGAGCTAGTACTAGACCTTAATTATCAAGAAGACAGCAATGCTCAATGCGATGTAAACATTGTTATGAATGACAATATGGACTTTATTGAAGTGCAAGGAACTGGAGAGGAAACAGCTTTTAGTAAAGAGCAATTCAATGGTCTAATGGAAATAGCTGAGCAAGGCATATCAGATTTATTCAAACTACAAAACCAAATCATCAATCATAAGTGAAAGACTATCAAAGAAATTTTCTAAAACTTGCGCTAGATTCTGGAGCATTTAAATTAGGCACTTTTACTCTTAAATCAGGCAGACAAAGCCCATATTTCTTCAATGCATCTGCACTAATTGAGCATGGGTCTTTAAATGAATTAGCAGAAATCTTAGTACAAAAACTAGAAGACTCCGGTTTAAAGTTTGATATGATTTTTGGTCCTGCATATAAGGGAATTTTCTTGGGCTCTATTCTTGCAACTAAAATGAGTAAAGAAATGAATGTGCCTGTTTGTTTCAATAGAAAAGAGGTCAAGGACCATGGTGAAGGTGGTTCATTAATTGGCGCAAGGCCGAAAGGCAAAGTCCTCATTGTTGATGATGTAATTTCTTCAGGCTTAGCAATTAGAGAAAGCTTAGAATTTTTAAAACCTTTTGATGTAGAACTTGCAGGAGCATTAGTGACACTTGATAGACAAGAAATTGGGCAAAATTCTGATCTAAGTGCTTCAGCAGAACTTCAAAAAGATGGATTAAATATTTTTTCAGTTATCTCACTTGACGATTTATTAGATGCCAATGAATTAATAGATAGCGCATCTATGGAAGCAATCAAGGACTACAGGAGCAAATACCAAGGTAAAAATGTTTAGTGGCATCGTTCAAGAAAAAGGATCAATATCAAATCTGCAAAAGCTTAATGAAGTTCTTTCTATTGAAGTAAGTTGTAGTGAAAATTTTGTAAAAGATATTTCAATAGGTGACAGTGTTTCTGTAGATGGGGTTTGTTTGACCGTTACTGCAAAATCCTCTGACTCCATTAGTTTTGATGCAGTGAATGAAACACTAAATAGAACAATAATTAATCATTATATTGTTGGCTCATTAATTAACTTAGAGTCAGCATTAAAATTTGGTGGTTCAATAGGTGGTCACCTAATGTCAGGACATATACATCAAACAGCAGCAATAAAAGAGGTGCTTATAATTGGAGATTCAAAAGACTTAGTTATTGAAGTTGATCCTGAATGGTCCAAATATATTTTTGAGAAAGGCTATGTTGGCATAAACGGCTGCAGCATCACAATTGGTCAGGTTAATGAAACTAGATTTAAAGTTCATCTAATACCGGAAACTTTAAGATCTACAAATCTTGATGATCTGGTTTTTGGAGATAACATAAATCTAGAATTAGACCAGAATACGATTGCAATTACAGATACTACTGAGAGAATCTTACGCGATAAGAGTTAGTAGAGCTGTCCTAAGATATAAGCCATTTTCAACTTGTCTCAGAATTAATGATTTATCACTATCTGCAACGTCATTAGTTATCTCGGCACCAATATTCATTGGACCAGGATGCATCAAGTAACCATTAAAGCCTGTTTTCGTTAAAAAATTATTGTTTACCTGAAAGTCATTTATAAAGTTTGCTTCATTAAGGCTGTCGCTGTCTTTAAATCTTTCTTTTTGAATACGTAATATAAAAAGAATGTCTCTATTTGCTAAACAGTTTTCAGCAGTACTTGAAAAAGAAGGAGAAAATTTTTCTGAAATTAGAGATTCGGGCCCAAGGTAATTGATGTCCGAGCATGAGTATTTTTTTAATAGCTCTATTTGGGATGGAACAACCCTTGAATGATTTACATCGCCAAGAATAGTAACCTTAAGCTCCTTCAATTCATTAAATTTTTCTTTCATGGTGTACACGTCTAGCATGCCCTGTGTAGGGTGCGCATGATTTCCATCTCCTGCATTGATATAAAAAACATTTGCTGGTAAAAGTTTTTCAATTTTTTTAGAAATATTATCTTCAGGGTGCCTGATTACAAAACCATCGACTTTCATTGCTAGCAGTGTTTTGATTGTGTCTTCAAATGATTCCCCTTTTTTCAGAGAGGAGTGCTCTGGTGAAAAATCTAGAACATTAAAACCTAACATTTTAGCTGCATGTTCAAATGAAAGCTTTGTTCTTGTGCTTGGCTCCCAAAAAAGCAGGCATATTGTTTTGCCAGTTCCAACTTTTTCTACATTTGGCCACTTTTTAGCAACCTCAGAAGTTAACTCAAATACTTGGTCAATAAAGTCTTTTTGCAGATGTGAAATTGCGGCAATCTTATTCATGTTAGCTTTCTTTCAATACTTGTAACTGTCTTGTTTTTAATTAATTTCTGATTAATTAATTCTAAGTGCTTAATATCTTTAACCAAAATCTTCGCTGTAAGCTCTATAAAGTTCTCATCTAGATTCTTAGTTAAAACACTTTGAATATTTGAGCCATTATTTGAAATAATTTTTGATACATCTGCAAGAGCACCTGGTTCATTGACTAAATTCATTGTTAAGGCCGCTAAATACTCTGCATCTTCTTCTTTTTCCCAAATAATGTTTGAACATCTGCCTGGTGTATTCAAGAATCCTTTTAAATTCTCACATTGATCTCGATGAATAGTAATACCAAGCTCATTATGCACAGCTAAACATGAATCACCATGTACTGGAGAACAACATTCAGGAAATTTTATTGCGCCATATTTTTTTGAAGAACCAATCTTGATTTCCGAAGCAACTTCTTTAGATTTTATAGAGCCTCTTAAGCCTTCTGCAAAACTTTGAGAGACCATGTTGCTTCTTTTTCTGCCTGAACCAATATCTACAAGCAATTGGTTAAGTGAACGAACACCAAGTAGGTCAAAGACCCCTTTTAATTGTTCATTTGGATACTCTTTCAGCTCCATACCATCATCTTGTAAACTGTCTTCAAGCAGATCTTTTCCTAAAACACGAGCATCACTAATTTTTATTTTTCTTAATTGCTTTTTAATTTCTGTAATAGCTTTTGATGAGATCACAAAATTTAACCAGCCAGGGTTTACCGTTTTCTTCTTGCTCTTAATAATCTCTATAGTTTGCCCGCTCTTTAAAACTGTTGATAAGGGAGCGAGTTTCTTGTCAATTTCGCAAGATAGCGCATAGTTTCCTACCTTACTATGTACTGCATAGGCAAAATCAATACTAGTAGAACCTTGTTTGAGAGAAAATATTCTTCCATTGGGTGAAAAGACATAAACTTCTTTGCCTTTCATGTCAGTTTTAATACTTTCTAGGAACTCTATGGACGAGGTGCTTCTATTGCTCATATCTGTAAGCCTTTGAACCAATTGTCTAGATTTTGCCTGTACCTGATCATCATTAACTTTAGTTTTATAAAGGCCATGTGAGGCAATGCCATAATTAGCAAAAGTTTCCATTGCAGAAGTTTGAATCTGAACCTCCATTGGCACGCCATCAAAGGTCATTACAACTGTATGAAGTGCTTGGTAACCATTCATCTTTGGAACAGCAATATAGTCTTTAAATTTGCCAGATATAGGTGAAAAAATATTATGAATTGTGCCTAAAGCACGGTAGCAGTCTTCACCTTTATCAACTATTACTCTAAAAGCAAATACATCATAAATATCTGAAAATGATTTATGTTTTGTTTTCATTTTTTGGTAGATGCTATATATCCTTTTTTCCCTACCAGTGATCTTGGCTTGGATTTTATCTCGTTTAAATTTTGAATTTAGTGTTTTTTTAACTTTTGAGATTAATGTCTTTCTGTTAAGGTCATTCTTTTTTAAAGCCTCTATTATTAATTTATGCCTTATCGGGTGAATAGTTTTAAAAGAATAGTTCTCTAAATCCGTTGCCATTTTATGCATCCCAATCTGGTGAGCTAAAGGTGCATATAGATCAAGAGTTTCTTTTGCTTTTTTGATCTGCTTTTCTCTTGGCAAGTGTTCAATTGTTCTAAGATTATGGAGTCGATCTGCTAATTTAATGATTACAACTCTGACATCAGATGCTGTGGCCAATGCCATTTTTTGAAAGTACTCTGCTTGGCTTTGATCTTTTAGCTTATCATCAAGCTTTAATAGCTTAGTCATGCCATCAACTAAAGTAGCAACATTCTTACCAAACTCTTTTTTTACTGTTGGTAAAGACACCTCGCAGTCCTCAACAACATCATGCAATAAGCCAGCAATAATAGTATCAGCATCCATTTTTAGTGATGCTAATATAAGGCCTACATTTATTGGGTGAATCAGAAAAGGTTCGCCACTTTTTCTAAATTGCCCCTCATGTGCCTTATCTGCAAATTCGACTGCTTTTTTTATTTTTTTACTAGAAAGGGGGTTTAGATAAAGTTTAGATAATTGGTCTAGCTCCCCACTAAGACGTGAAGTTTTAGGTTTTTTAAAGAGTCCTAATGATTCGAACAATGATTTTATCTACTCCTCATCAACATTATCGAGAAAAACTTCTTCAGTGTCACTAGGTGAAACATAGTCTTCATCTAATACACCTGCAGCTATTTCACGTAATGCGATAATAGTAGGCTTATCATTCTCAGGTTCAACTAAGGGCTCAGCACTTGTTGAGATTAGATCTCTTGCTCTTTCTGATGCCTTCAAAACCAGATCGAATCTGCTTTCGACCTTTTCAAGACAATCTTCTACTGTAATTCTAGCCATGGTTTTCTCTGAACATGATATTTAAAAGGTTTTTCGTTGCTATGTCTAGTGAAATGTTGCTTATTTGGTGTTTAAAGTTCTTAGATTGATCTAGTTCCGTCTGGGCCCCTCTAATTCTTCTCTCTATGACTTCTTCTGTATCCAAACCTCTTTCTGTCAGTCTTTTTCGTAACTCATCTACTGAAGGTGGTGAGATAAATATACTTTCTGCTTCTGGGTAGTGTTCCATAATTTGTACAGCTCCCTGCCAATCAATTTCTAAAAGGACCTTATTGCCAGCTTTTAGCTTGGATTCAATTTCACTTTTCGGTGTGCCATATAGGTTGCCATGTACTAGGGCATATTCTAGATATTCATCTTGAGCAATATTGTTTTTGAACTCTTCTTCATTAATAAATGAATAGTCTTTGCCATCTACCTCTCCTGCTCTTGGGTTTCTTGTAGTATGTGAAACAGCTAGATGAACAAGCTCATTAATTTCTTTTGCATGATCAATAGCTCTTTTTATTAAGGTTGTTTTACCAGCTCCCGATGGTGCTGTAATGATGAAAAGTTTATTCGACATTTTGAGCATGTTCCTTCATCTTCTCTATCAAACTTTTAAGCTCTACTGCTTCATTTTTAATTTCTGCTATTAGTGCTTTTGAACTTAGAGTATTTGTTTCTCTCAACATTTCTTGCGTATAAAAATCTAATTTTTTTCCAATAAGATCTTTAGATTTCATGAGTTTGGTAACTAAATCTAAGTGCGACTGAAACCTCACTACCTCTTCGTTAATGTCAGCTTTGCTAAAAGATGAAAATACCTCATTCATATTGATTTCTTTATTGCTAAGTTTAAGTTCTGCTTTAATTCTTTTGAATTTCTTTTGCATATGCTGGGTATTCTGCTTTTCCATTCTTTTAATTTTATTGAGTGACTTCTGCATCTTAGATGACAGTCTTTTCATGTCAGCATTTGTAGTCTTGCCTTCTGCTTCTCTTGTTTTAGCTAACTTAGCTAAAGATTCTTTAATCAAGGCCTTTAAAGCTGTCTCACTCAACACATAATCACTTTGTATTGAGTCTCTCAGTCTGACTAAATCTAGATAGGAAGCACCTACTAAATCTAAGCCCTTTGATTTTGCATTTTTTTCATTTTGTTTAACTAATTTTATAAAGTTGTCTGAAACCTTAAGGTGTTCCTTTGGTGGTGATGTGTAGTGCAAGTCCATATCAATCTTGCCTCTGGCAAAACTTTTTTTAATCAGATCCCTTATCCACCCTTCATGCTTCTTAAGGTTGTTGGGTAGTTTTATATTTACTTCAATGAATCTGCTATTTAGAGATTTAACAAAGCATTTAAACTGAATGCCATCTTTGTTTAAGCTTGCTTCACTGAAGCCTGTCATGCTTTTCATTTTATTTGCTCAATACTTTTATAAATAAATTTTGAGGTATCATTGTAGTGTATAGATTTTACCGCAGCGTTTATAGGCTCGCCCTCAAATGCAGGATCAAAATCAGAATATTTCATAGTTACAGGCATTATTGCATTCACTAGTTTTTCGCTTGTTTGACCTTGCAAGATATTACCCATTAGATTTAGAACATCAGTGATATAAATTCCATTTATATATTTATTGCTTGTAAAAAGTCTTTTTTGAATAACTAGTTGTACAAAGTTTGATTTGGTAGTGATCAGTCCGCCTAGCCTAAGAACTGTCGTGCCTTTATGGCTTGAGATCTCTTGCTCATATTCCTTAATAATCTCACCCTGCTCATCACTAGGTTTTGCAGGAGTATCTTCATTAACAATAATATTGGAATAACCTGAATAGACTCTTGTTGAGGAAATAAAAATTCTTTTAGCAGAAGAGAAATTATCTCTTATGGTATCTAGTTGAGAAAGATAGCCATTTTTGTAAGCTTTTGCGTCATTGCCATCGGTTTTTGGAAAGAAAAGAATCCAATCAAAAGCTAGACCCATTATTTGGCTTGGCAAACCCAGCGAATAATCACAATTGATTATTTCAACATTCGATAAATCAGAAGAACCTGACCTCTTGATGCCTATAAATTCAAAATCTTTATTTAATTTTGCAAATTCCTCTGCAATTTCACCATAACCAATAACTAAAATTTTCATTTTTTTCTCTAAAACATAATAATAAATATATATGTCTACAGATCAAAAGATTGAAGCATCTTCATTATTGGTTTCAACGATTAAAGGCGTAGGTGAGAAATTATCGTCTACGTTATCTAAACTTGGAATTAAAACTATCGAGGATCTACTTTTTCATTTTCCTATTGGCTATCAAGACAGAACAACGCTGAGAAAAATTGCTGAGCTAGAACCAAACCAAGATTTTGTTGTACAAGGTGTCATAGAGAAAGTTTCACAAACTTTTGTGCCCAGAAAAATGCTTTTGGTCAAAATTAAAGACAATACTGGACACTTATATTTAAGATTCTTCTACTATTTTCCTGGATTAAGGAATGTCTTTAAAGAAGGCACATTAATACAAGTCTCTGGATCATCTCGTTTGGGCAGATATGGTCTTGAAACTGTTCATCCTGAATACGAAATCGTTAAAGGCGACGAATTTAAACCACAGATCCTTGCAAAATATCCTTTAACTAAAGGCATTACTCATCAAAAGATGAGAAAACTAATCTCAGAAGTTATCGAATTAATAAAGCAAGAGAAAATTGAAGTCACTGACTTAATGCCTGCACATAATTTTTCAAATTTGAATGAGTCCATTATTAATGTTCATTCTCCTGATCCAAAAAGCGATATAGAAGATTTTCTAGTTGGCGGAAACTCAGAAGCTAGAAAGAGAATAGGTCTTGAAGAAATGGTTGCAAATAAAATTAGCTATTTATCCATTAGAGAACAGAACAAAAACAGAATCACTAGTGCTTTCCAAAACGATAAATTGGCGAAAGAGATTAATTCAGGCTTAGCTTTTAAATTAACAAATGATCAAGTTTCAGCTTACGAAGAAATAAGTGCTGATATAGCAACGCAAACTCCAATGTTAAGGTTGCTTCAAGGTGATGTAGGCTCAGGTAAGACTATTGTTGCAGGTTTAGTCGCAGCTCATGTTGTGGAGGACAAAAAACAAGTTGCTATCCTTGCGCCAACAACCATTTTAGCCAATCAGCATTATCAGAATTTTGTTGAGTGGTTTGGTGAAGAAGAAGTTCAGTTACTTACGTCTAAAATCCCTGTAAAAGAAAAAAGATTAATTTATGAGAATATTGCTGAAGGTAAAACAAAAATAATTATTGGCACTCATGCTGTCTTTCAAGAAGGTGTCACTTATAAAGATTTGTCTCTAGTTATATATGATGAGCAACACAGGTTTGGGGTTAGCCAAAGGCTAAAGCTCAAAGAAAAGGCTGATGATTATCCGCATCAATTGCTATTATCTGCAACGCCAATTCCAAGAACTATGGCCATGGGTGTTTTGTCAGGATTAGATATATCAACTATCAAATCCTTGCCACCAAATAGAACTCCAATAGTTACCACAACACTCCCTAATAACAGAAGAGATGCTCTGATCAACAGGATTAAAAGTGCTATTAGTAAAAATTCACAAGTTTATTGGGTCTGTCCTCTGATAGATGAGAGTGAAAGTGAGCTTATTGGTATTGAAGATTTAGAAAAAATACTGAAGAAGGAATTTGATTCTCAAGACTATGAAATTATTCATGGCAAAATGAAAGATGCAGATAAGCATCAAATCCTTAAAGATTTTAAAGATAAGAAAACCAAAATTCTTCTTGCTACCACAGTAATTGAGGTTGGAATTGATGTGCCAGATGCAAATATTATGGTGATTGAGAATTCAGAACGGTTTGGACTAGCTCAACTACACCAATTAAGAGGAAGAGTTGGTAGAGGAGAGAAGGAAAGCTTCTGCATCTTGATGCATAGTGACTCACTGACTGAATTATCTGAAAAGCGTCTTGAGATAATTACTGAAACAAACGATGGTTTTGTCATCGCTGA
>QCMX01000014.1 GCA_003213455.1 SAR86 cluster bacterium AG-422-P06 | reverse complement strand
ATTAGATCCTTTGTAAAATTTAACATTGAACTTTTATCTTCAATTTGCTTTTCTACGGAACAACTTAAATATTCATTATTTGCAGGCAACCATGGAAGGCTTGAACTAAAACCCAGATTTTTATTTGAGTTCCAAGGCATTGGTGTTCGGCAACCATCTCGACCTTTGAATTCAGGCCAAAAATTTTTGCCAAAAGGATCTTGCAAGTCTTCAAAAGCTACATCGGTTTCTTTTAAGCCAAGTTCTTCGCCTTGGTATATACAAATATTGCCTTCTAACTCTAGAAGTTTTTTCATTATATCTTTTGGGTCTTTAGATATTCGGGAAGCAATGCGTTTTGAATCATGATTGCTGTAAGACCAACAAGGCCAAGATCCTGGATTATTTTGAAAGAAATCTTTTACAATTTTGTCTGTCTGCATAAAATCAAAATCTTCTGATAAGAATTCAAAGCAGTACGCCATATGTAATCTGTTATCATTGGCATATTCACCAATTATTTCTAATGGGTTTTCAGCAACAATTTCCCCCACAGATATTGCATCATACTTATCTAACATTGTTCTTATTCTTGATAAGTACTCCAGTGTTTCAGGTTGGGTATTGTCATACTTATGAACTTGAAGCCCATAAGGATTGTCTTTGTTGAAACCAAGTGGTCTTACAAAATTTGGGTCTTTCGCTGGGTTATCTCTTAACTCCTTGTCATGATATAAGAAGTTAATTACATCAAATCTGAAACCATCAACTCCAAAATCTAACCAAAATTTTATTTCGCTTAACATTTGATCTTGGACTTCTGGATTATGAAAGTTCAGATCAGGCTGAGAGTCTAGAAAGTTATGTAAGTAATATTGCTCTCTGGTTTTGTCCCATTCCCATGAACTGCCACCAAAAACTGACAACCAATTATTAGGCGGTGAGCCTGGAATACCATCTTGCCATACATACCAGTCATTATATTTGTTTGTTCTTGAGCTTCTGCTCTCCTTAAACCATTCGTGTTCATCTGAAGTATGGCTTAGAACTAAATCAGTAATTACACCTATATCTCTTTTATGGAAAATATCTATAAGTTTTTTAAAATCATCATTTGATCCAAAAATTTTATCTACTTTTCTATAGTTCGATACGTCATACCCAAAATCTTTTTGCGGAGATTCAAAAAAAGGCGATATCCAAATGTAATCTACTCCAAGATCAGAAATGTAGTTTACTTTACTTGATATGCCATTTAAGTCACCAATCCCATTTCCTGAAGTATCTTGAAAAGACCTAGGGTAAATTTGGTAAATTACTTTGTTTTTCCAATTATTCATTTATCAGTAGATTAGCTCATTTTTCACCATAGGAATAATTTAATTTTTATATATAATCTTTACTATCTGAGGATTGCATTTTGAGCGCTGAAACATTACTTATTGATTTAGGTGGAACAAACCTAAGAGCAGGCGTTGGTAATCCAGAATCTTTGAAAGTATCAGATGTCAAAAAATTTCCTATTAGAACGAATGATGACTTTTATAAGGCTCTAGATTCTATAAATTCTGAGGCTAAATGCGATGAAATCATAATTTCTGCTGCAGGCCCTTGTGAAAATAATAAAATTTCGATGACAAATAGAAATCTTTCTATTTCAGGCACAGATGTAGAGAAAAGATTAGGTGCTTCAGAATGTTACTTACTAAATGATTGGGAATCAATTGGATATTCCTTACCGCTTATGAAAGATAACGATCTAAAAACTATTAAGCCTGGTAACTTGGATCTACAGAATACATGTTTAGCAATTGGACCTGGTACAGGTCTAGGTTTTTCTGTTCTTAGGTATGTAAAAAATACTCCTTATGTATATGCAACAGAATTAGGCAATACAAAATCTTTTAATGCATATTTCAGCAAACTATTCGAAGTAGATAATAATTTAGAATTTCTTGTTCTTGAAGACTTCCTTTCTGGGTCGGGTATAAAGAAGATTTTCAACGAGAAGAGTGGAGAAAACTTTACACCAGAGGAAGTTGTAAGCAGTTATGGCAATAACGATTTAGCAACATTTGTCATAGATAAATTTGTAGTAGGATTGGGTGTTTTGCTATCAGATTTGGCTCTAACTTTTAATGCAAAAGGAGGTATTTTTTTTGCAGGGAGTATAATGAGGACAATTTCAGAAATGAATGCCATAAATATGCTTAAAGATAATTTTGAAAATCATCATTCAGAAGCACACAATGAAATACTAAAAAATATTTCAATTAATTTAATTAACAAAGAACATACGCCTTTGTATGGGAATTTGAATTATTCTGTCATAAGGAGGTTACATGAATAGTTTAGACTACTTAATAGTTGGGTTTTATGCTGTTGCTCTAATAGCAATTGCAACTTACGTCTCTAGAACTAAAAAAGGAGAAGACAAAACTCCAGAAGAATATTTTCTGGCAGGTAGATCTCTCCCTTGGTGGGCTATAGGTACATCTTTAATTGCAGCAAATATAGCTGCCGATCAAATTATTGGGATGAATGGAGATGCTTATGCATTTGGAATGGCTATAGCTGTATACGAATGGACTGCAGCTGTAGCATTAATTGTTGTAGGGAAGTTTTTGCTGCCTGTTTATTTAAAACAACAAGTTTTTACAATGCCTCAATTACTATCTCAACGATACGATACAAGGGTAAGTAAATTACTAGCTGTATTAATGCTAATCATGTATATCTTTGTGATTTTGCCAACTATTTTGTGGCTAGGTGCAAAGGCAGTAAATAATCTTACTGGTCTAAACCTAATCATGGCTATGGTGTTGTTAGGTCTACTATCTCTTGCATACTCATTATATGGAGGATTAAAAGCTGTTGCCTTTACTGACATTATCCAAGTCAGCTTATTAATTTTTGCAGGCTTATATGTTTCATATGTTGGTTTGAATGCGATATCTGACGGTGCTGGAGCTTGGGAAGGTTTCATGACCTTGCAAGCTAATTTCCCTGAAAAGTTTGATGCATTATTATCTTACGTTCCAAAAGAGCAAGATCCAGAAGCATATGGTAATTATGTAAAACTTCCTGGTATTTGGGTGCTAATTGGAGGCATGTGGATTGCTCATTTTTATTATTGGGGCACAAATCAATACATAACTCAAAGGGCGCTTGGTGCTAAAAGCTTAAATGAAGCACAAAATGGACTTATGTTCGCTGGTTTCCTAAAAATATTGATGCCAGTAGTTGTCGTTTTACCAGGTTTAATAGCAGTTGCCCTTGAAGGCACAACTATACCTTCTCTTGAAGGAGATAGAAGTAGAGCTTATCCATCTATGTTGTCATTACTTCCTAACGGCATACTGGGATTAACATTTGCAGCATTAGTAGCAGCAATCGTTTCATCTTTAGCTTCATTAACTAACAGCGTAAGTACTATATTTACAATGGATTTATACAAAGGCGATATGTCAATGAATGATAAAAGTCTTGTTGGTGTTGGTCGAAAAGCAGGTCTTATTGGCTTAATTATTTCCATCATTGTTGCACCAATATTTCTTGGAAGCTTAGACTCTGCATTCCAATATGTGCAAGAATATATGGGTCTATTCAGTCCAGTAATACTATTCGTCTTTTTATCAGCAATAATTTTTAAGAACTCAACTTCAAATTCAGTCTTGTGGGGTTCTGCAACTGCTCTAACAGCAGGTGTAATAATGAAGCTTTATGTAGCAAATACATCCGAATCGCTAATTGAACCATTTATGCATCAAATGGCTATTTCATTCTTCTTAGCATTTGTAGTTAGTAGTTTACTTTCACCTAATAAAGAAAATGCCAAGGTCTTTGCTTTAACAGGAGAGGATTTTAAAACCTCAAATTTGTTTAATATAGGTTCGATTACTATAGTTGCTATCTTGGCTGCAATATACATTAATTACGCATAAGTATTATGAGACGGTTTTTAACAATATTTTTTCTATCAATACCGCTATTCGGTGAAGAGTTGAGTTGGGAAAGGGTAAATTCTTGCCCAGTTGGAGATATGGCTTTTGTTGAAGAAGTCTTGTCTAAGATGACTTTGGAAGAAAAAGTTGGCCAAACAATAATGGCTGATTTAGATTTCATTAAACCAAGCGATCTTAAAAGATATCCAATAGGCGGAATTCTTAATGGAGGAAATACTTCACCAAACGGAAATCAAAGAGCCAGCACAAATGAATGGAAACAGCTCGCACAAGATTTTTATGATGAATCAATTAATTCAGGAGCAGCTGTTCCGATTCTTTGGGGTACAGATGCAGTGCATGGTCATAGTAACGTTTTTGGTGCCACAATTTTTCCTCATAATATTGGTCTTGGTGCATCTGGTAACGAAAAACTTTTAGAAGATATTGGAGCAGCTGTAGCAGAAGAAGTTCTAGCTACTGGTCTATATTGGACCTTTGCCCCAACTGTTACGGTTCCACAGGATTATAGATGGGGAAGAACTTATGAGGGTTATTCTGAAAGTCCAGAATTAGTTTCAAGACTAGGTGAAGCATTCATATATGGTTTGCAGGGAAGGGGAGACCAATTCCTTGGACCAAATAAAATTATTGGTACTGCAAAACACTTTTTGGGAGATGGAGGTACTTACTTAGGTGTTGATCAAGGCGATACAAAAGTTAGTGAAAATATTTTGAAAGATATACATGGAACGCCTTATTACAGCGCTCTTGATGCATGTATACAGACTGTGATGGCAAGTTTCAATTCATGGAATGGGTCCAAGGTTCATGGAAATGAATATCTCCTTACAGATGTCTTAAAAAACCAAATGGGTTTTGATGGTTTTGTTGTTGGTGACTGGAATGGTCATGGTCAAATACCAGGCTGCTCAAATGGTAGTTGCCCAGAGTCATTAATTGCAGGTGTTGATATGTATATGGTTCCTGAAAATTGGAAAGATTTATATCGCAATACATTAAGACAAGCAGAAAGTGGGGAAATTCCTATTGAAAGGTTAGATGATGCTGTGAAACGAATCTTGATTGTAAAAGAAAGGCTTGGTTTGTTTGATGGCAAGAAACCATCAAATTCACCTTTTTCTGAAGTAGGTTTACAACATAATAGAGATATTTCACGCCAAGCAGTAAGAGAATCATTAGTGCTTTTAAAAAATAATGAAAATATCTTGCCAATTAAAAAAGGAAAAAGGGTCTTAGTTATTGGTCCTGATGCTGATTCTTTAAGAACTCAAACAGGTGGGTGGACTCTAGACTGGCAAGGTACAAATAACCAGAATAAAGATTTTCCAAATGCAATTACTTTTTTAGATGCTCTTAAAGAAGAAATTGGAGCTGAAAATGTTACACATGTACAGTTTCTAAATAATGTAGATGCTGAGGATTATGATCTTGCAATTGTTGCATATGGAGAACAGCCGTATGCTGAAGGAGTCGGTGATAGAAGCAATCTAAACTTCGCATCTAAAAGACATATAGCATTTTTAGAGGTGCTTAAAAAAAATAACATACCTACTGTTTCTTTATTTTTTACAGGTCGGCCATTATGGGTAACAAAAGAAATTAATTTATCAGATGCTTTCGTTGTTGCTTGGTTGCCAGGAACTGAATCTAGAGGAATGACTGATGTTATGGTAAGTGGTGATAAAACAAATTATGACTTTACTGGTACATTACCATTTAGTTGGCCTAAAAATACTTATCAAGCTAACTTAAACTACTATGATGCTACAAGCGATCCATTATTTGCATATGGTTATGGTCTTTCTTATGAGGATAATGTAGTAGTTCCAGCTCTTGATGAGGGAGAAATTAATGCGAACGAACAGCTTCCTAAGATTGAATTATTGAAAGGAACGATTAGTGAAAATTTCATAGGTTATATTCAAGAAAGCAATCTTCAGCAAGTGCAAATTTCTAGCAACAAAGTCTCCTCACAAAATAATATTGTTAAAGTCGACTTAATTGACGTTAACAAACAGGACGATACTTTAAAACTGAAAATCAGAGAGTCAGATCACCTTAATAGCTTTTTACTTTTATCAAAAGAAATTCTTAACTTAAGATCATTTGATGATGGGTATATAAACCTAAGAGCCAGGGTAAATGAAACAACTGAGGATATTAAATATTTAATATCATGTGGAATAGGGTGTACTCCTGTGTTAGATCTCTCAGAATTTTTGACAAAGTCTGATACTTTTATTGACTATAGTTTACCTATAAAGTGTTTTTCAAATAACAGTAGTCTTGACTTATCAAAGGTAAATTTACCCTTATACATTGCTACAAAAGGACCATTAGATTTAGATTTAATGAATGTAGAGATAGGAAGAGAAAAGGGCGAAAAGGTCCTTGAATGTTACTAGGATTCAAGCTCATTTGCTGAGATAAGAATTCCATTTTGGTCAACATATGCCCAGTATTCTGGTTGTATGTTGACTTCATCAATCACAAAAGATCCATTGATCTTGCCTTTACCATTTTTATTGCTTTTCTTTGGACAAGCTCCTAGAGCATAAATTCCTAAGTTCATGTTTCTTAAGATTTGAATATCCCTAATACAACCATTAACTATAATTCCTCCCCAATTATTTTTAATAGCTAATTCAGCAAGATTATCTCCTAACAAAGCAACATTATTTGATTTGTGGCCGTTGATAAATAGAATTGAATTCTCCCCATCATTAGATAAGATCTCTCTTACTAAAGAATTGTCATCTGGACATTCAACTGTAACTATTTTGCCAGCAAATTCTGTGATATTCGCATAAGGTTTGAACCCTAAGATGAATGGAACATGTGGGTATTTATCTGATAGATCAGGTGTAGTCATAAAAAAAGGGAGGCGAACCTCCCTTATATATTAAACAAAAATACTTGCTACTTACCAGTAGTATCCAAATCTAATCAACTTTTGAGATGGAGCGGAGTAAGCTCCTCTAGGTATTCCAGCTTCAATACCAATAGACCATGGCACAACTTCACTTTTAGCATTGTAAGATGCAAACTGAATATACCAGTTGTCTTTAGAATCTAATGTTAAGAAATAATCAAACATCTCCCAAGCTGGACGTTTGTCAGTATAGTTTTCAAGTGGTAGACAGAAGTAACCAGGCCCATCACAACCACCTTCATCATCAACGTGTTTGTCCATATTCCATGGAGTTACATAAGAATCTGTCTCCCAGTGATAATTAACACCAGGCTTTAATTCCATACCATTTTGCAGTCTGTATGTATGTTCAAATCTCATTGTCAGAGCAACATCCGGAGTATAAGGCGCTTCATTACCTTTTAAGTTTACGAAGTTATTAGGATTTGTTGGATCAATTGAAGCTCCATAATCTCTTCCAAAGAGTGCATCCTGACCATATCTCCACATTGTGTTGAAGTCATCAGTAAATTCTGTGTGGTAACTAGTTACGAAGCCAGAAAGTTTTCCGCCATCATAAGGCAACCATGTGTATTCAAATTCAACACCCCAATGGGTTTGTTCGCCAAAGTTTTCAGTTGTCCAAAGAGTTACACCTTGATCGTAGTAAGTGAATTGGCCAAATGTTGGTGAATTTGGATCAGAATCGTATCCATATACTTCAACAACATCAACTGGTAGGTTACCTGTAAATTGTTTGCCGTCATAAATTGTATAAAAAACATTAAAAGAATAATTCAGCGTATTGTCTTCATTTTTTGCTTTAACTCCCCACTCACCAGTAGTTACATATTCTGGGTCGTAATTAAGATCTACTCTTTGTCCTTCTGAATATAGTAATGAATTGCTTGGTGCTACATACACATCAGCTAAGCTTCCTGATTTATAAGCATTAGCTAAGTAAGCGTACATAAATGAAGTATCACTCATGTCCCAATCTAAACCTAAACGCCATGAGAAATTGTCCCAAGATTGTGAAGTATCATTATTCGTGACAACAACACCACAACCTATCATTGGTGCAACACAATCAACACCATCAACCATTTTGCCCATTTGTATCCAATAATCTGGTGCTAATTGATTTATAGCATCAAAAGGATTGCCACCAGTACCATAAATTTGAGGATAACATCCATTCCCACTATTACAGTTTATGTTTCTGCCACCAACATCTGATTTTTCGTCGTAAGAGAATCTTCCACCAAAAGTAAAGAATAGATCATCTCTTAATGCATAAGTAGCCTGGCCGTAAACAGCATAGTGATTTAGCTCTCTATTTGGTTGTACAAAATAATCATGACCATTTAATTCGGCTGTGAAATTCGCAAGCATGTCATTATCCTCAGTACTTGTGAAAACTCCACCAACCCAAGCCCATTTATCATCAGCTCCAGTTAGATAAGCATCCAATACATTCGATTCAGTTAGGAGTCTATTTATATTGAAAGCCATGCCATATTGATAATTTACACCTGAATCTATTTCAAATTGGCTTGATTGTTCTAATTCTTGATAACCATAGTTAACTGTTAAATTAGTAGTTTCATTTATTTGGCGTTTATATATAGCTCTAAATGAATCCATGCTCATTTTGTTGAAACCAGGAGTATTAGCATAAGCTTGGTATCTATTTTCAGAACCAAGAATGTCTGTACATGTGTTAGCTGGTCCATCTTTAGCCATAGCACCTTGTCTTGTTTTCATCAATTCACAGCTAAGCACATTAGTCCAACCCTTTCCGTTATCTTCGTAATTTTCATACTGAAGATTAATGTCAGCATTATCATCAATCACATAAGTAGCACTTACTCTCCATGCACTATCTTGAATAGCTGTGTAAAAGTCAGCTGGATCAGCTTTAACTTTTGTGAAAGGGTCTGCAAAAGTTCCTTGACCACAACCATTACCAGGTTGTGTTGAACAGCCAAGATACCAAGCATAATCAGATAAATAGCTTCTCTGGTCTGGGCTTGTAATTGCTTGAAATTGATCTGTGATATTAGAAGGTAATCTTCTCCAATCTAGCTGTGAACCATCCCAATACCCATCTAAAAATGAGTCTTTTGATTGTTCCATATAAGCAAATCTAAGCGCTAATTTATCATTAATAGGAAGGTTATAATGTGCTCTTAATCCAGCTTGATTTAATTGCCCACCTTCAAGGTTTAATGAACCACCTTGAATATCAAAATTGGGCTTTGCTGTAACTATATTTAAAGTTCCAACAACAGAGTTTCTACCATAGAGGGTTCCTTGTGGCCCCCTTGTAAGTTCAGTTCTTTCTAAATCAAACATTAAGGCATTAGCTGCCTGTGGTCTTGCTACATAAACTCCATCGACATGTATACCAACAGCAGGATCACCCAATTCTGTAACATTCTCTGTTCTAATACCTCTAAGAGTTATGATTGGAGCATTAGTGTCTGTATTTTGAACATAGAGACCTGGAATCATATTATTAAGATCTTTTATGTTGTTTAAACCCAATTCAATCAATTGAGTGCCTGTTAAAGCTGTAACAGCTTGAGCAGTATCAAGTATATCTTTTTCAGTTTTTGTAGCTGTAGTAACAACTACCTCTAAGCCCTCATCTTCATCATCATTTTCTTGAGCAAAAGTTGGAAGCATTAAAGCTAGTAACATTAAAATTTTTAGAAGTTTATTTAGAAAGTTCATTATTCCCCATTAAGTAGATTAAAACTGGTTAAAAAATAAACTTATTGCCTTTGTATGTCAACATTTTACATATGTAGGGCTATTGTTATAATCATGTCTAAATTCTGACCGAAATAGTTAAAAATAAATGTCCAAAAATAACTTTAAATTTTTAAATGCATTGATTCTAATTTTGGTCACAGCATGTTCAGGTGGCTCATCTGGAACCAACGAAGGCATTTACCCGGTACCAACTCCAGCTCCAACTCCAGCTCCAACACCAGAACCAACTCCTGAGCCAACACCAGAACCAACTCCTGAGCCAACACCAGCTCCAAATACTATATACGTTGATGATTTTGAAGATTACCCGGCGGATGTAGAGAATATTAGTCCTTGGAAGGCATACGTAAATAGATTCCAAACAGATTGTACGAGCTATATAGATGGGTATCAGGTAAGTCCTGCTCCGAATGGTGAGAACATTAGTAGTATCTCATCGGGTGAAGCCGGCCCGAATGGTGGAGATCAATATTTAAATATTTTTAGTAATTATGGTGATGATCATAATTCAGTATGTCTTGAAACAAGTGTATACAGAGAGTTCATAATTAACGACTCCTTTGAAGGAGATTTTTCATTTACATTCGATGCAAAAAGACCAGCTGCTGAAGGTTCTGCAGTTTCAGAACCGTCAACTGCCAGAGCATTTATAAAAAAACTTGACCCGAATTCAGGGTTTGCAACTATTGAATATGAATGGCAAGACATGACAGATATTTCAAAGGAGAATTGGTCTGCAACCGAATTAAATACAACTGTAGATGTTAGTGCAGAGCAAGGATATTACCTCCAGTTTGGGTACAGTAATATAGCAACTGCGTATAATCCTAGTGGAGTTCTTTATGATAATGTTGTTATAGAAGGAGGTTTGGCTCCTGAACCTACTCCAGCTCCATCTGTCGATTATTGCCCAAATATTACCCCAAATGAGTACGATGAATTTAATTTAGTTTGGCAGGATGATTTCATAGGCAATACCTTAGACACGAATGTATGGTCATATATGTATGGCGATGGCTCACAGTATGGGATTCCAGGATGGGGCAACAGCGAATGGCAACTTTATACTGACTCATCTGAAAATGTTTATGTAAAAAATGGCTGTTTATATATTGTGCCTAAGTACAATGCATCTGAAGATCAATACTACAGTGCTAGATTAAGATCAAAAGGTGGTCAAACATTTCAATTTGGCAGAATAGATGTAGGTTTTTCCGCACCATCAATGAATGGAGTTTGGCCTGCAATTTGGATGATGCCTGAAGACGACAGATATGGGGGTTGGCCAAAAAGTGGAGAGATTGATCTTATGGAAGGAAAAGATCAATTAATTGACCAAGTTAATACAACAGCTCATTACGGGCATGATTTCCATAGGTACTATACAAGATGGACATCTCTATCGCCTCAAGATTTTACTAGCGACCCAACTAACCATAATGTCATAAGCCTTATATGGGATGAGCAAGGATTTGAATGGGTTTATAACGACGTAGTTGTATTTACGTTGGACTATACAACATTAGAAAACCTTGAACCAAACCCATTCTTGGAAAGATTTCATATGATTCTGAATTCTGCTGTTGGTGGACATTATCCAACTTATACTCCAAATGCAGATCAATATTGTAAAATTAATGATACTGCTGATTGTTATGATTCACAAAAACTTATTATTGATTATGTTGCTTACTATCAAAAAAGCTCTGAGTAGCATTCTTCTAATATTTACACTTTCAGCATTTTCTGAAATAAACAATGTTTCAATTATTATCCATGGTGGAGCAGGTTGGTCCGCAGACATGTCCCAAGATGATATCGATGGGATTAAGAAAGCTTTAGAAGAGTCAGCAAACAAAGGTTATGAGGTAATGCTTAAGGGCGGCACAAGCATAGATGCTGTTGAGGAGGCAATAGTTATATTGGAGGACAATCCATTATTCAATGCTGGAAAGGGAGCAGTTTATACATCTGAATTTAAACAGGAATTAGATGCTTCCATTATGGATGGTTCTAATTTAAATGCTGGAGCAGCTGCTTCAGTGACAAATGTAAAAAATCCTATAAGGCTAGCGAGACATATAATGGAAAATACAAATCATGTCATGTTTTCCAGTAAAGGAGCTGAAAGAGTTGCCAAGGAAGCTGGGTTGGAGATTGTCTACCCAAGTTATTTTTATTCAAAAGAAAAGCTTGAAAGAGCAAAAAAGAAACAAAAGGAAAGCAAAATGGGCACAGTAGGTGTTGTTGCATTAGATGCCTACGGCAATATAGCTGCAGGCACATCAACTGGTGGAATGACAAACAAAAAGCCAGGCAGGATTGGAGATTCGCCAATTATTGGTGCAGGAACATGGGCAGAAAATAATGTATGTGGAGTATCAGGTACTGGTCATGGAGAATATTTCATAAGGCTTGGTGTTGCAAAAGAAATTTGTGCATTAATGAAATATCAAAACTTAAGTGTTGAGCAGGCTGCTCAGACGGTTATTGACAAGTTAAGAGATATGGGAGCAGATGGGGGTGTAATAGCGCTTGATTCAAATGGCAATCCTGCAATGATATTCAACACTGCTGGAATGGCTAGAGCTTATAAGAATTCTGATGACAGCACTTACGTAGAGATATACATAGATAAGTGAAAACATTTCTTGAAAATCATCTAATCAATCTTGATTTGCATGGTGTAAGACATGGTGATGTGGAAGTTGCTGTTGAAGACTTTGTTCTAACAAATCAACAACAGCTTCCATTAATTATTATCTGTGGTAATTCTTCAAAAATGATTGATATTGTTTCAAAGACATTAAAAAAAATGGAAATTAATTTTGAGGAAACTAGATACGGTAGAATAAGAATTAATTCTTTAGATGCGTAAATTAAAAGTAATACAAATTCTCCCAACACTAAATACAGGTGGGGTAGAGAGAGGTGTCTTAGATTTTAATAAATACCTTGTAAAAAAAGGACATGAATCATATGTGATATCAAATGGTGGTAGACAGGTAAAAAATTTAATTGAAGATGGAGGCAACCATATTCATCTTCAGATTTCTAACAAAAGTATTTTTACATTATTCCAGGCAAAAAAATTAGCAGATGTGATCAATGAAATATCACCTGATATTGTTCATATTCGTTCCAGAATACCAGCTTGGGTTCTTCAGTTATCAAAAATATTCATCAAAAATCCAAGACCAATAATTTTTTCAACATTTCATGGTTTATACAGCACACCTTTCTACAGTCGAATAATGGCAAGTTTTGATAGAGTAATAGCTATTTCTAAAACAGTAGAGAACTACGTTAATGAAAACTATGAGCGATATCTAAAAAAACCTCCTAGATTAATTTATAGAGGCTCTGATGAAGAATATTTTTCAAATAGTTTTGTCCCGTCTGAAAGTTATAAGGATATTTTTTTTAAAAAATTTACAAACTTAAAGAATAAAAAGATTATTACTTTCCCAGGAAGACTATCCTCATGGAAAGGCCAAGAATCATTTATTAAACTTATGTCTGACCTTCCTGAGGATTATTCAGGTTTGATAGTTGGGCCATACCAATCTGCTAAACCCAAATACTTGAATAGTCTAAAAAAACTTATTGAGGATTACAGATTACAGAATAAGGTGTACTTCTATAATGCTAAAGACGACATCAGAGAAATTTATTATTTATCTGAAGTGGTATTAAATTTATCGTCCAAACCAGAGCCATTTGGTAGGACAATCCTAGAGGCAGCTATGATGGGAAAGAAAATTGCAGGTTGGGATAGAGGTGGTCCAGGGGAAGTTTTGGATATGTGTTTTCCTCAAGGAAAAGTTGAATTTAATAATTTTAACTCCCTAGCAGACACAGTGAAATCTCTATCTGGAAAAGAAGATGTACCAAGCAATATTTTCTTAACATCTGATTTAATGCATTCAAAGACTGTAAGTTTCTATCTAGATGCCATAGATAAAAATTCTTGATACTTATCGTTAATTTTTTTAGTTTGTATGGAAAGCAGGTTTTTACTATGAACCTCATTAAAACAATTTTTTTGCAACAAACTAAGCTGATCGACTTTTCCTACCCATTTTTCTAATAAATTCTGAAAGGATTGATCGTTCGTTTCAGCAACAGATTCTTTTGGTAGTACTTCCGCAATATTGCCACAATTCGTTGAGAGAACTGGCACTTCACAATAAAGAGATTCATATAAAACTTTTGGTGATCCTTCTCTATCAGATGAAATAATCAAGGCATGGGCCTTTTCTAACAGAGATCCAACGTCATTATTTTCTGGTTGAATTTCAATAACATCCGTTAGCTTTAGTTCTTTTATTAAATTTTTTAACTTTTTTTCCAATTGACCACTACCCACCATAACTAGTTTTCCATAACTAGTTTTCCATGACCTAATTAGTCTTTCAGGGTTCTTAACAGGCTCAAATCTTCCAATATATAAAAAATACTCAGAAGTTTCTTTTTTGAAGTTATCAAATCTTGTTTCATCTACCCAATTCTCTAACACCATCGATTTTTCCGGCGGTATGTGCTCTAACGATTTTTTACTTGCACCAAATATAAATTGAGATTTTTTAAAAGGAGCAATGTTTTTTTTTGTTCCATGTATCGTAGAGAAATGTAAATTGGCTTTAATAATATTGGTCATCTTTTGTCCGTGGGTATGAACAATATCAGGATTTATTCGCATAATTGCATCCCTTAATTGAAGCCATAATATTGGAGAAAAACGCCATTGATTGGTATTAATGGTTTCATAGTTTGCTCTAAATTTAATCTTGAACTTTTCTGGACCAATTACTGTAATTTCATGACTTTTGGACTGCTCAAATGAGAGTTCCTCAACATGTCTTTCTAAACCTGCGAAGACTTTACTCGAGAACAGATGAAGGATTTTCATAATATTTCCATGAGTTCTTTAACCACTCTTTTTGTCTCGCAAAATGGTTCACTAACTTTTGGGTGGATTAAATCTGCTGACTTTATTGATCTAGATAGCATGTATCGTTTTGAATCGATATAACCTATTTGTCCTTGCAATTTTAATTTATCAATATTTTTTGTAACTTTAGTCTTTTTTTCGCTTCCATATTGGTCAGCGGTATGATGTTCATGGTGGAAAACATAAACTTTTGTATTTGTAGAAAGTCCTTCATATAGTACTGATACACTCTCGGGTGTTAAAAAAGTAACTTCACTTTGTTTAATTTCTTCTGAAAGCCAACCTTCTTCAGTATCCTTCCAGCTATAGAATTCAGCATTTCCTGTGTGTTTGGGAATATCTAAATCTGGAGATCTTGGAGAAGTAGTTATTTTCCACTGATAATCTTTAAACATTTCATTTATGAGCCATTCAATTTGTTGTTTAACAACTTTTTTTCGAAAATGGTAATGCCTGCTTTTGCCTCCAATGATAATCAAACCTGTTTTTGGCGTTGTTTCTGAATCAGAGTATCTAGATAAAACGCCTTTAGTTGTTATAACGTTTTTAGGCTTTCCTAGATAATATCTATCCATATCTGGAACAATAGCGATGTCAAACCATTGAGTAGGGCGCAAAGAAGGTTTCATTAAAACAATAGTCTTAGCTGTTGGATGTTCTTTTTTTGCCGTAAGCATGTGTTTATGGGTATTATTTCCTGCACCAATAATTATGTCTGGTACAGAATTATGTTTTTCCCAGGCACTGAAGTCATAGAGTTTAAGTTTTTTAAATAAGCTAAATTCTGAAATAAGTGCTTCAATCTGCTTTTCATGACCTTTTTTTCCATCTTTAAAGGTCCAAATAGTAATTTCTTCTTTTTGTTTAAGAGACATAGATTAAAATAATGCTATATGAATAAAAATAATCAATATAAATCTATTTTTCTTTCTGATATACATCTGGGATTTAATGGTTGTCAGAATAAAAAATTAGAACACTTCCTCAATTCAGTTAGTTGTGAAAACTTATATTTAGTGGGAGATATTATTGATTTTTGGTCAATGGAAGATAAATTCTACTGGCCTGAAGGGCATCAAAGAGTTTTGAAGAATTTCGATAAAATGTTCAAAAATGGCACTAATGTTTTTTACATATCTGGTAACCATGACGATCCATTAAGAGATCAAGATCTAAAAGAAAATCTAGAGTTCAAAAATGATGATTATGCAGAAATTATGGCAGTACTATCAAACTTTAATCATAAGGAAAGGCACGAATTTGCATCTATTAAACATGGAAAAATCATCGTCTTACATGGTGATCAATATGATGCAGTCACTTCGAATGTAAAATGGCTATCTAAGTTTGGTGGCATGCTTTATGACGTACTTATATACATCAATAGACCTTTATCGAAATACCTTAAAAATTTAACAAAAAAAATTGTATCAGGAGCTAGTGGATTTCAGGGATTGGTTCAGAAAGAATGTCAGGAAGGTGATTACCAAGGTTTAATTTGTGGTCACAACCATCGGCCTGAAATTTTAAGATTTGATAGTCATTTCTATTTGAATACAGGTGATTGGATTGAGTCTTGTTCTGCTATAGTGGAAGAAAATGATGGAACAATTAAATTATTGAAAATTGAAGAAGACTTTAAAATAAATACAATTTCTGAATTATGAATAAAATATTAATTATTACAGATGCATGGGAACCTCAAGTTAATGGTGTAGTTACTACTATGACTACCGTTGTTCAAAAACTTAAGGAGAAAGGTTTTAAAGTTGATGTGATACATCCAGGTAATTTTCATACATTTCCATTACCAAATTATCCTGAGATATCGGTAGCCTGGAACTTTTGGGATTTAAAGAAAAAAATTAAAAAATGTAATCCAGATTATGTGCATGTCTCTGTTGAGGGTCCATTAGGTGTAACTGGAAGACATTATTGTATAGAGCACAATATTCCTTATACAACTT
>QCMX01000013.1 GCA_003213455.1 SAR86 cluster bacterium AG-422-P06 | reverse complement strand
CATTGTTGCACCCCCAATGCCCCAGTAGAAAGGCAATTCAAAAAACATTTGATTTTTCTTTTTCTGCAGTAAGAAAATACCGATTAATACAGCACTGAAATTACACATATGTAAAGGTAGATAAGTCTCCCATGGCTTATCAAAGCCAAAGATATATATAAATGGTTTGGTTACCTCAAAAACTAAAAGAGATACACCAATTAGTTTTGCTGCAAATTCTTGCATTTTGTTGCTTAAAAAATTTCCAAGCACGCAAAGAATTAGAATAATTACAAATGAATATGTAAGTGCTTGTGTATGTTGTTCTCCAAAAAGAATAAATGGTTCTGTCATAGACCCCCCAAAAAAAAACCTTTCTCTAATAATACTACCTGAGTTGATAGATACAAAATTTAATTTAAGATGAAATTAGTGAGTTAATTTATGTCCAATGATTGTCTTTTATTAAATGGAAATGGAAAACCAGTAAGTTATTTTCCTCTCTCAACTATAGATTGGAAAACAGCAATAAGACTATTAATTACTAAAAATATTATTGTTATTAAAAGCCATGAAAAGTGGACTGTTAGGTCTCCATCAATGGAAATTGAAGTGCCGAGTATTATTATGCTGCGCAGATTTCATAAATTTCAAAACTATGTGAAATTCTCGAGATCTAACATCTTTCTAAGAGATATGTATAGGTGCCAATACTGTAATGATATTTTTGATAATAAACAGTTAACCCTTGATCATGTCATTCCAAGATCAAAAGGCGGTGAAACAAACTGGGAAAATATTGTAACTTCTTGCAGGTCTTGCAATACAAGTAAAGGAGCTAAACCCTTAGAGCCTATAAATAAGCCCATCAAACCAAGTTTTGCCCATCTATTGAATGGGCACAAACTTAATAAAAAAGATTTTCCGGATGAGTCTTGGGTTGACTATATTTTCTAGTACTTAACAGAGCAACCGTAAGGCCTAGTCTTTTTATCTTTGACCTCTTCACCTGAAACAAGTTGACTAACAGCATTTCTGACATAATTCTTAGCTTTACTTAAATCAGTAGAGAATAATGCACCTGTATTACCAAGGTTATCGATAGCCCCCTGATATCTGACTTTACCTATTTCATCAATCACAAACATATGGGGTGTAGTTTTTGCGCTAAACATTCTGCCAACATCGCCTTTAGTATCTAATAAGACGTGTGTAGGGTGTGCATTTCTTTTTGTTGTTAACTCTTTAGCTTGATCCTTTGTGACATATCCTTGCTTTCCTTTAGCTGAAGAAATAATCGACAACCAGACTACTTCATTATCAGTCATATCCTTTTGGATGTTCTGCATATTTTCTGTATCGTAGTGTCTTTTTACAAAAGGACAGTCATGGTTAGTCCACTCGAGGATAATCTTTTTACCTTTAAACTGGTCTAAAGATACATTTTCATTGTCTTGATTTAAAAGACTAAAACTAGGAGCTATTTCTCCATTTTTTACCGATGTTAATGCTAAAAAACTTAGCAATAACAAACTGAATATTTTAATTTTCATTAATAACCTCCATTAAATAACCTTCAGTTAATATTTCATTAAGAACCAATGGTTCGTCAAGTCCTTCATTCCAAAAAATATAAAGTGGAATTCCAGATCTATTGTATTTTTCAATTTGAGCAGCTATCTGTGGGTTTCTATTTGTCCAATCAGCTTTAAGGTAAGCTACATTATTTTTTTCAAATTCTTCAAAAACTTTATCAGTGAATGCAACGCCCTCATTAACTTTGCATGTTATGCACCATGCTGCTGTAAAGTTTATAAAATATGATTCTCCATTTTTTTGTAATTCAGATTCTCTCTCGATTGACCAAGTTATCGCATTTTTATCTTCAGCGACATCTTGTGATTTAAATTCCCAGTTACTGAGCTGATAACTCCAACCAAAAACAACCAATAAGACAATTATTAAATTATATTTAAATCTAATTATGGACAACCAAATTACGAAAGCTGCTAAAAACCAACCTATTAAAACTAGAAGCAATGAGTTGGCGTCTACTTGATTTGCTAGCACCCAAAGAAGCCAAATTGCTGCACCAAACATCATGAAACCAAATAATTGTTTTAATGTTTCCATCCATTTGCCTGGTTTTGGCAACAAACTAATTAATGATGGGAATAGAGCTATTAAAAAATATGGCAAAGCAAAGCCAACAGCCAAAGACAAAAATATTAGATACGAATATAAGTCTGGTTGAATTAATGCAAAACCTAAAGCCGCTCCCATAAAAGGTGCTGTGCAAGGAGAAGCAACAATTACTGAAAGCGCACCAGTCAAGAAAGAATTAAATGGTCCAGAACCATTTATGTATCCCTCTAATTTGCCCAAACCTGTTCCAAGATTTATATCAGTAACTAGAACAATACCAATTGCAAAAATAAGTATGGATAAAAGCGTCACAACAAATGGGCTTTGTAATTGATAGCCCCAACCAATCAATTCGCCAGCATTCTTTAGTGATACTAAGGTAATAGCGATTGCCATAAATGTTGCTATTACACCAAAAACATATGCACTTGCATTTAAGCTAACAGATGAGTTTGAATCTGCAGAACTTTTTACTAGTGATAGGGCTTTCAGAGCTATAACTGGTAAAACGCAAGGCATGAGGTTAAGTATTAAACCTCCAATGAAAGCAAAAAGAATTGCCGTTAGCAGTGAAATACCTACATCGGAATTTACTGAGACAGTACCAGCTTTCTCAATTTCAAAGAAAGAACTATCAGTTGAAACAACACCTTTTAATGTTCCTGCAAAATCTTCAAAAACTTCAAAAGAAAGCCTGCCATTTTTGGATATCTGTTTTGCTGAGAAATCCATAGTATTTTCATCGAAGGGAAAAAATTGTGATTGGTTAGTTATCGATTCTGATTCGATAGTGAATGATGTACCAGCTGAGGATACTAAAGTTTCAGGCGGCGCTCTTATAGGGACAAGATTACGCCATTTTTGTAGCTGATTAGGTCTCTCCTCTATATTTAGTATCTGGTTCTTAAGTTTTAATAAAAGTGTTGCTTCCTCAGGAACACATATGTCATCACATACGAGAAACTTTGTAATAATTTCTGTTTCTTGATCATTAAGGTTTTCAAGTTCAAGTTGGAATGGAAAAACTACTTCATCCACATAACCAAATGTCATTAATGGTGGATACTCAATCTTCTGCGGACCTGGCCAAACATTGTTTTTAATCTTCCACCCATCTGGTGAGTTAAATTCAAATATTGGTGGACCACCAGAATCACCTGGGTTAATCCAGTAAGTGTGCCATCCAGGAGTTAAAGTGAACTTGTAGCCTAATTCAATAATGCCAGGCTTATCTATGATATTTTTTTCGCCAATAATAATAATTTCGGCGTGATCGGTCTTTGCTGATTTTGCTTCAACAAAAACTACATAAAATATTAAAAATAAACCTAAATATCTCATAAGCGAGAAGGGCGGTTTAACCGCCCTAAATTATTTAACCTCTATTACTCGAGGTTTCTTGTGATCAGGAACCACTCTTTCCATATCTATAGTCAAAAGACCATTTTTCAAAGAAGCTCCTAGTACTTCAAGATCTTCTGCTAACGTGAACTTTAATTTAAAAGCTCTTTTAGCAATACCTTTGTGCAAGGTTTCAGAGTTTTCTGATGTGGCATTAGGCCCATCATGTTTGATAGTTAAAGCACCATCGCACAATTCGATATCAAGATCTTTCTTTTCAATTCCAGCTAGAGCAACCTCTATTTGAAACTTAAGCCCATCCTTATAAATATTATATGGTGGGTAACCAGTTTGAGACTCATTAGAAATTCTTTCGAGTCTATCTACGAGATTTTCAAAACCTAAGACACGGTTTGAAAACATTGGATCAGTAAAATTAATTAACATATTAGTCCTCCTTAAAGCGACTAGTTAAATTTTTGATGGCCTCACCTGAGCACCACCAGTATTAAATTTAGAACTAAATTAAGAAAAATCAAGAACTTTTTTACATAAAAGTAACGTTTACTTCACAATTGCTTGCTTTTTTATCATATAATGAGTAGTATGCGTTACATTTAAATAGGTAATGGTATCTATTATTTAAATAAATTAGGAAAATTTTATGAAGAATGAATCTAAGAAACCAAACAATGGTGGCAACTGGATTGGTGTTGGTACAGCGATAGGAGCAGCTCTTTTTGCTGTTACTAATGAGCCTGTATGGATAGCAGTTGGTGTTGCAGTTGGTGCAGCGCTTGGTTGGCGCAAACCAAAAGATCAAAATAATAAGGAGATATAATGACTTTTTTTTCACGAGCAGTCTTGCTATTCATATGTGGAATAGTTCAGATTTTTTTTGCGGCACATCTTTTGTTTGATTGGAATATTCTTAAGCTTCCATCAGATCTTATGTTCATACCTGGAGTTTTTGTCTTAATGACTTCGGCAATTCTTTCAATTGACTATTACTTTGGGAAGAAGGAAAAGAGTAAGGCGCTTTATGATGAATATATTGCAGATAGATATTACAAACTAGCAGCAGCAGGCTTTTCAATTTTTGGGCTAGGTATATTTAGTTTGTTTGCTATTCAAGATTTTTCAAACTGGAACTTACAAGCTGCAAATGAATTTATTTTGAATTTATCAGCTTTTCTCTGGTTTATATTTGGAGCATTAATAGTTATTTTTTCATATGGTGACTATAGAGAATCAGTAGATGGGTAAAGATCATAAAGATTTGGTTGTGCTGCTAACGCATAAACGAAAAGAAGCTGGCATCACACAAGCTAGCCTGGCAGAGGCAGTACAAGTTTCTAGAAAAAGCATTAATGCTATAGAGAACGGTGTTTATGTACCATCAACAGTTTTATCAATAAAGATTGCTACAGTATTGAATTGTAATGTAGAGGATATATTTAAATTACATGATGGAACTTTTCCATTATTAATGGAGTCAGATAAGTATGAATAGAAAAATACAATCACTAATTCTTATATCTATATTAACTCTTGGTGGGTGTGCAACAGGTGGATTTTCTCCTGATGTAGTCTCAAGAGATGCGGCAGCTAAAAGTCAATACGTACAATCAGGTGTAGTTGTATCTATCCGCAATGTAACAATTGAAGGAGACAGAACAGGCGGCAATATTTTTGGTTCAATTCTTGGGGCAATTGTAGGCTCTAATATTGGTGGTGAAGATGATGAAACAACACAAGAAGTTGGAGCAGTTGTTGGCACAGCAGTAGGTTCTGCCGTTGGACAAAATGTTAGTGAAAGTCTTTCTAGAAAACCTGGCGTTGAAATCATAATCAAATTAGATAGCAACAACAGAGAAATTTCTATTGTTCAAGAAATGCCCGAAGATGTTGACTATACATTTAGAGCTGGGGATCAGGTCAGAATAGTTAGATCAGGTGGTAAGTCCAGAGTTGTACCTTATAATTAACTGATTGGACTCATCTGAATTATGGAATAAATCTTTAGATATTCTCTCAAGAAGAGAACACTCAGTTATTGAGCTCAGAACGAAACTAAAACGTTTTGAGCCATCTGTTCAGGACCTTAATGATGTAATACAAAGATTAACAGAAGCAAAATTCTTAGACGATGAGCGATTTGCAGTAACTTTTATCAAATCAAAATCTGAATCAGGCTACGGACCAAACTATATCTCACAATATTTAAGAAAAAAAGGAATCTCCCCAGAGCAATATGACATGTATTCTCTAGAAATAGACTGGGAGGATAAATGTCTAACTCAATTCAATAAGAAAAGCCGTAATAAAGAGTTAAATTTTAAAGAAAAAGAAAAGATTTTAAGGTTTTTAGCCTATAGAGGGTTTAGTTATGAAATAATAAAAAACGCTCTAAAAGAACACGATTGATGGCACTAGCAAATAAATACAGACCCAAATCATTCACAGAAGTTATTGGACAAGATAATGCTGTAGTTGCTTTGAGGAACATAATTAAAAACCAAAATTTTCATAATGGTTATATATTTTCAGGCACAAGAGGTGTGGGTAAAACAACGCTTGGAAGACTGTTTGCTAAAGCACTAAATTGTTCAAATTATGATTCAGAAAAAGGTGAAACTTGTAATGTTTGTGCAAATTGTGAGGCCATTCAGAACAATTCTCATCTAGATCTTATTGAAATTGACGCTGCATCTAGGACCGGTGTTGATGATATGAGAGAACTGCTTGATTCAGTTCAATACAGGCCATCACAAGGAAAGTATAAGGTTTATTTAATTGACGAAGTCCATATGCTTTCCATGCAAAGTTTTAATGCTTTGCTCAAAACTTTAGAGGAGCCTCCAGGCCATGTAATTTTTATTATGGCAACAACTGAAACGCACAAAATTCCTAAAACAATTATTTCAAGATGTTTGCAGTTTAATTTGAAACTTGTGAGTGATGAGTTGATAAAAGCAAACATAAAGAAAGTTTTTAAAGAAGAAAATGTTAACTCAGATGAAAAATCTTTAGATCTCTTAGTTGAGCTTGCAAAAGGATCTGTTAGAGATTCTTTAACTTTGTCTGACCAAGCTATTTCTCATTGTGATAGTAACCTTGAGGAAGAATCAATCTCAAAGTTACATGGTGTTTTAGACCTGTCATCAACAACCAAATTATTTGATTCAATTTTTTCAAATGAGGCAGACAAAGTAGTTGAAGAATTGAAGCGTTATCAGTCTTTAGACGTTAATTATGAAATTTTGTTTGATAGAGCATTAAGTTTTTTGCATCAAAAAATCATGCAAATGGCACTCACGAATGATAGTTCTGCACAGTCCTTAAATCTTTATTACCAATTTTTCTCAAATGGGCTAGTTGATGCTAAGCAAACAGGCAAGACCAGAGACTGTTTTGATATTGCTGTATTAAGGTGCCTTACTTTTACAGATTCAGACAGAAAAGAGTTAAAAAAAAAATCTAAATTAGTCCAAAAAAAAGAACCTAATTTAATTGAAGAACCTGTTAAAGCTGAAGAACCTATTAAAGCTGAAGAAATAACAACTCAAAAAACAGATAAGGATAAAGAATTATTAGATGTTGAGACAAAAACAAATGAACCAAATAATCTTATGCATCTTTCTCCGACAAATTGGCTTAATGTTTTTGACCTGCTTGATCTGAGTGGGCCATCTAGAGCTTTCTTTTCAAACCTTCAAATTGAAAAAGTGGAAGACAACATAATATTCTTTAAAGGTTCTGATATGTTTGCAGAGAGAATTAATAAAGAGAATATTCAGAATCTAATACATTCACTGGTAAGACTGGGTTACCCGGAGTATCAAGTAGAAATAGAATCGTCAGATAGCGCAAAAAATACTCCTTCATCAAAATGGGCTAAACAACGTGCTGAGGAAATTAAAATATTTAAAGAAGAGATTATATCTAGTGATTTGTTAGTAAAATTAAAAAAAGATTTTGGTGAAAATATTGATCCAAGTAACATTAAGGTTGTAGATCATGAAGAATGATGAGAGTTTATTAAGTCAGCTTATTCAAGCATTCAAGGTCTTGCCTGGTATTGGGGAAAAATCAGCTCAAAGAATGGCCTTTTATTTCTTAGAAAAAAATAGAGAGGGAGGCATGAATCTAGCAAAACTAATTTCAACATCAGTAGAAAAAATAAGAAATTGTTCCAATTGTAGAAACTTAACTGAGGATACGGTCTGTGAAATCTGTGGTGATGAGAGAAGAGATAAGAAAATAATTTGTGTTGTTGAAAGCCCATCAGATGTTATTGCTATAGAAAAATCAGGAAGTTTTAAGGGAAAATATTTTGTTTTAATGGGACGCTTGTCACCAATTGATGGCGTAACACCACAAGATCTTGGTATTCCTAAATTAGTTGAAAATATTAATTCCTCAGAAGTGCAAGAGGTTATTATCGCCACCAGCCCAACCATTGAAGGGGATGCCACTTCTTTCTACATAAAAGATCAATTAACAGAAAATAATATTCTGATATCACGAATTGCTTATGGTGTTCCTATGGGAGGAGAATTAGAATATGTTGATAACACAACGCTTGGAAGAGCTATTCAAGGCAGGAGAGAAATTAATTAATGTCTATAAAATCAGATAAATGGATCATAGATCAATCAGAGAATCATCAACTAATATCTCCTTTTGAGCCCACACAAATTAGAGAGCTAAATGGAGAGAAAATCGTTTCGTATGGGGTTTCAAGTTACGGTTATGACGTAAGATGCGCTAATGAATTTAAGATTTTTACAAACACTCATTCAGCTATAGTTGATCCAAAAGAATTTGATCCAAATAGTTTTATTGATGTTACAGCAGACGAATGCATAATACCGCCAAATTCTTTTGCTCTAGCAAGGACAGTAGAGTATTTTAGAATCCCTCGTTCAGTGCTAACACTTTGTTTGGGTAAATCAACATATGCAAGATGCGGTATTATTGTAAATGTAACTCCCCTTGAGCCTGAGTGGGAAGGGCATGTCACATTAGAATTTTCAAACACCACTAACCTTCCAGCTAAAATTTATGCAAATGAAGGTGTGGCGCAAATGATATTTTTTGAATCAGATCAAGTCTGCGAAACAAGTTACAAAGATCGGGGTGGGAAGTATCAGGGGCAAACTGGTGTTACTCTTCCAAAAACTTAGGCATTTCTGAAATAATTAATACTCTTTCTTCACCATTCTTAAGCGTAGCAGTGCTTTTAATTATTAGATAATCCATTGTTGGAGCAATAAAATATTTAATTGGCCCAACATTATCAGATGTTGCAACAACCACTATTGTCTCAATTTCACTAAAGGAAGTTTTAACTACTTCATTGTCTAATTGTTGATAGTTTTTTGAAACAACTTCTCCCTTTGTATTATCAAATATGTTTAAAGCATAATTCTTAATACCATATTTGGCATTTAATCTAACCTGTACATCACTAGCCAGCTGCTCAAGCACCAAACTATTAAGCTCAATATTGTTTAATTCTTTAGATTGAATAATATTTTGAGAAAAGTTAGCAGAGAATTTTTTTGGTTCATCTCTAAATGGATCTTGAACAATAGTGTTTATTGATACCACTTCTTTCTCTTCAATTCTAAAGTTTGAATCTATCGAGTACTTGAGCCAAAAAACTTGCATTTTAACTCGTGTATTTATTTCATTATTTTTCGCAGTGAAATATCTTTTCAGTGGAAAATCTCCAAATTTTGTTTCAAAAGCAAATTTTGCATCATAGCTTTTGAATTCATTTCCAAAGAATGAAAGGGTTAGGAATAGAATTAAAATTATTCTCATTATTTATTCAAAAACGAAATTGTTTCAGGATATATTCTATGTTCAATTTCCTTTATCTTATCCATTAGACTATTTGGATCATCAGAAGGTTCAATTTCGAATGATTCTTGTCTAATTATAGGCCCATCATCCAATTCACTAGTTACAAAGTGAATTGTAGTACCATGATACTTGTCTCCTGCATCAAGGGCTCTTTGATGAGTATTCAAGCCAGGATATTTTGGAAGTAAAGAAGGGTGGATATTAACTATTTGACCCTCCCAATTATCAACTAAGCAGCTTGAAAAAATTCTCATATAGCCTGCAAGAATTATAAAGTCAGGTTCAATAGAATTTAGATATAGATCAATTTCTTTATCGTATTCCACCCTGTCAGTGAAATGATTATTATCAATTACCTTGCACTCAAGACCATGATCTTCACAGATATGAATTCCACCTGCTTGTGGATTATTGGTAAAACATGCACAAACTTCATAACCATATTTTTTTTGATTATGAATAATGGATTCCAAATTTGTTCCAGTGCCGGAGAAGAAAACAACTATTCTCATATATATTTAAAGCCAGAATCTTCTTTTTTCGAGACAAATCCAATCTCTAGAAAGTCTGAATTTAATGCTTTAGCTTTCTTTGCATTTTCTTCTGACAGAATAACGGCATAACCAATACCGCAATTGAAGACTCCATACATTTCTTCAGTTTCTATTCCTCCAAGATCTTGTATTTTTCTGAATACCTCAGGCAGATGCCATCTATCTCTATCTATATTGATAGTTAAGCCATTGTTTATGCGAGACAGATTCTCCTCAAAGCCTCCTCCTGTTATATGTGCCATGCCATTTACTTCTACATGATCTAATAACTGTAGTATTTCTTTTACATATATTTTTGTAGGGACCAGTAATTCAGATAAGAGGCTATCTGACGTATTATTTTTGATTATTTTATTTATTAATGAGTACCCATTTGAATGAAAACCAGAAGAGGGTAATCCTAAAATAACATCCCCTACAGTTATTTTTTTCCCATCAATTATTTTAGACTTTTCATTAACACCCATAGAAAAACCAACAAGATCAAAATTTTCTCCTTGATAGTGATTTGGCATTTCTGCAGTTTCACCACCAACTAGATCGCAGCCAGCTAGCGAACATCCTTTAATGATGCCTGATAGTATCTCTTGCCCTTTAGGCCTTTCTAACTCAGAGCAACCATAATAATCCAGAAAAGCTATAGGTCTTGCACCACTAACAATCAGGTCATTTACACACATTGCAACTAGGTCAATACCAATAGTACTTAAATTGCCTGCTTCAAGGGCAATTCTCATTTTTGTACCAACTCCATCACAGGCTAAAGCATATACAGGTTCTTTTAATTCTTTTGGAATTTCTACGTATCCAGAAAATCCTCCTATTGAGCCCAAGGAGTATTGGTTGGCAGAGGAAGATGATAATTTTTTAATATCATCTATAAATTTTTGCCCTTCCTCAATATTTACACCTGAGTCTTTGTAGTTAAATTTATTTTTTGTCATAAAATAGATTAATCTTTTAATTATGTTTCTTAAGAAATTACTTAAATTTATAGCAATTATACTGACCTTTATGTCTTTTAGTTTCAACCTGAAAGCGCAGATCTCAGATAATTTTTTACTTCTATATGAGAGTTATGACAAATTAAATCAAATTGAAGAAGTAATTGAAAATTCAGAAAGCAGGATCTTAAGAAAATATGGTGTAAGCAAAGAGTTAATTTTTGATAAAAAAGCAGAATTGCAACCAACAGAACACTTCATTGGGTATCAAATTAAAAAATTTAATGACTTAAGGCTAATTGAGCTTAAATTTAATAAAGATTCAATAGAAGAGTTTTTTGTTCTTAATGCTGTGCCTTTCTTCAGCTTCAAAGGGAAAGCCAAAGTTTTTATTGCAGCAAATGACTCTTTCTTTAATGATTCGAACCTTTTTATTATTGATAATAAGGCTTTTCAGAATGAGTTAATAAATGCAAAACTGCTTTCAGAGCTTAATCAAAATATTATTTTAGAGTTTGAGTTTCTAGAAAATTTTCCTTCTGACAGCTTTAGTGTAGATGAGCTGATAAAAAAACTAGATGAAAGAGAAAAGAATGATTGGCTGCTGATGCTAGTAGATAGGTTCGACCTTGTAAGTTGGAGCTATTCTTTCCCAAAATCAGACAATATCACAATTCAGAGTGGCTTTAGTTTTAGAAATTTTCTGCTAGATGAAGCTATTGCTGAAGTGGTTCAAGATAGCAGAGAAGTAACAAAGAGAACTTTTACAGCATCCTTTAAAGCAGACTTAAGTATTGAAGAAATAGAGGTAATCTTTAATAGACTATCTGAGAGCACGGATATATTAAATTTCAGAATTTTAAAAGCAAATACACAAAGTATTGTTCTAGAATATGAAAGCTATCTTGGGCCTGAAGATGCAGCATCTTTTTTAAGCAGTATGGGTGCATTAACTAATATATGAAAAATATTAATAGAAAGAATCAACTCTATTTCGATTTTGGTCGAGATTATGAAGCTAACTTAGAAAATTTTTTTTTCTCATCAAAAAACAGCATTCTTAAAGCTGAATTAAATGAGATTATTGAAGGCGCAACAAACCAGAAACTATTTATTACAGCACATGAAGCTGATGGAAAAACTTTTTTATTAAATAGTCTTTTAAATCACAACCGGATTAAAGAACTCCAATCAATTTATATTGACGTAAGTTCATTAAAGAATGATGAGAACTACTTAGAAGGCTTATCTAGTTTTGATTTAGTTTGCTTAGATAATGTTCATAAAATAGCAGATAACTTAGAAATTCAAATTTTTAATTTAATTAATGAATGCAAAGCAACTACAACAACCTTAATTCTTGCATCAAATGAAAATCCTAACGAATTAAATTATTTGCCTGATTTAATATCAAGATTCAACGAATTTAAGCGATGTAGAATCAATCCTATAGATGACGATAATGTCATTGAATGCATGGAGTTTGTTGCTCTGAAATTAAATCTAGAGTTCTCAAAAGAGCTAATAGAATTTATCTCATTAAGAATAAGAAGAGATTTCTTTTCTATTAAAAAGACACTCCAGGATTTTGATAAGTTTTTGTATTCTGAAAAAAAACAGCCGACAAAGATATCGGCTGCTTCCTTT
Source organism: SAR86 cluster bacterium AG-422-P06 (assembly GCA_003213455.1). Taxonomy (GTDB): domain Bacteria; phylum Pseudomonadota; class Gammaproteobacteria; order Magnimaribacterales; family TMED112; genus TMED112. Next base: position 5,556 of record QCMX01000013.1, on the reverse strand, counting down.
TTAAAATCTTATTTAAATTAATCTATAGCTTCACATTCTAGACAATAAATTCTGATATTGTCATACATATTTCTGCTGTTTAGATTAAATCCAGCTTCTTTCTCAAAGAAAGAATTAATGAGACTTGGTAACTCAAAAGGGTTAACAGGTGCTGGAGCAGGGGGGATGACATGCTCAACCTTATATTCTTCTAGCTCAGCTAGAGAAGCTGCATAATCAACTGCATCGTGCAAGGTGCCTAATTCATCCACTAGTCCAATTTCCAGAGCCATTTCGCCAGAGTAAACTTTACCCTTGGCTATTTCTCTTACAGTCTCAATAGGAAGATTTCTATCTTCAGCTGTTTGGGTTGTAAACTCAACATATGTTGCATCAATACTAGCTTCAAAAGTTGCAGTAAATTCCTCTGGCCAATCCATTGCAGTAAAATCAAACGCACCATATTTAGTTGTTGAATAACCATCATAGTTAACACCCATCCAGTCATAGATCTTTTCAAAACTAAATAGCGTTCCATAAACACCAATTGAGCCAGTAATGGTATCTTCTTCTGCATAAATTTTGTCTGCCAGAGAAGAGATCCAGTAACCACCTGAGGCAGCTAATGTTCCCATAGAGACTACTACTGGTATGCCTTTATCTTGAGCTTTTTCAATTTCCCATCTCATGTAGTCAGATGCAACAACGCTACCACCAGGAGAATTAACTCTAAGCACTATGGCTTTTGTATCTTCATCTTCATGAGCTTCTTTTAGCATGGCAACAACACCATCTGAGCCTGCGGTACCAAAGGTAACGTCACCTTCCATAATTGTGCCTTCAACAGTTACTACTTTTATCTCATTGTCACTATTCACTGGTAGTTCTTCTTCAAAACTAGCAAGGTAATCTCTGTAATAGATGACATTAAGTTCTTCTTCATCGTCTTCAGTAGCACCAAACTTTTCAATCATTCTTTCATCAAAATCTTCTCGTTCTTCTTGAACATCAATTAACCCCCAATCTAAAAAAGCAGTTCTAGTTGTAGTTGTGCCATCTATAATTTCTTTAAGGGATTCATCTGCAATCCACTGCATATCGACACCTCTGTTATCAAAGACAAAATTTTTCCATTTTGCCCAAAGAGGTTCATAGAAAGCAAGGTTTGCTTTAGCTTCCTCACTCATATTATCTCTCAAATACATTTCAGGTCCTGTTTTAAAATCTCCAGCAGCATAAATTCTTGGAGTAATTAAGAATTTTTCAAAAAAGTTTTTCAGATACTGTCTAGCACCGCCAAAACCTTGGATATCTATAATGCCATATGTCGGAACTGATATTTCTGAGGCTCCTGAGGCTAATAAATAATCTGTAGTGATCATATAGTCTGTTCGGATAATTATTTCTTTGCCAGCATCAACTGCTTCTTTAATTTTTTGAGCTATTGGCAAGGCATAAACAATGCTTACCCCTAAACCTGCTGTATTAAAAATCATGGCTGATACTCGGTCATCATTTTTGAAGTCTTCAAAATAGTCCAGCATATCTTGGTATGGGTAATAGATTGGTTGCGAATCAGCACCAAAATTTAAACCCTCAATTTCTGAATACCACTCGGTTTGTGCTGGTGTTGGTGGTTGGTCTACAACTACCCCGCGTGGACTAAATACTACAACTTTTCCTGTAGGATCTATTTTGTCTTCTATCTGCCACAGAGGGCTTATAAGACTAACTACAATATTGAATACAACTACAAGAAAAATTCCTGTAGCTAGAGTAAATCTAACTCCTTTCCAGAAATAATCTCTTCCTGTGCTTATATAATCCCAAATGGTTTTCAGGACGTTTCCAGCTTTGTCAAAAAAGCTATCTGTTTTTTTTGTTTTCTTTGCTTTTGGCATAATATCCTTATGATAATTTTTTAATGTAAAGTATACTTAACACTAATTATATGTAAAGTATATTGTAAGCTGATACCCATCAAGAGCAACTATTCCTTTATTTTATTAACCTTGGCCTCAGATATAATACTGATATGAGACTTATAGCATTTTTATTTCTACTTCTAACTTCATGTAGCAGAATGGATATCGATATTACCCAAGGTGGTGCAGTATCCTCAGAGAAATTAGCAGAAAAAATTATAGTCTTAAACATTTGGGCTGATTGGTGTCCGCCATGTATTGTAGAAATGCCATATTTTAACGAGCTTGATGAGCAGGAAGATGTTGTGGTTATTGGGTTTCACTTTGATCAGTTTGATGTTTTAGATTCCAAAGAAGTTAATAGGCTAATCGATAAATTTGATATGCAATTTTTAAATATGGAAACAGATCCAAGGGAGATATGGGGTATGGAGATACCTGTGCATGTTCCAACAACATACATTATTAAAAATAATGAAATAGTAGAAACTCTTATCACTCCTCAAACATACCAATCTTTACTAGAAGCAGTAAAAATCTAATCGGTAACTTTTGATTTTATTTTTCCGTCAGCAAGCTGCGTTGTAATTACATCACCATGAGTAATTTTTTTAGCGCTAGCAATAGAATTACCATTTTCATCGAAAGTAATTGAATAACCCCTATTTAAAATTTCACTAGGATTAAGAGCAATTAATTTTTCATGTATTAACTTAAGAAGTCCTTGTTTATTAAGAATGGTAGTCTTCTGTTTTTCACAGATCTCTTTTTTTAAATTAATGATTTGATTTTTCCTGTTCGTAATAGATAGTAATGGCGACAATGAGTTAATTCTTGTTTCTAGTATAGTTTGTCGACTCTTCTTAGCATTTAAGCTTAACTTGGTATTTATAATTAGACGCTCTGTTACTGCATCAAGCTTCTGATATTGTTCCTCTAACCTCTGTCTTGGTGATCTCAGTAATCTTCTTAAAGTATTAAGATTATCTTGGGCCCCCATAACAAGATTGCTTGTTTCTCTTAGTAGTCTATCTTTGAGATGTAAAAAATAATCATTCAGATTACTTGCCCCTTCACTTACAATCTCTGCAGCTGCTGTAGGGGTAGCAGCTCTTAAATTTGAAACAAAGTCTGTTAATGTAAAATCAGTCTCATGCCCAACACCACTTACAACTGGGATAGGGTAGTCAGCTATATACCTGCAAAGTTGCTCATCATTGAAGCACCATAAATCCTCAATTGAACCGCCCCCTCTGCATATAATCACAGCATCATATTTATTTTTTTCATTATGTAATTCAATTTCTTTTAAAGATTTCAGAACTGATTGTGCTGAGCCATCTCCTTGTACTTTGCATGGTGAAATTACTACATCCATATGAGGGGAACGTCTTTTAATGGTCGAGATAACATCTTTTATCGCTGCACCATGTTGAGAAGTTATTACACCAACTCTATTTACAATCTCAGGAATATCTCCCATTACCTTTTTCTCAAATAACCCTTCAGAATTTAACTTATTTTTTAATAATTCATATTTGCGCATTAGCTCACCAAAACCAGCTAATTCCATTTTGCTTGCTATGAGCTGGTATCTGCCTGATTTGGCATAAATTGAGAGTTTGCCTTGCATAATTACTTGATCACCCTCTTTTGGTTTAAATCTAAGGCTGGAATTCTGCATGCGGAACATAGTGCAACTTAAAACAGAATTGGAATCTTTAATAGAAAAATACCAATGTCCTGAAGTCCCATATTCCTTGAAATTTGATATTTCACCAGCAACCCATAAAGGAGGGAATGCTTCATTCAAAAAATCGCTTGCAGTTTGGTTTAATTCCGTGACTGTATGTATTTCTCTTTGTTGAATAGTGTTATTTGAGTAGTCTTCCATTTAAATTTATTATATTCTATTGATCTTCGCGAGTTTAGCTCAGTTGGTTAGAGCACCTGCTTTACACGCAGGGGGTCGTAGGTTCGAATCCTTCAACTCGCACCATTACTATTATGTCAGATTCAATTCAAAAGTTTCTAGATTTTCATAAAGAAGCAGGCGGAACCGGCAAACTATTTAATTTCAAACTCGTTGAATATAAAGAAGATTATTTAGAATTAGAAGGCGAATTCCCAGATGAAACTTTAAACCCTGATGGTTCAGTGCAGGGAGGCATGATGACGTCAATGTTAGATGATGTCACTGCGTTACTATTAATAATTAAGCAAGGTAAAACTATTGCTTCTGTTCGTGGTGAGATTTATGACAATAAGGGTAGGTTAGCAACTACATTAATGCACACGATATTTATTCAAAAAAGAAGTTAATTTTTAAGACAAAAAAAAGCCCGCTATTGCGGGCTTTTTTATTTAAGAAATGCTGACTTAACTTTTTGTTACGCCAGAGTCTCTCATAGCTGCATGCCAGATAACCAATCCAAATAAGAATTTGTTAACTAGGTCAGCTAAGTTATAAATAGTATTTAGAGAACCAGAGTCAACTCCACCACCTAAATAACCAAGGAAGTAACCAACTGGGTATATTGCCCAACCGATTGTTACAATCCATTTAATTCCGTCGAAAGCCATCACTAGGTTTTCATTGCCTGCAGAATCTTTGATTTGAGCAGCTTCACCTACAAATATGTAATAGATGATAAATACCCAACCAGCCATTCCAACAACAAATCCCATCATTGCTGACATTACACCAGTTTCACCAAGATATCCTCCTAAGAGCATTACTAATGAACCAGCTAAAAGCTTCCAAAATACTCCAAGACTAACAGCAGTACATGCTGCAAGAATTAGATAAAATTCAACGATTTGCATAGGAACAGTTACTAGCCAATCAATGTATCTATACACTGTTGGTGATTCGCCTGTTGCTACCCAAACGTCTCTCATATACATGTAATGCCAAAAGGCAACAAAGCATACGAGCGCCGCTACAGTTAGAGATGTTTGCCAAGAAGCCTTAACAGTACTTCTTTCCATCCAGAAGAATAACGCACCAGCTGCCATAACAGCAGTTGCTATCCAAAAGGAAATACCGACAACATCATCTGTTGCTAGAAAATAATCCATAATTTTCTCCCCTATTTTTAGTTAATTAACAAATAGTAAGACCATTTTATTAACCTAAACTGCAAAATTCAACTTTATTTACATCTTAAAAAGTTGTAAAAGTTTGTCATTTGTACCAAAATCTACACTTCGCGGTCCGGTAGTTCAGTTTGGTTAGAATGCCTGCCTGTCACGCAGGAGGTCGAGGGTTCGAGTCCCTTCCGGATCGCCATTAGTAATTATGTTTGCTGAAATAGCTCTACAGACCATTCTGGCTGCGATTGTCGGCGGAATTTGGATAACGCCATTAGTGGTGAGTCCAGCCGCAAGATCAAGCTTAGACGATGATAGTTTGAAGTTTTTTTTGAAAGCTTTTTTCTTTAGATTTCATCTCTTTATTGTCTTAATGTTGTTTTCTTACCTAAGTATTATTTACTTTTTTCAACTTGCCGAATATGAATTAATTTGGTCATCTACCAAAAACCTAGTGATGTTAGTGCTATTAGGACTAAACGTAATAAATTTACTTTTAAGTCTAATTATTAACAATACCAAGCTAGAAACAGCTAGTACCTTCTTCAAAATAATGCAT
>QCMX01000012.1 GCA_003213455.1 SAR86 cluster bacterium AG-422-P06 | reverse complement strand
ACCCATTTGAGTTGGGATTTAAAGATAATTTCAACATTACTCCTGCAAGTTCAATACCTGTTAAAACTATGAATTGCGATGGTCAACTTATGAAATGGTCCTATGCTCCAGCCTGGAAGCCCGATATGAACTTAATTAATTGTAGATCAGAGACTCTTCATATAAAACCTTCATTTAAGAATGCTCAGAGATGTATAATTCCCTTCTCTGGTTGGTATGAATGGAAGCGAGATGATAATAGCAAGACACCTTATTACCATTACTCTAACGCCAAATACTTTGCCGGAATCTTTAATGAAATCGGTTGTTGTATTCTAACCAGAGAATCTACAGATAAAATTAACTTTATACATCACAGACAACCAGTCCTATTAAATGAATTTGATATTGGGGAATTCTTTATGGGTGAGGATAAATTTAATGCAGATATTAATTCTGATGTTAGCTTTCACATGGTTTCAAAAAACGTAAATAATCCTGCCAATAATAACGCTCAATTGACTAAAGAAATAGACTAAATGGTTTATGATTAATCATTGGAATTAGTATGGAAAAAGATAAAAAAAATAATCTACAAAACAGTATAAATATCGCTCTTGGCGTTTTGATAATTGTTCTATTTGCTCAATTAATGGCATTAAAAACAGAAGTTAGGGTTCTAAATGCACAGCACCTAACTGAAGAACATTCACAAGAATAATTATCGCTTTTAAGAATTAGTCCCCATATAGTTACTTTGAAGGAGTAAAAATGTATAGATTATTAATTATTTTATTGCCAATGCTAGCTTATGGAGAAGATATAAAAGAGCAAAAGATTGCAGATATAAGTGTTGAAGACTTAACTAATATAGTAAGAATGGTAGTTCAAGAAACGCTGTCTTACTGTATGGTTACAGGTGAAATGGTCGGTAGAGCACGTCTTAACTTAGCTGTTGAAGGTGAAGTTGTTGCAAGACTCGAATGCGATTTTGAAGAGCAGGTTCTAGAAGAGAATACAGTTATAGTTGAGTAAACTTCAAGAAGGACTATCTTGGATTCCAACTAAAACCTAATTTTACGTTCCAGAAATCATCATCACCGCCTGCTGGTGATGGTCTATTCACATCTAGGGGCGTGAAAGACGTCCCTAAATTAAATTGCCAGTTATCAGATAATCGATAGTTTAGGCCAAAATTAAGTGTACTAATTGTGCCTGATGTTTTCACAAAAGCTATCTCACGGCTAAGTTCTAATTCGGCATCTATTCTCACAGATGAATCAATTTTTGTACTAGCTATGGAAACATAGGGTCTTAAATTTGTATTTAATTGACTGTTTTCTAAAAGTATCTCAAAGCCTTGATGACCAAGATCTATTCTATCTTTAGAAACACTGATACAGCCAGAAGGATTGCCGGCAGTATATAGCGGTTGATTAACTGTATTTTCACTGCAAGTAACATCAGCAATAGCATCTCCAGCTAAGCGATAATAACGAACCCCAAGATTAATTGAATCATTACTAATGATTGATTTGGCTAAAGCAATACCCCATAAATTTTTTGGTTTAGCTCCTTTAATTTCTAGAGGAGGTGTAAAAGAAAGTTCCAAAATAGAATCCCAGTAAAACCCAATTTTTAACTTCCCTCTTCCAAATAGAGGCGATTTATTTAGATCTTCGTATTTTAGGCCACCGAAACCTATTTTTTGTTGCTCTCTATTGAGTTTTGGAATTGTGCTTATCTCACCTGTAAAAGTATAGTCACCGAAAGCTAGTGGTGTTGGAAACGAATCTGAAAGATTAAGTGATGCAGCAGACATATAAGACATGCCCCACCCTTCAGGACTACTTATAGCAACTTCTTCAGATGAAGGTTGCGGGCTTGGTTGTAAAAAAAAGGATATAGCTAGTATGAATGTAAATTTTTTCATATTAGCTATATCCTAATTAATAATTAGTCAGTAATTTCTATTACACCTGAGCCAGCCATGCCTGGGTGTAAAGTGCACCAGTAATACATAGTATCAGCAGATAGATCTGTAGGAACTGTCCAAGTTATTGTTCCACTATCTACGAAAGTAACACCATTATCATAGTTACTGCCACCATTCCAAGCTCCATCATTGGTTGTGCTTAGTCTGAATGGATGTGCACTAGTGAAGTCTGAAACATCAAATGTGTAAGTTTCACCCCTTTTTACAGTGATACTTGCATGTAACACCCCATCAATTAAATAGTCCAAACCGGATGCTGTAACTACAAAGGTAGTCGAAGCTGTACTAAAGGTTTGATTAGCATTAACTGTGCCCTTAGTTTTAGCTACTGGTCCTGTCCAGGTAAAGTCTGAGCTAACAGATCCATCACCTTCTTTTTGCAGTGATTCATCAGCTGATGAGCTATTACTTTGTGATACACCTATATCATTAGCTGTAAATTCAGAGCAAGGACCATCAGCAGGAGACATAGTGCCTTCATAACTTATTAATTCGACACATTCGTCATTTGCATTTACTAAAGCAATGCCATCTGGTGGACCATTTTGAATCTGAGAAAAATCAAAAGCTTTAAATCCATATCCTCCAGATGTATCATCCAGAACTCCTGATAGCGTTTGTTGATCATAAATTTGATCATTATTTCCGTTATAAAGCATCAATTTCCAGCCACTTAAATCTGTACCAGCTGGACCAGCTATTTCTACATATTCATCGGTATCAACTCCAACCATATCGTAATGTAGTTCATTAATGAAAACTGTTCCTTCATCTGGTGCATCTCCACCACCGCCGCCTCCGCCGCCGCCGCTATTATCATTTGCTGGGAGCGTAGGTAGTGCGCTATTGTCACAATTAGCTTCTTCGCCTTTTATGAAATCGTATTCTGCCTGATCAAAATAAAGACTATTAAGGTGTTTAATCTCTACCCATTTTTTCAAATATGTACAGTGATATGCTGTGTTATTAGGCATCCATTCTGCTGGATCTGAAGAACCTTTAGAACCGTTAGAACTTCCTCCTACTGCTAAGAATTGGTGTGAAGTTTCCGGTAAGCTACCTGTAACTCTATTTCCGGTATTAGCATAAGAATATTTTTCACTTGCTGTCCAAGCGTTATCACCTGTTGCTCCAGCTCCACTAATGTGGCTCTCATATAGTGCAACAACGTGATCAATTTGAACGTCTGAAGCACTGTAATAAAAAACATCATCAAATGGGTCATACCATTTTCCTGTGCTTGCTTGACAGCCGCTTGAAGTCATAACTAATGGATGAGAAGTATCATCGTCAACATGTTGGGATACTAAGATTTCATGTCTGTCAGATATACAGTCCCCATCAGCATCACCCCATGTGCTGTAGTCAGCATCTCTATCATAAAAGCCTGCAGGCACACTACCTACTAAGATAGCTTTTTCAAATAAAAATGTTTCTGGTGCCGGAGTAGGTTCTGGTGTTGGAACAGGATCTCCAAAGGATTGATCTGTATTAATTGCACCAGGTGTTGAATCTGAAGGTCCAGTCCAAGTAAAGTCTGTTCCAGTTAGACCTGTTCCAGTTCTCTGAAGAGACTCTGTAGAAGTATTATTTTGTTGAAAAACTCCAATGTCTTGTCCCTCTACTCCATCACATGCACTTCCTCCTGCATCACCATCAGCTCTAGTTGCTGTCATAGAGCCTTCATAGGCTATAAATTCAATACAAGTATCACTTGGATCAATTAACCCAAAACCATCAGGTGAACCATTCTGTAATCCTCCCTGGTGGTTTCCAAGTGGTGGAAAAGCTTCAACTGCATCAAATGTCAGTGCTCCATAACCACTGTCGTTTTCATTTGGAATAATTCCAGAAAGGTTATAAGTTCCATAATGTCCAGATGTGCCACCACTATAGCCGGCTACACTATAACCAGTTAAGTCTGTATCTGCTATACCAGCAATTTCAAAGAATTCATTTTCATCTACACCTTGATTGTCATAGTGGAATTCATTAACCCAAACTGCGTTAGAACCAGGTGCTGGTGTTGGTTCTGGTGTTGGCTCAGGTGTAGGTTCTGGCGTCGGCTCAGGTGTAGGCTCTGGCGTCGGCTCTGGTGTAGGTTCTGGCGTTGGTGCAGGTGTTGGTGCAGGCGTTGGTGCAGGTGTTGGTACAGGAGCAGGCGATTCTCCGCCACCTCCGCCACCTCCACAAGCTGCTACAAACATAATAGTAAAAAGAGTAGTCGCGAGTGTTTTAAATTTCATAATGTGATTTTAGATTAATTAATAACTTACAGATACTAAATATAAGAAAATAGTATGTTTATCCTCATTTTTTTATATATATATTAATAAAACATTTACAATATGCAGATGGACGGAGTGTATGTTTTTCTAGTAAGTTTAGTAATTATTACTTTCTATATATTTATGGAAGCCAGACCCAAAGGTTTTAGTTTCAAGAACCTTTTCAAAAAGGATAAAAATTAAATTTGGCTAAACTACACTTTCATTACTCAACAATGAATGCAGGTAAATCTACCTCATTATTACAATCAAATCACAATTACGAAGTAAGAGGTTTACAGACTTATCTTTTTACGCCAAAAGTAGATGCAGATTTGCATGAAGGCTCAATTCATTCACGTCTAGGTCTCGAAAAAAAAGCGCATATTTTTAACGAATCTTTTAACTTCTATGACTACTTTCAATTAAGAGAAAATGAGGATATAGCTTGTGTTTTAGTAGATGAAGCTCAATTTTTATCAGAGGAGCAAGTTAAGCAGTTAGCTCATGTATGCGATAAATATAATATTCCGGTTATGTGTTATGGCATAAGAACTGATTTCAGAGGAGAATTATTTCAGGGAAGCATGTCTCTTTTGGCATATGCAGATACCCTTGTAGAGCTTAAAACTATATGTGAACATCCTGGTTGTGCACGTAAGGCAACAATGATAGCTAGGTTTGTAGATGGAAAACTAGTAACAGAAGGTGAAAAAGTAGTTATAGGTGGCGATAAATATAAGGTATATTGCCGTAAACATTACCGAAAACTTACTGGCCTGCTCTAAACAAATAAACCAGCAACTAAACCAGTTAAGCATGAAGCTAATGTAGCACCAATTAGTGCTTTAACAGAAACAGCTATCAGGTCCCCTGTTCTTTCAGGAGCCATAGCTCCAATACCAGAAATCAAGATACCAACACTTGAGAAATTGGCAAAACCACATAGTGCATAAAGTATTATTACCTTTGTTCTGTCAGTAAAATATTCTGGTTCGAGACCACCTAGTTGTATGTATGCAACGAATTCATTAGTGGCTAATTTAAGGCCTAATAATTCTGCTGCTGCTGGTGCTTCTGACCATGGTACTCCAAGTAACCAGCATATAGGTGCAAAGATATAGCCTAGTATTTTTTGTAATGACATCCCTTCAATTAGAAGGTTTAATGCTCCATCAACTATTGATACTAAAGCAAGTATTGATATTAGTATTGCCGCAACATTTACTGCAATATTTAAGCCGTCTTTAGTGCCTTTTGTTATGGCATCCATAGAGCCAGCATAAATTTTTTCCTCTTTTGCATCTTCTATGTGGTGAGTTATCTCATTAGATGGATACATGATTTCTGCATACATAATTGCACCAGGAATTGAAAGAATTGATGCTGTTAGAAAATGTTGGACAATATTAATCCCTGTAAATTGTGATTCAAGAACACCTGCTAAAGCTATCATTACAGATCCAGAAACTGTTGCCATTCCAGCAGTCATTAGGATTAATAATTCTTTTTTACTCATTTTAGACAAATAAGGTTTTACAAATAAAGGAGCTTCAACTTGACCAACAAATACATTAGCAGCTGCCCCAAAAGAGATAGGCCCACCAAGGTTAAATAATTTTTCACATACATAAGACAGTCCTTTAATAACCATAGGTAGAACTCTCCAGTGCCATAGCAATGCACTAAGAGTCGACATTACTATAATCAATGGCAGTACATTTAAGGCAAAAGCAAAAGGATGTTGTTCAAAGAGAGAGCCAAATACAAAAGAGGTACCATCTGCTGTAGCAGAGGACAGTTTTGCAACGCCAGCACTGATAACTTCAAAGAAACCAGCAACATAGTCATTTAAAAGAATAAAGCCAAATAAAACCATTACAGCAATTGCTGCAATTATGTTTTTAACCCTAATGGCTTTTATATCTGTAGACAATGGCACAACTGCACCTATAAGAACGACTAACCCAAGTAAAATTTGTAAATAATATTCCATTTTAGTTTAACTTTATCTCCTGTAACCTTTTTGTTAAAAACTCATCGGCAGTAAGTGTTTGGTCTTTGTTTAGTAGTATTTCAGGTCTTGGATGCAGGAAGAAAGGAATGCTATATCTAGCCTTACCTTCATTACCTTTAGAAACAACTCTATGTGGAGTGCTATTTAATTTTTCATTAGAAATAATCTCTAACATATCCCCAATATTGCAAATAATTTCATTTTCATCGCAATTACACTCTACCCAATTTCCTTGTTTATCTTGAGCTTCAAGACCAGCTTCATTTCCACCAATCAATAAGGTAATCAGATTTACGTCATTGTGTGCTCTTGCTCTATGTTCATTTGAACCATCGGTAGGTGGATAATGAATTAGCCTTAAGATTGAATTGCCATCAACTGCTGCGTCTCCTATATCTGCATTAAAATCCAAATTAAAGTTTTTAAAAGCATTAAGAATCTCAACACCCATTTGTTCAAACTCTTTATATAATTTATCGAGATCTTTAAACCCTTCTACTTCTTCAATATATATATTAGGCATTAATTGGGTATTGCTTGTTGAGCCCTGATGCCAGAATTCCTTTTGATCAGCAACTTTCTCATTTAAAGCAGTTTCAATGCCATAAGGAGTATATCCTCTTGCTCCATTTGTTCCTGGTGCATGATATTTCTTTTTAAGATCATAGGGCAATGCAAACATCTCCTCAGCAATTGAAAATGTGCGATCAATTAGGTCTAGGTTGATCGGGTGATCATTAATAACAAAAAAACCATTATTACTTAGACAGTTTGTTAAGAATTCAAGAACTTCTTTATCAGCACTTTTAAGGTCGTTAAAAGAGATGGTAGGAATTTTATGCATGCTACATTATAGCGGTTTCTTACAGGAAAAAAAAAGGGCAGCCTAAACTGCCCTTTTGTAGTATCGAAAATGAATTAGAAGCTTAACTTAAAGCCAACCATTGCTTTCCATACTGAGACAAATCTGGAACCATTTCTGTATCGAAGGTGTCCATCATCAAAGTTGGAATATGTGTAAGTGTTATCAGCATTAACTGTAACATCTAAGCTTTTAGTTACTCCGAGGTAGCCAGCATCATAAATCTGACCATTCTCATCATCTAATAAATTACCGAAGTTATAGATATCAAGGAATAGCTCAGCCTTAGCATCACCAACGTATGGTGTGTCAGGAAGTGCAATTTCTTGAGTAATCTTTAGATCCATCCTTGTTTTCCAAGGTGATTGGAATGCGTTAGCAGGAGCTACTTGCCCTTTATAATCGCTTAAGTATCTATCTACAAAAGCATAAAAAGCATCACCTGTACCATCACTAAATGATACTAATGGATCGCTAGGTCCTGTTGGAACATACCAAAGATCTCTTTCATCTCTATAACCGTCCCCTATGATGTTTGAATCATAGGTATAACTGAATGGTCTACCTGATTCTCTTAACCAATATAAGTAGAATCTTGTTGGATTATCAGCGCCGAAGAATTCAGCTGTGTAATCTAAAGTTCCTACATATCTTTCACTAGCACCCCATAAAGAAGGCTTAGTACAAAGATTTGGTGAGAATTGGTTATTACAGGTAGCATATTTTCCGTAGTTGGATCCTTGTGTGGATGAACCAGCTGCGAAAACATCTTCTGCTTCTGTATCAGAATAAGCTAAGTACATTTTTAGTTTGTTATCAAACCAAGACTTAGTAAATTTATAAGACCATGATTCAGTTGATCCTAAATCAGTAAATGTAGTATGTAGGTCCCCTTCACTATTGTTATAGTAAGTTCTTCCATCTGGTAAAGTACCAGCTACATTTCCTTCTAAGTTTGGATCAATATAAGCAAATGCTCTCTCAACACTATCTCTGTTGTATTCAACACCAAAGAACATGCCATCTGATAGATCAAAATCAAATGCTAAAGCACCTCTATTAGAAATTGGTAAACCAAAGTTTGGATCAAGTGAGTTTACGTCACCACCAGTGGATGATGTAAGTCTCTCTGTTCTGCTTTGATCATTAGCATTCGGATCAAATATAACACCATCAATTGGAGTACCATCAAAAGTATATGTTTCAAAGTTTACTTTATTTAGTCCACCATCATTACTGAAGGAGTTAGAAACCCAAACGTTAGGTAATCTACCAACAAATTTTCCATAACCACCTCTCATGGTAACAGCTTCAACTGGTAACCAGTCATAAGTTCTGCCGCCTAAGAAATAATCAAAGAATGCATCTGTTGCATCATAATCAAAACCAAATCTGCCTGCTGTGACCTCATCATCGATAAGAACATCTGTTCTATATCCTGTAGCTGCAAGGTAGTCAGCATTAGCATTAGGAGCGGTATTTGTTTCTGTCCAGTCAACTCTATAGCCAAGCATTACGTTTAGCTTGTCATTAACTCTCCACTCATCTTGTAAGTACATAGAAGATTTTTCTAGAGTCCAGTTAACTGCATCAGCACCTACTCCACCACCAACTGCACCTTCAAGTTTGTAGTAAATTGGAGTACCAGCTTCAAAAGCATCAATGCCTGAGAAACCATAACAACCACCACCACAGACTCTGAATGAGTTCATAATGTCTTCTTCACTTGATTCGTAACCAAAACTTAAATCATGATTTGCAGATGCTGCGTAGAAACCTTTAAATGTAAATTGCGATGAATCTACAATAATTTCATTCATGTATCTGAATTGATCTTGACCAAATCTAAGAGTTTCATACTGTCCGCTTCTAGCTGAACCCCAAATTGTTCTAAATGGGTTAGTACAGTTTGAGCTGCCAGTACAAGTACCGTCACCATTGTTAATAACAATAGATACAGATGGGAAGTCATCCCCTCTTACAGGATCTTGATTATCTGTTTGTGTTCTAGTTGAGTAAGTTACCTGAGTTGATAATTTATCACTCCAGTCACTGAAAAGTTTTGTTGTAACTACTTCTAGACCTTGTCTGTCATCGTACCATTGTGAATCTAGTGCAAAACCGAAAGGTGGATTACCTCTAACTTTAACAAGATTCGATGTTGTGTCGATGTATGTCATTTCTGCTTCATGATTATCGTTAAGTAGATAATTAAGTTTTAGGAATGTATTTTCAGACTGATTATTTTGTTCAGTATTGTAATTACCAATGTCCATACCATAAAGGCTTTGAGCAGAGGCTCTTACTCTATCTACTAATGCTTGAGTAACATAGTAAGCTTCGTTAGTCGCGCCGCTTCCGACAGGACCATAGAAGGCTGGATATGTTTGCTCAAAACTTTCAAAGTTTAAGTAGAAAAATAATTTATCTTTAACTATTGGACCACCAGCACTGAAACCAAATGTATCTTCATTGAAGACGTCTGGATCATTACCAAAAGCATCAGTTCCCACCATGCCTTGATCTCTGTTAAATACATAAAAATCACCTTCAAATTCATTTGTTCCAGATTTAGTAACAGCGTTTACACTACCTGTTGTAAATCCGCCTCTTGATGCATCAAAAGGAACAACGTCAACTGAAAGCTGCTTAACTGTTTCAATTGAAAATGAATTTCTTAAAGTTGGCTGACCACTATCATTAAGTCCAAAAGCATCATTAACGGATACACCGTCAATTGTAATGTCATTAGTTCTAGGGTTACTACCACCTATAGAAAGCGAAAAGAAGTCTTCTGATTGACCAACTGATACTCTAGGATCCAATGACGCAATGTCTTGAATTCCTCTATCAGTAGATGGCAAACCATCAATTACATCTTCACCAAAAACGGTTCCATTACCAAATCTTATTGTGCTTTCAAGAGCTTGTGCGCTAACAACAACCTCTTCAAACTCAGCAGCCATGAAGACACTAACACTAGATGTTTCACTAAACTTAGTAAAAACGTCCATTGCTTTTGCTTCAGCATAGCCGGCCTTTGTTACAGTAACTGTATAAGGACCGCCTGGAGCAAGGTTGTTAACAACGAATGCACCAGCTGCGTTTGTTACAGCACGATCTGTAGAACCCGTTGGTGTAAAAACAACGACAACTTCAGCACCTGATACAGGGCCAGAGCTATCGGTTACAGAACCTTTCAGAGACGACCTAACGTCTACTTGGGATACTGCAAACAACGAAACTATCACTAAACTAAGTGATAAAAGAATTTTCTTCATAAAATACCTCTCACATCGATACTAAGTTTATTTTATAACTAAAGATGGTTAAGAGTTAACTATTTATGTGAATTTCTTGTGACTTATTTCACTATTTCGATCAAATCGAAATTTAAATATGATTTAAGAGCTTTTGGTATGTGTACACCAACATCTTTTTCAAAATTATTTTCCAATATTGCTAGTAGAGTTCTGCCTATGGCAAGTGCAGAACCATTTAGTGTGTGCGGATGATATTTCTGCTTTCCATCTTTTACTTTAGTATTCATTCTTCTTGATTGAAAATCTCTAAAATTAGAACAAGAAGATATTTCTCTAAAACAATCTTGGCTTGGAAGCCAAACCTCTAGATCTATTGTTTTAGCTGCTGAAAAGCCAAGGTCTCCGGTACACAATATTACTTTTCTGTACGAAAGCTCTAGCTTATCTAAAATGCTAGCAGCGTTTTCAACCAATTCGTAAAGATGCTCTTCTGAAGTATCGGGATGTACAAATTTTACTAGTTCAACTTTCTCAAATTGATGTTGTCTAATCATGCCTCTAGTATCTCTTCCATAACTACCTGCTTCAGCTCTAAAACAAGGTGTATGGGACGTCATCTTGATAGGCATATCATTTGAATTAATGCCTTCATCTCTATAAATGTTAGTTAGAGGCACTTCAGCTGTAGGAATAAGATATTTATTTTCACCAACACTAAATTGGTCATCCGCAAATTTTGGTAGCTGTCCTGTTCCAATTAAACTGTCAGCGTTGACTATAAATGGTACATAATATTCGTTGTATCCATTTGCTTTCGCTTCATCGAGCATAAATTTAATCAAAGCTCTTTGTAACTCAGCAAGCTTTCCTTTCAAAACTACGAACCTAGAGCCACTTAGTTTGTTGGCACTCTCAAAATCAAGCAATCCTAGAGCTTCACCAATTTCAACATGATCAGGACCACCTGATATTTGGGTGTATATCTTGGTTTCAATTTCTTTGTTACTTGATTCATCTTTACCAATTGGAACATCATCATCAGGTAGATTTGGAATTTCAAGTAATTCTGATTCTAAAGAATTTTTAAGCTCATCAAAATCAACTTGTTTTTTGTCTATCTCAGAGGATATTTCATCCGATTCGGTTTTTAACTTATCTATACCCTCACCTTTGCTGGCTAGAATGCCAATTTCTTTGGAAATAGAATTTTTTTTATTTTTGAGCTCATCTAGCTCATTTTGAAGGGCATTTTTATTATTAATCTGTTGATTTAATGCACTTAGATCGCCGGTGTAACCTTTAAGTACAAGCTTTTCCTTATAAAGGTCAATGTTATCTCTTAAGTCTGAAATATTAATCATTATTTATAACCTCGTAATTTTCCGGTATTGCATAACTAATATTAGATGATTCAACTTTAAAATTCTCAAATTTAATTAAAATTCTTTCATCCTTTATATCTAAAACTCTAATCCACTCTATAGATTCATCTTTTAAAGAGATAAGTGCTTCTTTAAATGAGCTATTAAGATCAGGTTTAATTTTAAAACAACTACTAGGACAGGGAAAATTTTCATTTTGGTAACCATTGGTAAGCAAATCTTGTAAAAAAAAGGAATTGTCGTTTTTGTAAATCATTACTTGATTAAAATCATTATCTTGAACGTAAATATTTTGTGAATTACTAGCAATAATTTGGTCAGAAGGAACATTTAAAGAATATATAAAATCACCATTTCTATAAGTTATATCTCCACTAGATATTATTCCGCTTTCGTTATTAATGGTTATGGTTGAATCAAAATTAAGTGGAGAATTAAATATATTTTCTGAACTACCAAGAATAGGTAAACACAGGCATAAAATAGCAATTAATCTCATTAGAGGACTTCTCTAGAACCATTTGAGTTCATAGGAGTTACAATGCCGTTTTCTTCCATAGTTTCAATTAATCTTGCTGCTCTGTTATACCCAATTCTAAATTTTCTTTGGATTGAAGATATTGAAGCTCTTCTAGATTCAACAACAAATTCAACAGCTTCGTTATACAAGCTATCTTCATGTTCAGAGTCACTATTAAGTTCTTGTATTTCAATAGATCTTGTAACTTCTTCAATATAGTTTGGTTTTCCAGTGCTTCTTAAATATTTAGTAATTTTCTGTACTTCTTCATCCTTAACAAAAGCTCCATGAATACGTTTTGGTATAGAGGTGCCAGGTTCTATAAATAACATATCTCCTTTACCTAATAGTTGTTCAGCACCACCTTGATCAAGAATAGTCCTTGAATCAACTTTCGAAGATACTAAAAACGACATTCTTGATGGAATATTAGCCTTAATAAGACCTGTGATCACATCTACAGAAGGCCTCTGTGTCGCTATTGCTAAATGAATGCCAGAAGCACGAGCTTTTTGGGCTAATCTTGCAATTAATTGTTCTACTTTTTTACCCGTAACCATCATTAAGTCTGCTAATTCGTCTATAACAACGACTATGTAAGGTAAAGCAGTAATGTCTCCATCAGTTTCTTCTAGCAATAATTCTTTTTGTTCTTGTGGTATAGATGAAGGTTTTAGAGCTTTTTGGTTATAACCCTCAAGGTTTCTAACACCCAAGATAGACATAAGTTTATAACGTCTATCCATCTCCTTTACGCACCAATTCAGCCCATTGGCAGCTTTTTGCATATCAGTAATAACTGGGGTAATTAAATGAGGAATATCATCGTATACAGAAAGTTCTAACATCTTTGGATCAATTAATAAGAGCTTTAAATCTGCCGGACTATTATTTCTTAATAAGTTCAGCAACATCGTATTAACACCGACGGATTTTCCAGAACCAGTAGTACCGGCTATTAATAAATGAGGTAATTGTTGTAAGTCTATCTTTGCAGTTTCTCCTGCTATATCCTTACCAATGCAAAATTCAAGTGGTTTTAAACTCTCAGTTTTATGTTCATGAATGCTTGAATATAATGTAACTGTTTTTCTTTTTGGATTCGGTATTTCAATACCAATAGATGATTTCCCTTCAATTACTTCAACAACCCGGACACTTTTTACAGCGAGAGATCTAGCTAAATCATTAGCTATATTAGAAACTTGAGATGCTTTTGTGCCAGGTGCTAGGCTAATTTCGAACCTCGTAATGACTGGCCCTGGTAATGAACCTTCTACCTTTCCTTCAATACCAAATTCTTCTAATTTATTTACAAGGTTTTCCGATAAGTTTTCAAGATAATCTTTACTTACGTCACTTGAATCATCAATTTTCTGATCAAGCAGATCTATAAAATCTTCTTGCTCAGTTACGTTTACAGTTTCAGCTTCTTTTACATCCTTAGGCTTTGAATTAGTATCTTTTTTACCTTCAGGTTTTACTACTTCTTTAACTATAGTTTTTGTTGTCTTTAATTTAGCTGGCTTTTTAATATCAGTCTTAAATATAGAATTTATAAAATTAATTAAATCGTAGAAAATAAAATACTGAAAGGATAGAAATACTAGACCAGCTAGAGAGCCTATTATCAAACTAGACATGTAAGAACTTAATATCAAAGAAAGGTTGGTCCCAGCAATACCTCCACTACTTATTGAAAGTAAATCAATCTCACTACCTGTTGTATTGATGAAACTAGTGCAAAAGACAGTCAAAGGGAATATAGATATAAATCCATATAAAACATTATTAATGAAGCTTAATCTTTCTGTTAAGTTTTTTGATGAACTAGAAAAAAATAGAATCATCCCAAAATAGAAGCATATTAATGCTAGGTAATAAGAGGAGTACCCTATATAAGATAGAATTGTTGATGATATTAAGGCACCTAAATAGCCGAAATTATTTATATAAATTTTTGAATCTGTAAGTAGATTTTCAACATTATCTTGCGCTGAAAAAGTTAATAAACTTACAAAAAGAAACAAGGATAAGATTATTAGACTAAAGCCAGAAAACTCTCTATATATTCTATCAATTGACATGCTAAGATATTGTAACTAAAAAACCACAAGTACTCTTGTTTTTAAATAAATTATTATGGAACATCAACTAATTATTCTCGGATCAGGCCCTGCTGGTTATACATCGGCAATATACGCTGCTCGAGCAAACCTCAAACCAACATTAATAACTGGTTTAGAAGTTGGCGGTCAATTAACCACTACAACAGAAGTAGAGAATTGGCCTGGAGATTTTGAAGATCTTCAAGGACCAGACTTAATGGTTAGAATGAAAAAACATGCAGAAAAATATAATGTAAATATTATTCACGATCATATTAAGAGTGTAGATTTCCGAACAAAACCACTAATTCTAAATGGGCAAAAAGATTCATATAAATCTCAATCTTTAATAATTGCTACTGGAGCATCTGCTAAATATTTAGGACTTGAGAGTGAAAAAGAATTTTTAGGCAAAGGTGTTAGTGCATGTGCTACATGTGATGGATTCTTTTATAAGGATCAAGAAGTAGCTGTAATAGGTGGTGGTAATACTGCTGTTGAAGAAGCATTATACCTCAGCAATATTTGTTCTAAAGTCCATCTAATTCATAGAAGAGATGAGTTTAGAGCAGAAAAGATTTTACAAGACAGAATGTACAAAAAAGTTCAGGAAGGAAAAATAGCACTTGTTCTAAACTCTAACTTAAAAGAAGTCTTGGGTGATCAAGTAGTAACCGGTATAAAAGTTATTGATAATGCTGATAAAGAAAGTCATTTAAAGGTTGATGGTGTTTTCATAGCTATAGGTCACAAACCTAATACCGATATTTTTGTTGATCAAATAGATATGAAAGATGGTTATATTATAACTAAATCTGGTTTTGATCATGGTGCAACTTCAACATCTATTCCTGGAGTTTTTGCAGCAGGTGATGTTGCTGATTACACATATAGACAAGCAATAACCAGCGCTGGTTTTGGGTGTATGGCTGCTTTAGATGCTGAGCAGTTTTTAGCTACTTAAAGAAGTTTTACAATGCCACCATCACAAGTGATAGTTTCGCCCACTGTATAAGCCCCTGCCCTTGAACAAAGAAATATACACAAACCTGCTATATCATCAGGTGTGCCTATTCTTTTTCTTGGAACAGTATCAGCTATGAATGAATAATCAAAATTAACTGCTTTTCCAAGCATATGACTATCAAAAGGTCCGGGAGCTATCGCATTAACAATAATATTTCTTTCAACAAGCACTTTTGCCATATGTTTAGTTAAGTGAATAATGCCTGATTTTGATGCACTATAAGAGAATGTTTCCATCATAGGCACATGTAAACCATCAATTGATGCAATATTTATAACTCTTGAAGGATCAGTAGCATTGCCTTTTTTCTCTAACAGTGATGTAAGTTGTTGGGTAAGAAAAAAGGGAGTCTTAAGATTAAGGTCAACGACTTTATCCCATCCAGATTCTGGAAAGTCATCATAATTTGCTCCCCAAGCTGCTCCAGCATTATTTATCAAATAATCTATACCTTGAGGTTCTGCATCATTAATAAATTCTACTAATTGTTGAATACCTTCTTTGCTTGATAAATCTCCACTAAAAGGTACACATTCCACACCATATTTATCTGAAAGTTCTTTTGCTTTAAGGTTTAGAGCCTCTTCTTTTCTAGCGGTAATATAAACTTTGGCGCCATTTGCTAAGAAACCTGATGTAATCATCTCACCAATGCCTCTTGATCCGCCTGTTACAAGAGCAGTTTTTCCACTTACATTAAAAAGATCTTTTACTAGAAGACTCATAATGAACTTACATATATAGATGCAGCGATTACACCACAAATTATCATTACGAGCGCTACATTAGCGTCAGAAGAAGAGTTTTCTTTATCTTCCTCTGAATTATAAAATTGATCATCTTTCATTGTTATTTTCCTTAATTGCTAATACAGGATTAGCGTATTGAATCATTATATATTTTAAGTCTTCATTAGTCATAGTTGCTCTTAAATCATTAAAATATTTACTTGCTGATGGGTATTTGCTGTCATCTACTTCACCATTCAAGAACTCATAGGCATATAAATTTGTATCCCAAAGTTTGTAATTATTTAAAATTGAGTTGTCTAATGATTCTGCTAATTCTTCAGGAGAATATTTGCCTGATAACTGTTTTCCAAAGGATAAATTAACATTCCCTTTAAAATCCATGACTCCCTTAAAGATATGAGATATGTCATCATTTTCGTTTTTAGTTGATTCCCCTTGAAGATGTTTAGCCTTTTCTTTGGCCAAAGGATCTATTTCATAAGAAACTGATTGAGGCACTATATTGTAATAGTCTGTAAGTTCTTCAAATTTACATTTCTTGCGTAATGCAATATGTAACATCTTCAGTACTGCAGGATCAGTTTTATCTAAACCATCTTTAGATCTTCCCTGTTTCTGTGCAATCCATACATGATTGCCAGAATCTAAAGTATTTTTAATAAATTCAGAAGCTTTCAATAAATTGGTGTATATTTCCTTTTTTGTATTTCCAGATCTAGAAATAACAAAACTTTTATTGAGTCTCAATAGATCACCCATCCACCCAACACTCACAAGATTGTCTCCTATAGCGTTATATGTTGTCTCCAGCCCTACAGAGTCAAGAGAGAAGTTACATAAGGCTGAATCTAGTGTGATGTCTCTATGATTGCCTATAAAAAGGTATGGTTTTTTGTGATCTAGTGACTCTAAACCTGACGTTTCAAAATTATCAATTGTTTGTTTAACAATATTTTTTAATACAATTTTTACTTGATCTTGAAATTCATCTATTGAGTTAATTCTTTTTATTTTTGATTTGAATAGCTGCATCACTAAAAATGAAGATCCTGGAATTGATAAAAATTTAGAAGTTGAACTATTTAGATTAGTTTTTATGAACTTTACAAAAGCTTTATCTTCAAGCAGGTTCTTTAAGACAGATTTAACCTCTTTATCTGTGTACGGCTCTATACGAATCATAAGAATATTTATAAAATTTAAGTATGGAAGATGATAAAACAGTAATGAAAAATATAATAATATTTTTTATCTTAATAGGTGTCATTGTCGCTATCTTATTAATAGGCGCATCGTTTGTTTAACCGGGAGGCCAGCTAAGGCTTCTACCACCCAATAAATGCACATGTATATGAAAAACACTCTGACCTGCCTCAGCACCATTATTTATAGTTAATCGATAGTTATCATTCAGATCATACTTAGCAGCAATTATTTTAGATACTAACAATAAATGTCCTAATATGCTGATATCTTCATCTGAGGCATTAGAGACTTTATCTATTTCTTTATGAGGAATAATTAATACGTGTACTGGTGCTTGAGGATTGATATCTTCAATAGCAAAACAGATGTCATCTTCATGAACGATATTACCAGGGATTTCTTTGTTTTTAATTTTTGTAAAAATTGAATCGGACATTATCAAATAATAAATCTAAATAATCGAATAAATAAATAGACACAAATAATAGTTAATACAATAGCAGCAAATTTAATTAAGAAATTTTTAATTAGTCCAGAGGTTTTTTGAGTGAAGAAATAATGCAATAAGAGTAAAACAAGAATTACTAATAAAACTAAACTTAATAAACCTATCATTTTTTTAAAATAAATTAGCTATATAATCCCACAAAACCACCAAAAGAACCAAACCAGAAGCCCAGACACTACAAGCGATTAAGTCAAAGATTAAAAATCTTTGATAATTTAACCTAAATACACCAACAAAAAATGGTGAAAAAGGTCTTAAACTTGGGGTCATTCTGCCTATAAGAATCGCTGTAAATTCATATTTATCGAATGTTTGTTTAACTTTATCAACTTGTGTTTGTCTTTTTTTAATGAATGACCAATTTAGTGCTTTGGTGCCGTATATCCTGCCCATCATATAGCTTGATTGATCCCCAAGGAAAGCACCAATATATCCGCATAGCGTAATAAAAAAGATTCCAGATATATTCTCCAAATAAAGAAAGACCGCCATTAGATAAAGCAATAAACTTGGAAAGAAGAAACCTGTAATAACAAAAGATTCTAGAAACCCTAAGACCATTATTATAAATGGTGCTAATAGAGCGTTATTTAAGCTAAATTCTTTTAATGTATTGAGCCAGGATGACTCAGTTTTTTTTTGAGCACTTCTTCCATGCTGATAATCTTGAAGTTCTGGTTGCTAGGTAGATTTCTACCATCTTGAACCACTAAGAAACCATTAGGAAAAATACCTTCTATTTGTTGACTGGTTACATCCAAACCATCAGTATCTTGTACTCCATTAATCTCAAATTTATCAATAAATTGTAGATTCTGACGATCATATAGATTAAATTCATTGCCACCTTGAGATGAAAGAATTATATATCCACCGTTTTCTGAGGTTTTATAAATAGCTACTCCTTCAGGATCACCCACAATATTGCCATCTCTAGAATCTACAACAGAGATCATGTCCAAAGAATCTGACTTGAATGCTTTTAAATAACCTTTTGCGCCTTCACGAGAAATTAATAAATGTTTATTTTCATCATCAAATACACAGCCTTCAGCTTCGTTACCTGATTTTGGTACATTTGTTTCATCGGCTGTAATATCCAAGCTATTAATAACTTGTTTTGATGTTAAGTCCCATAATTGTATGGTGGGGCCCTCTTCTTCTGTTAAAGCAGCATAAGGTTTACCATCAATAATCCCCATGCAAACACCATATACATTCATATTGGCTTTTAAATGATGATGCATTACATCTTCCGAAAAAGGATCAGATGCATTTGTTTTAAAATAATCAAATAGATTATCTTCTGGAAAAATCCAATAATCTAAGGTG
>QCMX01000011.1 GCA_003213455.1 SAR86 cluster bacterium AG-422-P06 | reverse complement strand
AGACCCGAAACCAAGCGATCTATCCATGGTCAGGTTGAAGTGTGAGTAACATCACATGGAGGACCGAACCCACTTATGTTGAAAAATGAGGGGATGAACTGTGGATAGGGGTGAAAGGCCAATCAAGCTTGGAGATAGCTGGTTCTCTCCGAAAACTATTTAGGTAGTGCCTCTCGTATTACCAATGGGGGTAGAGCACTGTTTCGGCTAGGGGGTCATCCCGACTTACCAAACCGATGCAAACTCCGAATACCATTGAGTATTAGCGAGGGAGACAGACTGCGGGTGATAACGTCCGTGGTCGAAAGGGAAACAACCCAGACCAACAGCTAAGGTCCCAAATTATGATTAAGTGGAAAACGATGTGAATAGACTTATACAGCTAGGAGGTTGGCTTAGAAGCAGCCATCCTTTAAAGAAAGCGTAATAGCTCACTAGTCTAGTTTGTCTGCGCGGAAGATTTACCGGGGCTAAATCATAAACCGAAGCTTTGGATCATCTTCGGATGATGGTAGGAGAGCGTTCTGTAAGCCTGTGAAGGTGAACCGAGAGGTTCGCTGGAGGTATCAGAAGTGCGAATGCTGACATGAGTAACGAATAAGGGGGTGAAAAACCTCCTCGCCGGAAGACTAAGGATTCCTGTCCAACGCTTTTCGTGGCAGGGTTAGTCGGCTCCTAAGGCGTACCCGAAAGGGGAAGTCGATGGGAAACAGGTTAATATTCCTGTACCAGTTGGAAGTGACGGATCTAGTAAATTGTATACCCTTAATGGATTGGGTATGCAGTGAATAGGTTCCAAGAAATAGCTCCAACATAGACCGTACCATAAACCGACACAGGTGGTCAGGTAGAGAATACCAAGGCGGATGAGATAACTCTGGTGAAGGAACTAGGCAAAATGTAACCGTAACTTCGGGAGAAGGTTAGCCAATTAGAAGGCAACTTTTAGTTGGTCGAAGATACCAGGTGGCTGCGACTGTTTACTAAAAACACAGCACTCTGCTAACACGAAAGTGGACGTATAGGGTGTGACGCCTGCCCGGTGCCGGAAGGTTAAATGATGGGGTTAGCTTCGGCGAAGCTCTTGATTGAAGCCCCGGTAAACGGCGGCCGTAACTATAACGGTCCTAAGGTAGCGAAATTCCTTGTCGGGTAAGTTCCGACCTGCACGAATGGCGTAACGATGGCCACACTGTCTCCACCAGAGGCTCAGTGAAATTGAAATAGCTGTTAAGATGCAGTTTACCCGCAGCTAGACGGAAAGACCCCGTGCACCTTTACTACAGGTTCACACTGAAATTTGGTTCTATATGTGTAGGATAGGTGGGAGACTTTGAAGCTTAGACGCCAGTTTAAGTGGAGTCGCCCTTGAAATACCACCCCTATAAGATTGACTTTCTAACTTTGATTTTTTCAAGGACAGTGTGTGCTGGGTAGTTTGACTGGGGCGGTCTCCTCCTAAAGAGTAACGGAGGAGTACGAAGGTATGCTCAACACGGTCGGACATCGTGTGTAGAGTGCAAAAGCATAAGCATGCTTGACTGCGAGATCGACGGATCGAGCAGGTAGGAAACTAGGTTTTAGTGATCCGGTGGTTCTGAATGGAAGGGCCATCGCTCAACGGATAAAAGGTACGCCGGGGATAACAGGCTGATAGCGCCCAAGAGTTCATATCGACGGCGCTGTTTGGCACCTCGATGTCGGCTCATCTCATCCTGGGGCTGGAGCAGGTCCCAAGGGTATGGCTGTTCGCCATTTAAAGAGGTACGCGAGCTGGGTTTAGAACGTCGTGAGACAGTTCGGTCCCTATCTGCTGTGGGCGTTGGAGATTTGAAGGAAGCTTCTTCTAGTACGAGAGGACCGAAGTGGACGAACCTCTGGTGGTCCGGTTGTTGCGCCAGCAGCATTGCCGGGTAGCTATGTTCGGAAGGGATAACCGCTGAAAGCATATAAGCGGGAAGCCCCTCCTAAGATGAGATCTCCCTTGAGAGCCGTTGAAGACTACAACGTTGATAGGCTAGATGTGTAAGTCCTGTAAGGGATTCAGCTTACTAGTACTAATTGCTCGATCGGCTTGAATAAGCCTCAAAGTAAATTCTTTATTATAGTTTCGCAAACACAGTTGCCCGATAACAATAGTCCACTGGTACCACCTAATTCCATCTCGAACTTAGTAGTGAAACGGTGAGGCGCCGATGGTAGTGCGAAAGCGCGAGAGTAGGTATTATCGGGCTTTTTTTTTGTTCTTTAAATTCTTGATTAATTCTAATAATTATTCTTAAATCATAAACTTAACTTTTTGAGAAAAATTATGAGATTTCTATTACTTTTTTTACTTTTCAATTCTTTTATCATGCTTTCACATACCAAACATAGCTCACATGCTAGTGCTGAATGGCAGATAGAAGCTTACGGATCAGCTGCACCTAGTTTTATTGGTAACTATGCAACTATTATTGGTGGTAATGGTGAAGTTCTACATGAGGGAACTAATGGTTGGACTTGCCAAGCGGGTAATGCCAGACCATTCCCTAAGATGGGTTGGGCTGATGCACATGATGCAATGCCATTATGTATGGATGAAAATGCCGTTAAATTTATGAACGGTCAACAAGATAAGATGACCGGCGATGGGTGGGCATGGATGCTGCATGGTGACGTTGGTGAGGACAATACAACTCCTGGTGTTTTGAACAAAAAAGACAGCACACCTGGCCAATGGATTGAATCAGGTCCACATATGATGTTAATGCCAAAAGATGCAAAAACCATTGCACATATGTCTGACGATTTTACAGTTGGCGCACCTTATGTAATGATGCCAAACACACCAATGGCACACGTAATGATTCCATTAACTGGTTATTACGTTTACCAACCAGAGTCTAATCCAAAAAACTAATTGAAATATATAGCCCGGATATACCGGGCTTTTTTTTATATGCAATATACATGCTTTATTTATTTCTTTAAGATTTAAATATGGTCGCCATTTTTAAGAAGATAATTATTTTTTCTGCTGTAGCTGTTTTAACAGCATGTGGAGGTGGTGGAGGTGGCTCTACACCAGCACCAATACCAACCCCAGCACCAACTGATCTTATTAATTTGAGTAAGTTAAATGTTTGCTGGCAAGGAGAATGTAATGACATTCTTCAAGCAGAGAACTTGAAGCAAGGCTCTACTTTAGGTGGAGAAGTTAAGCCAGGAAAATATACTATTTATAGCTTTAGACCAGATGAGGGAGCTAACTCACCTACGTATCAAGGTAGTTCATGGCCTTATGGCAGAATGCCGGATGAAAGGAACGAATTTACTTGTGATTGGGAGAATTGTGGTGCTGATCTAGATCAAAATATTTGGGTTTTTACTGTCGGTGAAGATCGTTTTCTAGCTCTTGATCCCACTCCAGACGGCGATGCTTCCGACGCATTCTTTGTATATCAATATGCAAATGACGAGTCAGAAGCAGATGCTAATGGTATTGATGTTGAAGACTGGTTTACTTGGAAATTTAATGGTGAAGCTTGGCTGGCACCAACACCAACCCCGGAACCAACTCCGGAACCAACACCAGGCCCAACTCCTGAGCCAACACCTGCACCTGATTCAATACCTAGTGCAGATACGGATCCATTATTTGATTATCTATGGGAAATAAACAATACAGGACAAACTAACTTCGCTACAAATGGAGGCACACCTGGAGCTGACTTAAATCTAAGACAAGCTTGGGTAGATGGTTACACCGGTAATGATGTGGTTGTGGCAATAGTAGACGAGGGGCTTGAAATTCTGCATGAAGATTTAGCAGGCAATGTTTTAGAAGGAGGATCCTATAATTTTTTAAATAATACTAATGACCCAACCCTAGACCCAGCATTAGATAACACTGGAGATCATGGTACAGCTGTTGCTGGCATAATAGGTATGAAAGCCTACAACGATGTTGGTGGTGTCGGCATCGCTTATGACTCTTCTTTAGTTGGTTATAATTATCTTGAAAGCCAATCTTCAACAAACTTTTCTAAATCTTTTGGTGGCGATGGAACCTCAAATTTTGCTGATGTCTTCAATGGTAGTTTTGGTTCAAGTTATGGTGATGACACCACTTATAGCTTCCCATCCATAAGCACTTTTAGACAAAATATTTATAGATCTGGAGTAGAAACTGGCAAAGTTTATGTGCGTTCAGCTGGAAATGATTTTTATGACAATGGTCCTTGTGGTGGAGCGCCTGATAGAGAATCACAAATTTTATCTTGTACTGGTGTTGAGATAGATGATACCAAGAATTTTGAAGAAGTTATTACAGTTGCTGCCTTAAATGCTGATGGCATAAAGAGTTCTTATTCTACTCCTGGAGCAACAATCTGGGTGTCAGGTTTTGGTGGTGAGTATGGTATTAATGAAGATGTATTTAATGCTGCTTCTTATATTGATAGAGGTCCAGCAATAATGACAACAGACCAGTCTGGCTGTGAAAACGGTTATTCTTCCTCAGTTGGCAGAAAATATAACAGGTTTAATATTCCAGGCACTTCATTTAATCCTAATGAAGAGAATCCTGATTGTAATTATGTCAGCACATTCAATGGCACATCTGCTGCTGCTCCAACAATAACAGGAGTGGTTGCTTTGATGATGAGCGCAAATCCAAACTTAGATTATAGAGGCGTTAAACACTTATTAGCTCAAACATCGGTAGTTGTAGATTCTGATAGAAGAGTCTCCTTAGGAGGTGTAGATCTACATAGCTGGGTAACCAATGCTGCAGGTTATAAATTCCATAATTGGTATGGTTTTGGAAAAGCTGATGCAGATGCTGCAGTAGCGGCAGCAGCAATTTTTGATCAGAGTTCTTTGGGAGCTCAATTATTCCAAGATAGGACAGCAGAATTTACAACACCTGTAGTCATCCCAGATAACGAAGGCAGAACAGCATCAATGAGTCTTGTTTCGGGAGCTGGATCACAAGGAGTTATTGAGTTCATAAGGCTTAAGGTGAAGTTCGATTCAGCACAAGCTGATACTTTAAATGATATTGGCATTACTCTTACTTCCCCATCAGGCACAACGCATAGTGTTTTACAACCTCTAACTAATGTCTCAGGATTTCCAACTTTCTATTGGGCTATTGGTGTGGCTGGTTTTTATGGAGAAGACATGGATGGCGATTGGCAAGTAACCATTTTTGATTACAATGCAGACTCAATAAGTCCTGGATCTTGGGAAGGATTCGAAATGGAGGTACACTACAGGTAAAATGAAGATCATGAGAATAGTACTTCTTTTAATTGCGCTAATTGTTCTTAATGTAATTTTTGCAGATCGTTTTTTAATTCCGACAAAGACTATTCCAAGTGATCAAATTATCTATCTAGACGATAACCCGCAAGAAAATATTGATGTTTTACTGCTTGAGTCAGTTGTTTATTCAGACCCTAATAACCAAGTCAATATATCTGGTCTAAAAAACGTTGGAGCTTATAAAGTAGCAATAGATGCTCAAGCTAAATCAAATATTGGAGCTTATGCATTAAAGAATATGCCTGAGTATAAAGCAGTAGAGATGTCCAATGGTTCTTTAGAATTGACTGATATGAAAATCATCATTCAGTACAGAGATGAAAGTGATATCAATGTTTTAAGCTATGACTATGGTCTGAATAAAGTAGAAGTTATGTCTGCTGCAAATGTAGCTATATTTGAAGCCCAAAATAAACTGCAATTAAACAATATAATGACAAGATTAAAAAATGATTCTAGGGTTGTTGATGCAAGCTTTAATCTTGTTGAAATGTCAGAGATTCCTCAGTAAAAACAGAACTCTAAGATTCTAAATGTTCTATACTTTACATATGTTAAAAAAGACCTCTTATTTACTAATATTATTAATTATCGTTGGTTGTTCACCGCAATCAGACTTCGAAAAGTACAAAGATCACGTTAAGACACTTGCTTCAGATGAATTTGAAGGCAGAGCTCCAGGCACACCTGGAGGAGAAAAAACCAAGAGTTACATATCTAATCATTTTGAGTCATTAGGGCTTAAAAGTTTTGGGGATTCATATCTCATGCCTGTAACACTTACAGCTACAACTCTTGATGAGAGCAAATCAAGCTTCAACTTAGCAGTTGATGGTGAAGTTATGAATATTGCTTACAGAAGTGATGTTGTTTATGGGACAACACGTCAACTCGAAAATGTTAGTTTCGAAAATAGCGATTTAGTTTTTGTAGGTTATGGTGTTAATGCGCCCGAGTATGGGTGGAATGATTATAAGGTTGATGTCAGAGGCAAAACAGTTGTAATGTTGATTAACGATCCAGGTTTTGAGTTACAAAGTACAGAATTCAATGGTAGAGCAATGACTTACTACGGTCGTTGGACCTATAAATTTGAGGAAGCAGCCAGACAAGGCGCAGCTGGTGTATTAATTATCCATGAAACAGCACCTGCATCTTACCCATGGGGTGTTGTCGAGAATGGGTGGTCTGGAGAGCAATTAAATCTCACATTTAAGGATAAAAATATTGGCAGATCTGCCCTTGAGGGATGGATTACTCTCGATATAGCAGAAAAACTATTTGCAAAAATGAATACTAGTTACGATGAAATGAAATCTAAAGCTTTATCAAAAGATTTCCAGCCTATCCCTATGAGCGGCATGACTTTAAGTTCAAATATGGTGAACGATTTAAGAGAAACAGACTCGCACAATGTTGTTGGTTATGTTGAAGGTTCTGAAGCGCCTGAAGAGTTTGTTCTAATTATGGGGCATTGGGATCATATGGGAGTAGATACCAGTATTGAAGGAGATCAAATTTATAATGGGGCTGTAGATAATGCCACAGGTACTGCTGCAGTAATGCATATTGCAGAAACCTTCTCAAAAAGATCTCCTAAAAGATCAATAGCATTTATTGGGCTTACTGCTGAGGAGTCAGGTTTGCTTGGTTCTGCCTATATGGTGGAATATCCCCCATTTGAATACAAAAATGTAATAGGCGGTTTGAATCTTGATGCTTTTCCTGCTTTTGGTAAAGCAAAAGATATAACCATTGTTGGTTATGGCGCATCTGAATTGGAAGCTATTTTAAACAAGTATGCATCAGCTCAGGGCAAATATCTGGCCCCAGATAAATCACCAGAGGCAGGCTTTTTTTATAGATCTGATCATATAAATTTTGCCAAAAAAGGCATACCTATGATTTACGCTGATCCAGGAATAGATTTGGTCAATGGTGGTTTGGAAAGAGGTCTTGAGCTTGCTCAGAAATATACTGCCGATGCTTACCACAAACCATCTGATGAGGTTAGCGACGATTGGGATTGGGAAGGCATAGAACAAGATCTTGGAATTTTTACCAATTTTATTGATGATTTAGCAAATTCTGGTGAGTACCCAAACTGGTATATTAATAGTGAATTTAGGGCAATAAGAGACGAGTCCCAGAATAATTAGGAGCATAAAATCAGTAATACTAAAAAATCACATGCAGCTTTCCTTAAATGGAGAGCTATACCTGCTCCGGTAAGAGGTGAATATATTAGAAAATTTGGTGAGGCTCTTCGACTGCGTAAGCTAGAAGTTTCTGAACAAGTTACCAAAGAAGCAAAAAAAATTATTTCAGAAGGTGAAGGCGAAACACAAGAAGTAATAGATATGTGTGATTTTGCTACTGGTTTAAGTAGACAGTTATATGGTTTAACAATGCCTAGCGAAAGGCCAAATCATAGGTTGCAAGAAATTTGGCAACCATTAGGTGTCGTTGGGTGCGTTACAGCATTTAATTTTCCTGTTGCGGTATTTGGATGGAATTTTTGTCTAGCAGCAGTTTGTGGGAATAGCATTATTTGGAAACCTAGTCCCCATGCTGAGGGTTGTGCCGATTTGGTAAAAGAAATTTGGGATAGTGTTGCAGATGATCATAAAGATTTAGTGCTTATCTCAAAAGGCGGCAATGAAGCTGCAACAGCTCTAGCTGAAGATGAAGGTATATCTTTATTCTCAGCCACAGGTAGTTGCGAAATGGGTAGAATTTTAGCTCCTAAGGTTGCCAGCAGGTTAGGTAGATCGCTTCTTGAGCTAGGCGGTAATAATGCTGCAATAGTTTGTAAATCAGCTGATTTAGAATTAACTATTAAAGGTATTACTTTTTCAGCAGCTGGAACTGCAGGCCAAAGGTGCACATCTTTAAGAAGACTCTTCGTGCATTCTGATATTTTTGAAGAAGTAGTTTCCAAAGTAAAAAATTCATTTGAAGATTTAAAGATCGGTGACCCTATGGATAGAAATATCCAAGTAGGTCCATTGATATCTGAACAAAGTTTTGACCAGATGCAAGAAAAACTAAATTCATGTAAAGCCAAGGGATTAAAAGTTACAGGTGGCGATAGACTGGATAATCCTAATGGGGTTTATGTAACTCCAGCCCTAGTTGAAGTGAGTGAACACGTCGAAGAAATGAATGAAGAAACTTTTGCTCCAATATTATATGTAATGCCATTTACTGATTTAAGAGAAGCTATAGCACTGCAGAATTCAGTAAAACAAGGTCTAAGTAGCTCGATCTTTACTAATGATGTGCGAGAGTCTGAATTATTCTTAAGCTCAGAGGGTTCTGATTGCGGTATTGCTAATGTAAATATTGGAACAAGTGGTGCTGAAATCGGTGGAGCCTTCGGTGGTGAAAAAGATACAGGTGGCGGCAGAGAATCAGGATCTGATTCTTGGAAAACCTATATGAGAAGAACAACAGCAACCGTAAATTATGGCGAGGAACTGCCACTCGCTCAAGGCGTTGAGTTCGACTGAATTTTTCAAGCACAAAGAGCATCAAACCATTACCTATTAAATTTAAAACTATTGCCTTAGGATATTGTTATGTTTACTGTCGGATTAACAGGTGGAGTAGCAGCAGGCAAAAGCACCGCAACTAATTTTTTTATAGAGAAGGGTATTGCAGTAGTTGATGCTGATACCATTTCTCGGAATTTACAATTAAGAGGCCAAGAAGGGTACGAAAAAATTGTAAAAAAATTCTCCGGTGACATTTTAGATTCCAATAATGAAATTGATAGAAAAAAGATTCGCGAAATAGCTTTTAGCAATCCAGAGAATAAAAAATGGCTAGAAGATCTTATGCACCCAATGATTAGAGATGAGGTAGTCAAGCAACTTGAGGCTGTAGAGTCTGTTTGGGCTATCTACAGTGCCCCATTATGGAGTAATAAAAATGTTTTTAATCGAACCTTGGTCATCGATGCTCCTAAAGACGTCCAATTGCAGAGAATAATTGCAAGAGACAATTGCACAAAAGAAGTAGCTGAACAAGTTATAGCTCAGCAGATTTCAAGCACTGAACGTAATTGCTATGCAACCGACCTTATTGTTAATGATGGTGCTCTTGAAGATTTTAAAAATAAACTAGAATTCTACTTTGAACTCTATAATAACTTAGCTAATGAGTAAGAAAGTTAATTTAACTTGCCCTAATTGTAAAAAAATTGTTGAGATTGATTCAAAATTTAAACCCTTTTGCTCTAAGGGTTGTAAGAGCATAGATTTTTTAAGGTGGGCCAATGAAGAAGTTTCAATTGAGACTTTTGAAGAGCCTAATCAGGATTGATTGGCCTTATTTTGCTCTCTACGTTTCTTGTGTTCTTCAAACTCTTTCGGACTCATGGTTTGAATCTTGATATTAAATAAGATTTTAACGATATCATCTTTGAATGACTCAATCATAGAGTCAAATAAGTAGAAAGACTCTTTCTTAAACTCATTTATTGGATTTCTTTGGGCGTATGCTCTTAAACCTATGTTGCCTCTTAAAGAATCAATATTTTGTAAGTGTCTTTTCCATGCAGCATCCATTACCTGAATAGAAATTTGTCTTTCAAGTTCTGGTTTTCTCTCTTTAAGAGGGCTAAATTTATCAAAATAATATTTTTGATAGAACTCATTCAAATAGTCCATAACTTTTGCAAAATTTAAACCATCTTTATTGAGTAGATTGAAATCTGGACTTGCACCTAGAGATTGGCTGAGTGTTCTATCTAAATTATCAAACTTCCAGCTTGATGCTTGATCTTCCGGTAATACTTTATCTGCTGTTTTCTCAAGAAAGTTATCAAGGTATTCAAAGATAAGTGTTTCAGAATCGTTCTCCTCTAGGAAATAATCTCTTAATTTGTAAATCGTTAGCCTTTGATCATTTGATACATCATCGTATTCGAGTATTTGTTTTCTTATTTCAAAGTTTCTGTTTTCAATCTTTCTTTGAGCATTGGCAATAGCACCATTAAGCAGTGGGTGTTCAATGCTGCTATCATCCATGCCATCACTTAATCTAGAGAAGAGTTGTTTTCTATTATCATCAATGAATAGTCTTAAAACCGTATCATCAAGCGATAGAAAAAATCTTGAATAACCTGGATCTCCTTGTCGGCCTGATCTTCCTCTAAGCTGATTATCTATTCTTCGAGACTCATGTCGTTCTGTGCCAATAACATGTAAGCCGCCTGCCTCAATTACCTTATTGTGTTTTTCTTCCCATTCTTTATCATTCTCTTCTTGCTTTCCACCTAGAACAATATCCGTTCCTCTACCAGCCATATTTGTTGCAATTGTTATTGCTCCAGGCCTTCCAGCTTCAGCAATAATCACTGCCTCTTTTTCATGGAACTTTGCATTCAGAACCTGATGTCTTATGCCCTCTTTCTTAAGTCTGCTTGAAAGTTTTTCAGAGCTTTCTATAGAAGCAGTTCCTACTAAAATTGGTGCATCTTTTGCATGTATGTCCTTAATTTCTTTGACCAAAGCATTAAATTTATCTGCTTCATTAACATACACAGTGTCGTTCATATCTTCTCTGATCATTTCTTGATTAGTGGGCAATACAACTACATCCATACCATAGATCTGTTTAAATTCAGCTGCTTCTGTGTCCGCTGTTCCAGTCATGCCAGAAATTTTGTCAAAAAGCCTAAAGAAGTTTTGGTAAGTGGTTGATGCTAGTGTTTGGGTTTCTTGCTGAATAGGTACTCTTTCTTTACATTCCAGAGCTTGCATAACACCTTCTGAGACCCTTCTGCCTGGAAGCTTCCTGCCCGTATTATCATCAATTAAAACAACCTTATTACTTTCCACCATATAGTGAACATTTTTTTCAAATAAGAGATTAGCTTTAAGAGTGGCTTGAATGTATTTCAAAAATTTTAAATTATTGGTGGTATAAAGGCTTTCATCAGGTTTAATTAAATTTCTATTTACTAGAAAATTTTCAACCTTTTCAAACCCATCATCTGTTAACTCAACAGACCTTAATTTTTCATCTATTAAGTAATCTCCTCTTTCATCATCTGCTAATGGTTCATCCTCAGTTCCTTCTCTCATTTGTCTGCTTAGGTTAGGTAACAGTTTTAAAAAAACAGGATATGCTGATGCGTCATCATCAGTGGCTCCCGATATAATCAGTGGGGTCCTGGCTTCATCAATTAAAATTGAATCAACCTCATCAACGATTGCAAAGTTAAGATCTTTTTGTGTTTTTTGGTGTTTGAATAGCACCATATTATCTCTCAAATAATCAAAACCTAGTTCACTACTGGTACAGTAAATAATATTGCAGTCATACGTTTGTTGTTTGTCTTTAAAATCTTGAGAAGAAGTAAGAGCTCCAACAGTTAGGCCAAAGTATTCATAAACAGGACGCATCCATTCAGCATCTCTTTCAGCCAAGTAATCATTTACCGTAACAACATAGACTTTCTTGCCAGATAGGGCATTGAATACTGCAGGAAGTGTGGCAACTAAAGTTTTGCCTTCCCCAGTTTTCATTTCAGTAATATTTCCACCATTTAACACCAAGCCACCAATCATTTGGCAATCATAATGTCGCAAACCTATGGTTCTTTTCGAAGCTTCTCTTACAGCAGCAAATATTTCCACCAGATCTTCATCGCTACTTTCTTTATTAAGATTAAATTGTTTGAATTTCTCTTCAGAGAGTTCTGCCATATTCTCTTCATGTAAATTAATCTTATTTACAATTTTGGCATAACCATCGACACGTCTTTGATTAGACGACTTAAAAATTTTACCTAGGAAACCAATCATTATGCTAGTTCTTCTGCCACTGGTTTAAGATAATTTATTGGAGCATCCTTAATTTCATCTATCTCAATGATTTTATAAGCATTCTCACTTTCTATCTTTTTTAATAATTGATTATTTAGAGCGTGACCAGATTTAAAACCATAAAACTCTCCAATTAAGTTATGACCAAGCAAATATAAGTCGCCAATAGCATCGAGCATTTTATGTTTTACAAACTCATCAGAAAATCTAAGCCCTCCCTCATTGAGAACATCATCATCTCCAATGCCAATAGCATTTTCTAAGTTTGCTCCAAGTGCTCTGTTGCTTTTCTTAAGCATTTCTAGTTCACTGTAAACCCCAAATGTCCTTGCTCTACTAACTTGCCTGATAAATGAAGTCTGTGAGAAATCTATTGACGCAGTTTGGGGATATTTTTTATAAACAGGATGATCAAACTCTAAACCAAATGAAACTCTGAAACCTTTGTATGGTTTTATCTTTGCTACAGCATCATCTCTTTGTACCTGAACTGATTTAGTTACATAGATAAACTTTTTTACAGCACTTTGTTCAACAATACCAGCTGCTTGAATAAGGAAAACAAAGCGTGTTGAGCTACCTTCCATTATAGGAATCTCAGGCCCATCGCAATCAATAATACAGTTATCAACACCAATACCAGCTAGAGCCGACATAAGATGTTCAATAGTCGCTATTTCAGCACCATTATGTTCTAAGGTTGTTGATAGAGTTGTGTCGCCTACATAGTTTGCTTGAGCTGGAATCTCTACTACTTTGTTACCATCTTTTCTTCTGAAGAGGATTCCTGTATCAGGATCTGCAGGATGTAATGTTAAAGTAGCTTTAATGCCAGTATGCAGTCCAACCCCTGTTGCAGATGTTTTATTTCTTATAGTTCTTTGTGCAAGCATAGTTCGATATTTTAGTGTATTAGAGCAGAATTTAATATCACAGTTTGTTGCATATATTGTGCAAGCCTATTGAAACTGCAATTGAAACATTTAATGAAGAAACTTTCCCTTTTTGTGTAATCTTTAAAGTATCGTCACAATTCTTTTCCACCAATGATCTAAGTCCTTTTTCTTCATTTCCAAAGATCAATGCATTTTTTCCTGAAAAATCCTTTGTTTCTAATGCTGTTTGAGCATGTTCCGAAAATCCAGAAACCCAATAATCGTTATTCTTTAGTTCTTTTATTAGATTTGTAATGTTGGTTGCTTTATAAAGTTTGAGATCATAGACTCCTCCAGTTGAGGTTTCTATTACAGCTGTATTAGCATAATCAGCAGAATTATTTTTTGGAATAATCACTGCATCTACGCCAAAAAAAGAAGCACTTCTTAAGCATGAGCCTAGATTTCTTGTATCTTGAACTTCATCTAAAATCAAAATAAGTTTACCTAGCTCATAATCTGATTTTTT
The DNA here is from genome assembly GCA_003213455.1 of SAR86 cluster bacterium AG-422-P06. Taxonomy (GTDB): domain Bacteria; phylum Pseudomonadota; class Gammaproteobacteria; order Magnimaribacterales; family TMED112; genus TMED112. Next base: position 8,989 of record QCMX01000011.1, on the reverse strand, counting down.
TAAATCTCCAATATTTGGTGATTTGCAAATGGCACTAATTTTTGTGTTCTTCGGCTGTATTTTTATACCCTTTTTATGAGCTAGCTCTAACACTTCCTGTGCTTTCATATTTTCTGCTTTTCCAACTATAGAAATAACTTTTTCACTATGGTTTGTTAAGAGCGAATAAATTGTGTGTATATTTTTTATATCAACATTCATATTTAGTTTAATAATATAACGAAATCTTACCTTCGAGTTCTTTCACATCACCAATGAAAACGTCAATGCGGTCGCCGAGGGAGAATTTGTTACCTCTTCTTTTCCCATCAAGGCAGTGATGTCGAGCATTATATCTATAAAAGTCATTCGGTAAATCATTTACATGCAATAATCCACTTGTAAAAAGCTCAGGGACCTCTACGAATAGGCCAAATTCTTTCACACCAGTGATATAGCCTGAGAAATTTTTGCCTGAAAATTGTTTGACGTAGTTACATATTAAATTCTGTATTACCTGCTTAGAGGCAAACTCCGCAGATCTTTCCTTAATGGAGCAATCTTCAAGAGTCAGCTGTAGGCCATCAAAATTAAATTCTTTCTGATCAAGTGAAGCTATTATCAACCTGTGAACTAGCAAGTCGGGATATCTTCTAATCGGCGAAGTGAAATGAGTATATTTTGGAAATTTCAATCCAAAATGTCCTTTATTTATTGTGCTGTATTCTGCTCTTTGCATGGATTGCAAAATAAGCATATTTAAAATAGAAGCATCATCTCTTTTATTAACTTTATTTATAAATGTTGATAGATTATTAATATCTTCTCTATCTCCATTCCAGTTGATTCCTCTATTCTTTAAGACTTGTGAGAGTCTTTCTATTTTTAAAGATTCTGGGTGTTCATGAATTCTGTATATCCCTTGTTCTGGGTAGTGACTTAAAAAATCAGCAGCCGATATATTTGCAGCCAACATAAATTCTTCAATTAGTTTATGAGCAGTTAATCTTTTTCGAGACTCAATGCTTTCAACAGAACCATCAGAATTTGTTTTAAGGAATGGTTCATTGATAGAAAAATCTAAAGCACCTCTATATCCTTTGTTGATAGTTAATTTATTGAAAAGAGCAAAGGAAGCTTCAAGAGATTCCTTATATTTGGTGTCTTTAACACCATTTAATAACTGTTCTTCAACTTCTGTATAAGTAAGTCTGGCCACAGATTTAATGACACCTCTATGAAACTTGTAATTTGTAATATGCCCATCTTTATCGAAATTAATCTCAACACATAAGCATCTCCTCCGCTTATTAGGCTGAAGGGAACACAATTCATTAGAGAGTCTTTCTGGTAGCATTGGAACCACTTTTTTAGGCATATAAACGGATGTAGTTCTTTTAGCTGCTTCAAGATCAAGAGCTGAATGCTCTCTTACAAAAAAAGACACATCGGCAATCGCAACTTTTAAGTGGAAACCATCGTCATTAAATGTGCAAAAAATTGCATCATCAAAATCTTTAGCATCCTCACCATCTATTGTTACAAATGGGAATTCTTCCAGGTAGTCTTTATCTTGTGTAAGTTCTTCACTTGCGATCTTTGCAGCCTTTAAAACCGGTTCTGGCCAGATGTCGTCAATACCATAATCGCTGAGAGCCTTGGCATGAAAATCTTGAAGGGTGGGCTTGAATGACAAATTATTACTTATTAAAAATTTCGCTATCGTTCTTAAATGATTTGAATTCTAAAGCATTACCAAAGGGATCTTTAAAAAACATCGTTTTTTGCTCCCCTGGCAAACCTTCAAATCTTAGATAAGGCTCTATTATGAATCTTATACCACTAGCTTTGAGTAGGTCACTGAATTCATCAAATTGTTCCCATTCAAGCACTATGCCAAAGTGAGGTATAGGTACTTCTTTACCATCCACTTCATTCGAAGCTGTAACTGAATCGCCGATATGACAAACTAATTGATGTCCAAAGAAATTATAATCAACCCAATGATCATTAGATCTTCCTTGCTCAAAGCCTAGTTTAGCGCCATAAAAATCTTTTGCTAAATCTATACAGCTAACAGGAATAGCTAGATGAAATGGTCTAAGCTTCATTGCTTTGCTCTCTTTGTTTTTTTGCTGTAAATGCTTCCATATCTTTCTTCCATTCTTCCAAATACCAACCATCATTTCCTACTTTATTTACATATGAGAAAAAAACTCTACCATTCTCATCAGAAAACCCTTGTTCAAAAGGCTTGCCAGTTTTGGGGTTAGGTCGTTTATGTTCTTCTTTCAAAACAACGTTCTTTAAAGTTTATTCAGCAAGTATTATAGTTTAGATATGAAGAAATTCTTATTAATTCTGATAGCTGTGACTTTTTATGCACAAGCAGACTTAAAAATATCACTGGAGGAAGAATTAGAAACACTGATGCCTAAGGTAATTGAATGGAGGCATGATATTCATCAATATCCAGAGCTAGGCAATAGAGAGTTTAGAACTTCGAATAAGATTAAAGTTCATTTAGAGAGTCTGGGCATAGAAGTTGAGTCAGGCATTGCTTACACAGGTCTTGTAGGAATGATCAAGGGCGGCAAACCAGGACCAACCATTGCATTAAGAGCAGATATGGATGCTTTACCAGTCGAAGAGAAAACAGGTTTACCATTCGCATCTAAAGTAAGAACAACCTATTTAGGGAATGATGTTGGAGTAATGCATGCCTGTGGTCATGATGCTCATGTAGCAATACTAATGGGCGTTGCTGAATTTTTAGCAAAAAATAAAGAGGAATTGAAAGGTAATGTAATGTTAATTTTTCAACCCGCTGAAGAGGGCCCACCAGAAGATGAGGGCGGAGGAGCAAAAATGATGTTGCAAGAAGGAATCTTTGAAAGGTACAAGCCAGAAGTGATATTTGGATTGCATGTTACCAATATACCTAATGGTGTTTTATCGGTTAAATCTGGCCCTGCTATGGCAGCAGCCTCAGCTTATAGAATTACGGTTAAAGGAGTGCAAGCACATGGCTCAACTCCTTGGTCTGGTATAGATCCAATTATGGCTACTGCACAATTAATTGAATCATTGAATACAGTAGTAAGTAGACGAATAAATATTATTAATAATCCCGCAGTATTATCAGTAGGTCTTGTTCAGGCTGGAACAAGAAATAATATTATCCCAGAAGAATCAATGATAATGGGAACAATAAGAACTTTTGACCCTGTATTAAGAAAAGAGATTTACGATGAAATAGAGCAGATAGCAGCTGGGGTTGCAGTTGGCACCGGCACTGAGATTAAAGTTGAATTTGATGTTGGTGGTTTCTATCCAGTAACATTTAATAACCCTGAACTAGTTTCAAAAATGACCGATTCTTTGAAGCAAGCTTCACCTGGAAAGTTTTATGAGTCAAACACACCCGTTACTGGAGCTGAGGACTTTTCATATTTTTCTCAAGAGATCCCAGGCCTATATTTCTGGCTTGGTATCAATAAACCTGGTGCAGAAGCTTCAGCTAACTTTGGAGATAAAACAGAGGTTGCTGGCAATCACTCTCCTTATTTCTATGTTGACGACTCTGCATTAGATGAAGGTGTAAAAGCACTTACATATTTAGTCTTAGATTACCCCGAGAAATTTTAGAGCAAGACTCTATTTACAAAATTAAGCATTAAATTATGAGATTCGGGGGTCTCTACTAAGGAATCAAGCACGCTCTGAAACTCATCTTCACTGTTTGTATATGCTTCTTTATATATAGCTAACCTTTTGAAGACAGTGGCCCTGTCTACTTCTGGGTGAAACTGAAATGCCCACAAAGGCTTATTTCTCAGTTTAAAGCTATGTAAGCACTGATCTGTGTAAGCAAGCAAATCAAGATTTGCAGGAAGTTCGATAGCATACTGTCTGTGTATAGAAAGGGCATCAAAATTATCAGAAGTGCCCTTAAAAACCGGATCAATTTCAGCTAAGTTAGTAAGTCTTATTGGAATGCTTCCCATTTCATAGTCACTATCTTTGCTTAATATCGTCCCTCCAAAAGCTAAGACAGCTAATTGAAAACCAAAGCATGAAGCAAAAGTTGGTATACCGTTCACGCCTGCATAATTGATCAAACTTATGCAATCATTAACGAATTCATATTTCTCAGGTTCCAGAACATTAGCTTCACTTGCTCCTCCTACATACAAAGCATCGAAACCATCTAGCACATCGTTATTAAATTTAGGAACATCAAAGACATTTAAGACTGTAAACTGGTTGAGCTCTAATTCGCTGTATTTTGCAAAACTTTCAAGCTCCTCTTTCCTAACATTTGCATCATCTCTGATCTGTAAAAGAAGAATTTTTAAATCTTTTCTTTGCATAATGCTCTAATTGACAATTTATTTGTACCGTAATTACTGTATAATACAATCATGGTTCAATACATTATAGTAGGCTTTCTGGGATGTCTTTCAATAATCTCAATGTGCCTTTTTCTTTTTATAAAAGAGGGGACAAAAGGAATTAAAGCAAAACCATACAAAACAAAAAGCGGTATAGTTCACACTGCTGAAAGATCTAGAGCAAATCACTTAGTTTAGTTTCAGAAAAATGGAGCCACCTGTCAGAGTCGAACTGACGACCTACTGATTACAAATCAGTTGCTCTACCAGCTGAGCTAAGGTGGCTTGGATGATGATTCTACATTAATTCAAATATTCTTTAAAGATTAATTTTATTTCAGCGCACTCTTCAAATAAAAGAGATTCGTTGCTAATATAAATTTTTTAAACACATATTCGGAAACCTTTATGAAAAAAATATCTTTACTAATTTTATCGTTATTTATGTTTGGACTTTTTGCAGATGAATTGCCTGCAAATTTTTCAAAGTATCAGGCTCATTATGCATTTAAATGTGATCACGGAGAAAAATGTTTTGCTGCTTTTGATAAGTACATGAACTCGCCTGAAGTTAAAGCAATGAATCTTGAAGTTGATTTATATGCATTACAACATCAAGGATGGAATGAAGCCACACACCAAATTTCTTACTACTACAAAAATGCAGATGAGTATGCTGCAGCAGGAAATGTTTTTTCAACATCAAAATCAGGCTTAATGTTCAGAGATGCAATGAATAGGCTGGGCGCAGAATTAACTATGGCAACTATGACAAGACACATTGCTGCAAATGTTTCTGATGAAGCTGGCTCAGAGCTTGTTACAGTTAATTGGGATTTGAATGTATCTAATCCAGTTAAGTTTCTACCACTTTGGAAAGAGTTATCAAAAAGTACAGAGAAATACGATTGGAATGCAGATGCTTGTGGTGTGCAACAGCATATTTTGGGTAACAATGGAAATGGTATTACTCATAGTGTTTGGTGTACTTTTGCATCACCTCAACAAGCATTAAGTTTCTTAGATAACTATGCAACTACATCTGAGTTTGCAGAATACAACTCTAATGTCTCTGAACATAGAACTTTTTTAAGATCTCATATGGCTTATTTATTAAAAGAATATAACCCTGACTAATATTGAGCTTTAACATTTTCAAAAAGGAGGCATCAGCCTCCTTTTTTATTTATATGCGCATCCAGTTCCTTTGATGCCACAATAACCACTCGGATTCTTTGCAAGATATTGTTGGTGGTAATCTTCGGCAGCATAGCTTGTATTTTGTATTGCTATTTCTGTAGTAATTGTCGAAAAATTTGATTCGTTCAAAATTGATTGGTATTTTTCTTTTGATTCTGATGCAATTTCAAATTGATGTGTATCTTTGCAGAAAATTGCAGACCTGTATTGACTACCAATATCATTACCTTGTCTCATGCCTTGGGTAGGATCGTGACATTCCCAAAAAACCCTTAGTATTTCTTCCAGATTAATCTTATCTTTTTCAAAAATGATGTTAACTGTTTCTGCGTGGCCCGTTACACCAGTACATACTTGGTCATAATTAGGATTAGGTCTATTGCCACCACAATATGAAGCATAGGTAACCCATATGCCTTCCAATTGCCAAAAAACTCTTTCAACCCCCCAAAAACATCCTGCACCAAGGATTATTTCATCTGTATTTTCAGGGTACACACCCAATAAATCTCTACCATTAACAAAATGTTTCATAGTTGAATTATATATGTATTGACTAACTAATTTCTAAGTAGATAATAACAAATTCACCCTGGAGGGGTTGGGGAGCGGTCAAACCCAGCAGACTGTAAATCTGCCGCCTCGTGCTTCGAAGGTTCGAATCCTTCCCCCTCCACCATTTCTACCCCATTTAAATAAGGTATATAATGGTTGAAGCTTTACGTTTTAGGGTATATGATATGCGCTCATATAGCTCAGTAGGTAGAGCACTTCCTTGGTAAGGAAGAGGTCACCGGTTCAAATCCGGTTATGAGCTCCAAACAAAAGAGGGAAATATGGCTAGAGAAAAATTTGATAGAAGCTTACCACACATCAACGTGGGAACGATTGGACACGTTGACCATGGTAAGACAACGTTAACAGCTGCATTGACTAAGGTTTGTGCAGATACATTTGGTGGCGAAGCGGTAGCATTCGACGGTATCGACAACGCTCCTGAAGAAAAAGAAAGAGGTATAACAATTGCTACTTCTCATGTTGAGTACAGTAGTAATGATAGGCATTACGCACACGTTGACTGTCCAGGTCACGCAGACTATGTAAAAAATATGATTACAGGTGCTGCTCAAATGGACGGCGCAATATTAGTTGTAAGTGCTGCTGATGGTCCTATGCCTCAAACAAGAGAACACATTCTTCTTGCTAAGCAAGTTGGTGTACCTAATATTGTTGTTTATCTAAATAAAGCTGACATGGTTGACGATGAAGAGCTACTTGAGCTTGTCGAAATGGAAGTTAGAGAATTATTAGATAAGTACGATTTCCCAGGTGATGATACACCTATTATCAGAGGTAGTGCACTTAAAGCTCTAGAAGGAGATGCAAAATATGTCGAAAGTGTTGTTGAGTTAGTAAAATCATTAGATTCTTACTTCCCACAACCAGAAAGACCTGTTGATAAGCAATTCTTAATGCCTATTGAAGATGTTTTCACAATTACTGGTAGAGGTACTGTTGTAACTGGAAGAGTTGAAAGAGGTATCGTAAGAACTGGTGATGAGCTAGAAATTGTAGGTATTAAAGAAACTTCAAAAACAACTTGTACAGGTGTTGAGATGTTTAGAAAAACACTTGATGAAGGAAGAGCTGGTGAAAACTGTGGAGTTCTAATTAGAGGTGTTGAAAGAGATCAAGTAGAGAGAGGACAAGTTCTCGCTGTGCCTGGTTCTGTTAAGCCACACACTAAATTCACAGCTAAAATTACAGTATTAAGCAAAGAAGAAGGTGGAAGACATACACCATTCTTTAAAGGTTATAGACCGCAATTTTATTTCAGAACAACTGACGTTACTGGTGAAGTTACACTTCCTGATGGCGTAGAAATGGTTATGCCAGGTGATACAGTTGATGAGCTAAATTGTGAGCTAATAGCTCCAATTGCTATGGAAGAAGGTTTAAGTTTCGCAGTTCGTGAAGGTGGTAGAACTGTAGGAGCAGGTATTGTTCTTAAGATTGTTTCTTAATATTTTATAAAGAGACATTAAGGTTATATACTTAGGAGATCGCAAAGGCCTGTAGCTCAATTGGCAGAGCGGCGGTCTCCAAAACCGCAGGTTGTGGGTTCGATTCCCTCCGGGCCTGCCAGCTTATATTATGAATAGCACACTTAACAACATTTTATGGTTGATTTCTCTGACTGCAGGTTTTTCTGCAGTCATTTTATTTACTTATTTAGAAGATCTTGGTTTGTTATATAGAGTTCTTCTTCTTGTTGGGTTGCTTGGTATCTCACTAGGAGTTTTAGGTCAAACGCAATTTGGAAAAAATGCAGTCAAATTAATATCCGACTCAAGATCAGAAATTGCAAAAGTAGTTTGGCCTGGTAGAGGTGAAACTACTCAGATGACAATTATGGTCATAGTAATGATATTGATTCTAGCTTTAGTATTTTGGGGGCTGGACTCATTCTTATCATTCTTATCAAGATTTATATTAGGTTAGATTAATGGATTATTACGTGATACAAGCTTTTTCAAACTGTGAAAAAAAAGTTAAAGCAGCTTTAGAAGAAAGAATTGATATGTCAGGACTGTCAAAGATGTTTGGAGAAATAATGATTCCTACAGAACAAGTAACTGAGCTTAAGAAAGGTCAGAAAAAGCAGATGGAAAGAAAGTTCTTCCCAGGTTATATGCTAGTTCAAATGGAGATGAATGATGATACTTGGCACCTAGTTAGAAAAACACCTAATGTAATGGGTTTTTTAGGCGGAACTAAGAATAAGCCAATGCCATTATCTGAAAGAGAATTAAGCAGGATAACAAACAGAGTTGAAGAAACATCTGAACAGCCTGTTTTCAAGACTGTATTTGAATCTGGTGAAACAGTAAGAATTAATGATGGACCTTTCAATGATTTTAATGGAATTGTTGAAGAGGTTGACTATGAGAAAAATCTTATTAGAGTTTCGGTTAGTATTTTTGGGAAATCTACACCGGTTGAACTAAATTTTTCCCAAGTAGAGAAGAATTGATATGGCTAAAGAAATAATGACAATAATAAAACTGCAAGTACCTGCAGGCGGAGCTAATCCAAGCCCACCAGTTGGTCCAGCATTAGGCCAACATGGTCTAAATATTATGGATTTTTGTAATGCTTTTAATGACAAGACAAAAGAAATGGAAAAAGGCCTTAAGGTTCCTGTAGAGATTACTGTTTATGAAGATAGAACATTTACATTTATAACTAAATCACCGCCAGCAGCAGTTTTATTAAAAAAAGCTGCGGGCTTAGATAAAGCAAGTGGTGAGCCAAATAGAAATAAAGTTGCCAAATTACCGGTAGCTAAAGTTCAAGAAATTGCTGAGATGAAAATGGCTGATTTGAATTGTAACGATATTGAAGCAGCTATAAAG
>QCMX01000010.1 GCA_003213455.1 SAR86 cluster bacterium AG-422-P06 | reverse complement strand
AGAGAAGGTCCGCTCATATTAGGAATTGGAACTGGCAGTACCACAGATTATTTTACAAAAGAATTTTTACCGAACTTAAAGGAAAATGTTGCAACCCTATACTCTAGCTCTGATAGAACAACAAAACTCTTAAATGAGTTAGGTTTTCATGTCTCAGAATATAGCCCAAATAACACAATAGATATTTATGTAGATGGTGCAGATGAGGTTGATCAAGATCTTAATCTTATTAAAGGAGGTGGCGGTGCACACACCAATGAAAAGAAACTTGCTCGACAAGCAGAAGAATTCATATGCATAGTTGATGACCTTAAACTTGTAACGCATTTAGGAAAATTCCCTCTTCCTGTTGAAGTTAAGTTAGATGAATCTAATCAGGCAATTTCTGCGCTTAAGCAGTTTTCAAAGACTATAAAAAGAAGAGAATCTTTAAGTGATAACGGGAATTATCTGTATGACATTCATGATTTTAAAATAGATAACCCAAATGAAATTGAAAAACAAATTCTTGCTATAAATGGAATAGTAGATGTTGGTATCTTTTCTATTAATAAACCAACAGCATTGGTTGTAGGTCTTGAATCAGGTTACAAGTTAATTGAATCTTGAATTGCGCTCACAATTTGAGCATCTTCAGGGTCGATCCTATGAGAAAAGCTTTTTATTTCTCCACTAGAAGTGATTAGGTATTTATGAAAATTCCAAGAAGGTCTTTCTCTAGTTAATTTATAAATCTTTTTATAAAAAGGGTGATTTGTAGAGTTTTTGACATTAGCTATAGAAAAAAGTGGGAAAGAAACATCAAATGTTGCCTTACAAAATTCGCTTACTTTTTCTTCGTCTCTAAATTCTTGTCCCATAAAATTTCTTGATGGAAAACCTAGAACCGTAAATTTTTTGTCTTTAAATCTTCTTTGTAGAGATTCCAATTGTTCATATTGATAAGTGAACCCGCATTTACTTGCAGTATTAACAACCAAAATTGTGTGGTCTGAATATTCACATAAGTTTTTGAATTCTTTTTCATTAAGAATTTTTACATCAGTATCTAATAGCTCATTACAGCCGTAAGCATGAAAACCGAAAACAAGAAAAAATAAAAAAAATAATTTGTTCATATTTGTTACCTAGATTATATATGAGGCTAAACTGAGGAAATACCAAGCAGAAGTACTGCAAAGATGGTGAATAGTATTAAAAGTTCTATGTTATCAGCAAATTTTTCCATTTTCTTCTCAAAATGCTTGGGGCCGAAGCCCCTAGCTTGTCAGTCATGGGGGAGAGGAGAGACTGACTAATATCTACTATAATAAATAGTTATTTTATAATATCAATAGTTTTTATAAATAAATATTAATTATTTATATAAATAGGTCTCATTTATAGATTTGGACAATTTCTGTGCCTTCCAGCTGATTATATAATTCAATTACATCTGAATTTGACATTCTAATGCAGCCCTTTGACGCCTTTTCTCCTAAAAGCCATTCCTCGGGAGTTCCATGTATATAGATATATCTTTTATATGAATCTATGCCTGGGCCTTTATTGATGCCCTCTTCCAGGCCAGTGAGCCATATAATTCTAGACTGAACCACGTCATCGCTCACAAATATTTTTTCCTCTTTATAAATAGGGTAAATGTTGCTTGGAACTCTGCCTATAAATCTCATTCCATATGGTTCTTCACCTCCTATCATCTTTTTAACTTTGTGCTTTCCTAAAGGAGTCTTGAAAGATCCGTTTTCAGAACCTTCTCCATATTTTGATGAGGAGATATCATATTCTTTTATCAAGGTGCCGGCATCAATGAGGTAAAGTTTTTGATCTTTAATTGATATTTCTATCTGCTTCGCGTGCAATGAGGTCATTAATAAGATTATAAGCAAAAATCTATTTTTCATATCTTCTGCCGATTACTCCTAGACCCAAAAATAAAACAGAAATTATTAACAAAGGAATATCTCCGTATTTTATATAAAAAGTATCATTATTATTTAGTGTAATCGTATGCGTTATTGAGCCTTTGGTTTTTTTATTAAGTTTTTCAGAAGATTCATGGGGTCTAGGGCTAATTATTTGAGAGATACCATCTACTGTTGATCTTACAACCCACTTATTTGATTCTACTGCTCTCATCCTTGCATGTTTTAAATGTTGCTCAGCCATACCATCCCCGTACCAACTGTCATTACTCATATGAATAATATAATTTGTACCCTTAACTCTATTGGTAAAAGTATCATTGAAAACTAACTCCCAACAAACTAATGCTGACCAGTCCGCTTTTTTTTGATTACGTGGGCCTCTGTCTAATTGAGAATTAGGAATATTAAAGAAATCATTAAATGATGACAGCAACTCACCAAAGGGCTGAAACTCGCCGAATGGTACTAAATTTCTTTTATCATAAAAGTGCTGTGTCTCAAGATTTATGGCTGATGTATAGATTTTTTCGCCCTCCTTTCTAAAAAAACCACCAATAACATTTTTATTATCTAGTGCGCTCAAGATTTTTTTGTCATAGAAAGCCACTGCCTCCGGCCAAATAACCAAATCTGCTTCTGATTCATTGGTCATAGTAATAATTTCATATATATCTGTATTGAGTGGCTGAATAACTGAAATACTTAACTGCTCTTTTCCGCTCTTTTGATTATGTCCAGGACCAAATAGCATAAGAATGCATAACAGCACTCCAAAAGAACGTGCTATGACTATATTGTTTTTTTCGAAGAATAGAGCTATTACCAGAACAATAATGAAAGAAGTTCCGGCAGCACCAACAATTGGTAATGCACCCCAAAGATACTCGTTAATAGCACCAAGATTTAGCCAAGGAAAGCCTGATATAACCCAAGATCTTAGCCACTCTAATAAAAAGAATATTGCAGGCAGAACAAGAGTTCTATATCTACTATTTTGAAAATATTTCACAGCCATAGTGAAAATTCCAAAGTATATGGAAATATAACAAACTAAAAGAATAGTAATGAAGCCGCTTAGAAAATTTCCAGCTCCATAATAATTTACTGCATCAAAAAGCCATGCAATAGAAAAACCCCAAAATAAAACAGCTGAACACCAGCCTGCAAAAAAATATTTATTCAACTTTACGTACTGTAATTTTTTTTATTTTTCTTTGATCAGCTGAAGTCACAGTCATCTCTAAATTATCAACGAGAATTTTTTCCCCTACTTTTGGAAGGTGCCCAAACTCCTTGAGCACAAAACCTCCTAAACTTTCTACTTCTGGACAATCTAATTTTTTAGAAAAGAAGTCCTCAAACTTTTCTTTTTCAATCGTTGAAGAAACTATAAATTCTTGTTCATTTATCTTAATAATCTCATTGTTTTTTTCTTCATAGAATTCATCTTCTATTTCACCAACAATTTCTTCCAGGATGTCTTCGATAGTTATTAATCCAGAAATTTCCCCATACTCATCGAGCACTATAGCCAGATGGACTCTGTCTTTCTTAAAGTCCTCAAGCAATGAAGTTACTGATTGAGACTCTGGAATATGTTTTACTTCTCTTAAGATCTTAGCCAATTCAAAAGATTCATCCTTGGCTGAACTCAAAAGATCTTTTACATGCAAAATCCCAATAGCGCTTTTGTTTTCACTGTCAAAAACTGGATATCTTGAGTGCTTAGTTTCGTTTACTACTGAATATATTTCACTAAGATCATCTGATTCTTTTATGTAAGAGATGTTTACCTTTGGAATCATTATTTCTTTGACTATGGAATCTCTTATGTTCAGAACATTTTCAATCAGTTCTTCTATTCTTTCGTCCTCTGGCTCAATATTCTTATTTATTTGAGAGCTGTTATCTCTGGGTTTGAATAAGTTTTTTATTGACGAAAAGATAGATTGCGATGGTTCTTCAGACATTATTTGTAAGGGTCAGATATTCCAATTTGAGATAAAAATTTAACTTCTTTATTTTCCATTAATATAGCATCATTTGCTTCATCATGCCCATATCCCACCATATGGAGCATGGAGTGTATTACTAGGTGCACGAAATGATCAAATACATTTTTATTTTGTTCTGCTGATTCTTTCTCTAAGACATCATTGCAAATCAGTATCTCTCCAATGCAATTATTAGAAATTTTGGTTAGATCCTTATCTGGGAAAGATAAAACATTGGTTGTTTTGTCCTTATGCCTAAACTGTTTATTTATTTTTTGCATTTCTTCAGGTTTGCAAAAACTTACTTCAATGTTTACTTCATCTAGAGAAAAGAAGCCTATGAATTCCTGAAATATATTTTCTAACTCTTTGTTTCTTTCGTTAACGTAATTAGGTTCTTCGAAAAACTCTATTTTTAATTTCTTATTCGAAATTATCATAAGCCTCTACTATTTCTTGCACTAAAGAATGCCTTACTACATCTCTTGCTGTGAATTTTGTGAATTTAATAGACTCAACATCTTTTAATACTTCAATGGCATGCTTCAAACCAGATTTTGTGCTTTTTGGTAAATCTATTTGACTAAGATCACCGTTTACAACAGCTTTTGACCCAAAACCTAACCTAGTTAAGAACATTTTCATTTGTTCAATAGTAGTGTTTTGTCCCTCGTCCATGATAATAAAAGCTTCACGCAATGTTCTGCCTCTCATATAAGCAAGCGGCGCAATTTCTATAATATCTCTTTCAACCAGCCTATTTACTCTTTCAGCTCCAAGCATATCGTGCAAAGCATCATACAAGGGTCTTAGGTAAGGATCTATCTTTGAACTTAAATCTCCCGGTAGAAAACCAAGCTTTTCTCCAGCCTCTACCGCTGGCCTAACAAGAACTATCTTTCGAATTCTTTCGTTTATTAAATCATCAACTGCTCTTGCAACAGCCAAAAATGTCTTACCTGTTCCTGAAGGCCCAACTCCAAAAGTTAAGTCAGAACTTGCTATATGTGTCAGGTACTCTTTTTGATTTTTTCCTCTAGCTGTTACTGAAACTCTAGGTGTTTTTATATGCACTTCATTTGTATCAATTTTTTCGGAGTCAGAAAATTTAGCTGTGTGGAGGCTAAGGTGTATTACATCAGGAGTAATCGTTGAATTTGATTCTAATTTTTGTTTCAAATCAGTAAGAGCTGAAATTCCCATTTGAACGTCATCTTGTTTGCCTTTAAGGCTAAATTCAGTTCCATTTTGAGAAACTTTTATTTTCAATGCCTTTTCTATTTGTTTGAGGTTCTTGTTTAACTCTCCACACAAAAGCATTAGTTGCTCTGGCGGAAGATTGGAGAAATTTAATTGATGACTATACAAAATTCTTAATTTTCGATTGTTCCTCTAAGACAATTTGGTAGTGCGTCATTAATTCGAATATTAATCAATTGACCAACTAAATCAATACTATCTGATCTAAAGTTTACGACTCTGTCACAGATTGTTCTAGCTTGAAGCTGTCCAGGATCTTTTTTTGAAACACCTGTGACCAAACATCTTTGCATAGAACCCACCATTTTTCTGCTATACCCATAGGCTAGCTGGCTTAATCTTGCTTGCAATATATTTAGTCTTTCTTTTTTTTCATCCTGAGATACATCGTCTTCCATAACAGCTGCTGGTGTGTCTGGTCTTGCGCTATAAATAAAACTATATGACTCGTCAAATCTAACCTCATTAATTATATTCATAGTATCTTGGAAGTCTTGCTTGGTTTCACCAGGAAAACCTACTATGAAATCTGATGAAAATCTCATATCAGGTCTCACATTTTTTAATTTATCTATGAGAATTAAATATTTTTCTGCTGTATAGCGCCTTCTCATAAGTTTAAGAATTCTATCTGAACCACTTTGTACAGGAAGGTGTACGTGACTTACTAACTCTGGCACTTTAGCGTAAGCCTCAACAAGATCGTCTTTAAATTCATGTGGATGGCTTGTTGTAAATCTAATTCTTTCTATGTTGTCAATTTTTGCTGCCAGCTCTATTAGTTCTGCGAGTGATGATTTTTTACCTTTGTATAATCCCTTAAAATTATTAACATTCTGGCCTAAAAAATGTATTTCTTTAGTTCCTTTATCTGCCAGAATAGAAACTTCTTTTAAAATATCTTCAACGTTTCTTGAAACCTCATGGCCTCTTGTCTTTGGAACAACACAAAATGAGCAGTACTTATTACACCCTTCAACAATTGAAACAAAAGACGATGCTTCGCCTTTATCTGGCATAGGAATATGGTCAAATTTTTCTAATTTTGGAAAGGAAATATCAATTTGAGATTTCTTTGTTTTGTTCTTATCGTTATAGAGCTTAGGAAGGTTATGAAGAGATTGTGGACCAAACACTATATCAACAGCTGGAGCCCTTTTTATAATTTTTTCGCCCTCTTGTGATGCAACACATCCGCCGATTGCAATTTTTAAATCAGGTTTATTGTCTTTAATTTTTCTCCATCTACCAATTTGATGAAAAACTCTTTCTTGCGCTTTTTCTCTTATTGAGCATGTGTTCAGTATTAATAGATCAGCTTGTTCTTCAGAGTCCACCAATTCAAAATCCTCTTCCGTCTTAAGAAGATCAATCATCTTTGCAGAATCATATTCATTCATCTGGCAACCATGCGTTTTAACAAATAATTTTTTTGTCATAGTATTTATTATAGTGGGTTATTTAAAGAATTTTTCTCTGTAAAACTTAAGTTCATTTACAGAATCTTTTATGTCATCCATTGCTCTATGAGATGATTCTTTTTTAAATTCATCGGCATCTGGACTCCATCTCTTTATGACTTCTTTGAATGAACTTACATCTATATGCCTATAATGAAAATGATTTGCTAATTTGGGCATATGTTTAATCAAGAATCTTCTGTCATGTGAAACACTGCTTCCACACAATGGTGATTTGTGTTGTTTAATATGGGTTTGAAAAAAATGTAAGCTTTGCTGCTCTGCTTCTCTTAAACCAATATCGCTAGCTTTTATTTTTTCAACGAGGCCTGACGAGGTGTGTTGATTAATGTTCCATTCATTCATAAGATCTAAAACGTCATCATCTTGATGTATTGCAATTTCGGGCCCCTCTGCAACTATATTTAGATCAGAGTCGGTCACCAAGCATGCAATTTCAATAATATGGTGCTTTTCTGGATCAAGTCCAGTCATCTCAAGGTCTATCCAAGCTAGTAAATTTGTATTTGTCATTTATACTTTTTGTTCTCAACACAATAATACTATATGAGCGCTAAAGATAATCAAAAAGTATACTTTGGAGACAAAAAAGTTTCTAAAGAAAGTAAAAAAGATGGTGTGGAAAACATCTTCACAAAAGTATCTGAGAATTATGACTTAATGAATGATGTTATGTCATTTGGTATGCATAGATTATGGAAAAAGTCTTTTGTGGAGACATCTCAAATTGAAAAAGATGATATATGTTTAGATCTTGCTGCTGGAACAGGAGATATTGCAAAACTTATATCAAAAAAAGTAAAAGGCAAAACCATATATTTGTGTGATCAGAACAATGAAATGATTGAAAAGGCCAAAGAAAGATCGTTGGATGAAGGCTTTTACCAAAAATGTAATTTCAATGTATCTAGTGCAGAAAGCCTCCCCTATGAGGATGAGACATTTGATAAAGTATTTATTTCTTTTGGGTTCAGAAATTTTTCAGACAAAAAAGGTAGCTTAAAAGAGATAAACAGGGTGCTTAAAAAAGGTGGTAGTCTTCAAATTCTTGAATTTTCAGCCGCTCAAGGTAAGAATTTTTCAAAACTTTATGATTTTTACAGCTATAACTTTATACCCAAAATAGGTGACTTCATTTCTGGTGATCATGCTAGTTATGATTATCTGGTAAAGTCGATCCGAACTCATGAAAATCAAGAAGAAATGTTAGAACTTTTTAACCAGACAGGTTATCTAGAGAGCACATATGAAAATATTTTTAAAGGGATTGTTGCATTGCACAGAGGAATAAAGTGAGACTAATAAGACTCTTTCAGATCTTTTTTTCAATCAGAAATACAGGGGTTTTCTATTTGTTTATAAAAGGTTTTAACCCAATTTTAAAACCCTTTGCTCGAAAAAATAATACAGAAAATAATTTTAAAAATGCTTTGGAAAATCTAGGTCCAGTTTTCGTTAAATTGGGGCAACTTTTGTCTACCAGAACAGATATAGTGTCTCATGAGTTAGCTAAAGAATTAGGAGAACTTACAGATAACTGTGAGCCTGTCGAATATTCATATATAAAAGATCAATTAATAACAAACTTAGGCGCTAAATCAAAAATTATTTTAGATACCATTGATCCCAAACCGTTGGCTGCCGCTTCGCTTGCACAAGTTCACAGGTTTACTCACGAAGAGAAAGAACTTGTTATTAAAGTCCAAAAACCGGGCCTAGAAAAATTAATAACACGTGATATTGAAGCTATCAGACTAGGAGCCAGACTAATAAGGTTTTTTTATAAAGGGTATCCGAGGATAGATCTAAATTCTGTCGTAGATGATTATGAGAGGATCATTTTGAATGAACTTGATTTTAGAATTGAGGCAGCTAATGCAAAGAAAACATATAACAATTTCCTCCAGACGCAACATTTATATGTTCCTGAGGTTCATGATAATTTTACAACCAAAAAAACTCTGGCTATGGAATACATAGATGGAGTTCCTATTACATCTACATCTGATTTAAAAAAATTAGGCCTAAATCTTAAAACCCTTTCTGAAAATGGAGTAAAGATTTTTTTGAAGCAAGTTTTTGACGATAATTTTTTTCATGCAGACATGCATCCAGGTAATATTTTTGCAGCTAAAGATAACCCTAATAATCCATATTATTACGCGGTAGATTATGCAATTTGTGGTTCGCTTACAGAATCAAATCAAATTCTGCTGGCGCAGATGATTGCTTGTCTTTTAGAAAGAGATTTCTTCTCCTTAGCCCAACTATTTATATTTGCAGATTGGGTAAAAGAAGACACAAAAACTGAAGAGCTTGAGGCAGTTTTAAGAGCAAACTGCGAATCACTACTTGATAAGCCTCTTTCTCAAATACTATTTGGGGAATTATTGCTTAATCTTTTTGATGGAATGAAGCAATTTGATTTATACCTTGATAACGATTTAGTTCTTTTGGTTAAAACTTTGATCCATATCGAGGGCATGGGTCGACAAATCTACCCAGAACTCGATTTTTGGTCAATTGCACACCCATTCATTAATAAATGGATAAATGAAAAATATAGCGTAAAAGGTTTAGTTAAGTATCTTGTATCAAAAAAACATATACTTACATATATGATTCTTAAAAAAATAGAAGAATCTAGATATAAATTTGAAGAAGGCAGCGTAGAAGAGACATGAGTATTGGATTTTGGCAAATACTGGTAGTTTTATTACTGATTTTAGTAGTTTTTGGATCATCAAGAATAAAATCTGTTGGCTCAGATTTAGGTAAAGCATTTAAAGGATTCAAAAAAGAAATTAAAGAGGAAGATGATCCAGATAGGGATTCCTGAGCTCTTAATAGTAATTCTAATAACTTTATTTTCTGTGAAACCAGAGAATATCCAAAGCTATATAAAAACTTTTTATAAATATATTCTTCATTTCCAGAACTTCTTCTCCACAGCAAAAGATGACTTAGAAAAAGAGCTGAACATAGATGGCTTAAAGCAAGATATACACAATGAAAAGCGTTTGAAGGAGCTAGATAAAGATGTCTAATGACCTTGCCAAACATTTTCTTGAGCTACGTAATAGAGTTATCTACTCATTGGCATTTTTTGCGCTTTGTTTTATTTGTATCTACCCCTTCAATAATTTTCTTTTTACGGATTTAGTTAATTTCTTAGATCCATTTATTAATATTGAATTAATAGCTGTAGAAGTTGCTTCTCCATTTATTGTTCCCTTCAAACTATCTGCTTATTTAGCTGCTCTTGCAGCAATGCCATTTTTTTTATTTCAGGCTTTAGCTTTTATGTCACCAGGGCTTTATCCTCACGAGCGTTCAGTAATATTTTCAAGAACTATAATTGGTGCTTTGTTGTTTTATTCGGGTGTAGCATTTTGCCTTTTAGTGGTTCTGCCCAATGTGCTTAATTTTTTTCAAACTGTAGGTCCAAGCTTGATCAAAGTTAGCACTGACATTACATATTTTATGAATTTTGTTCTTTCTTTGTCCTTTGGTTTTGGACTAGCATTTCAAATACCAATCATTGTAAATGCCCTTATAGGTTTAAGAATTACATCTAAAACAACAATTAAAAAATATAGAGGTTTTGTTTTGGTAATGTGTTTTGTATTTGGCATGATTTTCACACCACCTGACATTGTTTCTCAATTTATGATGGCAATTCCTATGTATATTCTCTTTGAAATGGGCTTAATATTTAGTTATGAAAAAGAAAAAGAATCCAATAGCTAAGGATCTTAGAACTCCAAAATATAGACTTAAAGTTGCGCCCGATAAGAAGAAATATTCCCGAAAAAACCAGCCCAGCGTTGATCCACTAGTCATAGACAAAAATTGACTTAATTTTCTGCAACATTTATATTACATTTGTGTGACATTATTGTGACAGACTTTGTTGCAAAGGGGGATAAAAATGGCAAGGCTATTCAAAAAATTAGATAAGCTTATGAAAGCAGGATCTTTAGAAAGAGTTATTAGAAAGAGTTTTTGATTCAATTAGTTCTTTTACAATACTCGGATCTGCAAGAGTGCTTACGTCTCCAAGATTGTCAGTATCATTATTAGCTATTTTTCTTAGTATTCTTCTCATAATTTTTCCAGACCTGGTTTTTGGCAAGTCACGAGAGAAATGAATAACCTCAGGCTTTGCAATTTTGCCTATTGAAACAGTAACGGCATCTAAAATTTCATCATTCAGTTCTGTTTGATCTTTTTCCGAATTTTTTAAAATGACAAAAGCATAAATAGCCTGACCTTTGATAGCATGTTCAATTCCAACAACTGCTGCTTCTGCGACATCTTCATGGGTAACAATTGCACTTTCAACTTCAGCCGTACCTATTCTGTGACCTGATACATTTAGAACATCATCAACTCTGCCAGTAACCCAAAAATATCCATCTTTATCTCTTTTAGCTCCATCTCCAGTAAAGTATTTGCCATTGTATTGAGTAAAATAAGTCTGCACCATTCTTTCATGATCACCATACACCGTTCTAATTTGGCTCGGCCAAGAATTATTTATACATAGATTGCCTTTTCCTTCTCCTAGCACTTCTTCACCATCTTTATCTACCAATGAAGGATCAACACCAAAAAATGGCAAAGTTGCTGATCCTGGTTTTTTAGATGTGATTCCGGCTATTGGGGCAATAAGCACAGACCCTGTTTCTGTTTGCCACCAAGTGTCTATTACTTCGCAATTTGATTTCCCAACTTTTGTAAAATACCATTCCCAAACCTCGGGATTTATTGGCTCGCCCACTGTTCCAAGCACTCTCAAAGATGCAAGACTATAACCGTCTAGATGATGATCGCCTTTAGCTATTAAGGCTCTAATTGCTGTTGGAGCGGTATAGAAGATGCTTACCTGATGTTGATCGCATATTTCCCAAAATCTTGATGGGTTTGGGTAGGTTGGCACTCCCTCAAACATTAAAGTTGTTGCTCCATTTGATAAAGGCCCATATAAAATGTAGGTATGGCCTGTGATCCAACCCACGTCAGCAGTACACCAGTAAATATCTTCTTCTTTATATCCGAAGATATATTTAAAGCTCAGAGTTGCTCCTAACAGATAGCCTCCTGTTGTGTGCATTACTCCTTTTGGTTTTCCTGTAGAGCCAGAGGTATAAAGAATAAAGGAAGGGTCCTCCGAACTCATCTCTTCACAAGCACAAACATCATCCATATCTTTAATTAAATCTTG
Organism: SAR86 cluster bacterium AG-422-P06; assembly: GCA_003213455.1. Lineage (GTDB taxonomy): Bacteria > Pseudomonadota > Gammaproteobacteria > Magnimaribacterales > TMED112 > TMED112. The sequence continues at coordinate 10,651 of QCMX01000010.1, read as the reverse complement.
GTAATAAATGTCAGTCTGCTCATTCCACGCAGTAGGTCTGCCTGTATATTTAAATACAATGTTTTTTTTGACTTTTGGGCATGACTCTAAAGCCTTGTCTACGCTTTCTTTCAGCGGGATTTTCTTGCCTCCTCTTATGCCTTCATCAGCTGTTATGACATATTCACAATCAGCATCAATAATACGAGAGCTAATCGCTTCTGGTGAAAATCCACCAAATACGACTGAATGAATTGCTCCTATTCTCAGGCAAGCCAACATTGCATAAGCAGCCTGTGGAACCATTGGCATATAAATGCAAATTCTATCGCCTTTTTTTACTCCAATGGTCTTTAAACCATTAGCCAATTTTGAAACTTCGCTAAGTAATTCTTTGTAGGTTATTTTTTTGCTCTGATCTTTGTCATCGCCCTGCCAAATAATAGCTGTTTTGTTGGGTGTGGCTTTAACATGCCTATCTAAACAGTTATATGTAATGTTAAGCTTTCCATCTTCAAACCAAGTTGGTGCTGTTAGTTCTCCACAGTGCCCCTTTTTTGGTTCTTTGAACCATTCAATTTCTTTCTTTGCTTGATCTAGAAAAAATTTGCTGGGATTTTGAATGGAGTCTTCATACATCGACAAATACTCTTCAAAACTTTTTAAATGGGGGTTTTGGAAATCTTTTATATCAAATTTCATTTTTTTTGATGCTTTCGATAAGACCCTCAATCGAATCTGATACAAAAACAGTATCTGGCATCTTGCTTAACATATTCTGTTCTATGTTTTTATCTAACCACTTCAATAAATCGGTCCAACAATCATTTTTATTATAAATAAAAATTTTCTTATCTATCAGTCCCAGAGCAACATGGTTAAGAACATCGAAAAATTCATCTGCAGTTCCAACTCCGCCAGGCATAATGACAAAAAAATCTGATTGATCAATTAAGCTTTTTTTTCGGATATAAAAATTGTCCTGAATTTCAAGTTCATCAAGATATGATGGAGTGACTCCAATGTCATCAAACATTGGCAACGAAATTCCTTTAATTTTCCCTTTGTTCTTGGCCACCTCTTCTGACAGCTTCCCCATCAGACCACATTTACCGCCACCATAAACAAGCTTTATATTTTTTTGCGCAAGAAAACTTGCGAATATTTCTAAATCAGAATCTATTTCAAATGTTGGGTTGCGGGACGATAAAAAAATGCCTGCAGATTTCACTTATTTCTCGAGATCTGCGCTCCAGCTTCCTAGTGAAGCAAGCTTATTCATTTTTGCTCTATGAGCAAAAGCATCTTGAGCAGCACTTTTATTTTCTAACTTACCTAACCAAGCATTTAGAGCAGACTGTTGTAGTGCTCTGCCATATGAAAAACTTAGTTTCCATGAGAAACCACCAATTTTATTCATCATATCTAAATGTTGTGTAGATTCTATTTCTGTTTGACCGCCTGAGAGAAAAGCTACCCCTGGAAGCTCATTTGGCACTGTTTCTTTAAGACATTTTATAGTCATCTCAGCTACTTCTTCCACAGATGCACGCTGCTCAGACTCAGACCCAGGTGTAACCATATTAGGTTTTAATATTGTCCCAGTTATGTCGACATCATAGCTTTTCAGATAATCAAACAATGATTTTATTGACCTGCTCGTTGCATCGTAACAGTCTTCTATTGAATGGCTTCCATTTATTAAGACTTCTGGCTCTACTATTGGAACCATGCCATTTTTTTGTGCTATCTTTGCGTACTTGGCTAATGCTTCCATGTTTGCATCTATACATTCTTGAGACGGAATTTCATCACCTATATTTATGACAGCTCTCCATTTAGTAAATTTTGCACCTAATTCAGCGTATTCGCTGCATCTTTCATCAAGATCATCCAAGCCTTGAGTTAATGTCTCAACTTCTGATCCATTGAATGGGTTTAGTCCTTTATCAACTTTTATGCCTGGCAATGCTCCACTTTCTAATATGAGATCTACAAGCGACTGCCCTAACTCAGTTTTTTGTCTAATAGTCTCATCAAATAATATGACGCCACCTATATTTTCACTCATACCTTTTGATGAGAACAGGAGTTCTCTATAGTCACGTCTATTTGTTTCGGTGCTTTCTACAGAGATTGTGTCAAACCTCTTTTTACATGTAGGGTTGCTTTCATCAGCGGCCAAAATACCTTTGCCATCTGCTACTATATAACTTGCGATTTCGGATAAATTTGAGAATTTCATAAGTCCGCTATTTTAACCTTAAAGCTTCTATTGATGGAAGCTTATGCCCAGATAAATACTCTAAAAATGCTCCACCAGCAGTAGAAACGTAATGAAATTTTGATATATCTGAAAATTTACTAATCGCGTAGATAGTTTCACCTCCACCAGCTATAACTTTTGAAGATGAACTCTCTAAAAATTTTACTAATTGGTTGGTGCCTGTAGAAAATTGTTCAATTTCAAATATTCCTAAAGGCCCATTCCAAATAATATAGTTATTGGAAGTTTCTATCTTTAGCTCATCGCTTAACTCAATATCTAAAATCATTTTATCTTCACGTACACCATCAACTGGTACAAGCTCTGCAGAATTTGCTTGAGTTGATTCGGCAACATATACATTTCGAGGAAGTATAATTTTATTCGTGTCCAATAATTCTTTTGATATGTCGATCATCTCATCTTCAACTAATGAAAGCCCAACCTCATAACCTGCAGCTTTCAAGAATGTATTTGCTATACCTCCGCCAACCAATACTTTTGAAGATTTTGAAATTAGGTTTTGAATTACATTAAGTTTTGTTGAAACTTTTGAACCGCCTACAATACTTATGACATTTTCTGAGCTCTGAAGTGCCGAATCTAAGCTTTGGATTTCTTTAGAAAAAAGCAGCCCAGCACAAGCTTTCTGAGACTCAAGAATTCCTCCATATGTCGATGCTGATTGCCTATGAGCTGTAGCAAATGCATCCATAACATATATATCAAAAGAGCTTGCAATCGTTTTTGCTAAGTCTGAATCATTGTCCTTCTCACCTTCAAAAAACCTTATATTTTCCATTAAGCATAATGAATCTGGAATTTCATCAAATTTTTTTAATAGCGGAATTTCTACATTAAGTCTTTTTTCAAACCAGTCTTTAATTGGCTTTAAAGAATAGTTTTTATTAAAGCTTCCTTCTTCAGGACGACCTAAATGACTTAGGATGCAAAGTTTTTTAGTTCTTTCAAGTATGTAAAGTATTGTTGGAAGAGCTGCTGACAGCCTTTCATGATTAAGTATTTCACCATTCTCAATTGGAACATTTAAATCAACTCGCAGACCAACTTGTTTATCAGTTATATCTGTATCAACTAAATAGTTCATACTAGCTTTTTAACTTTTTGCGCAATTTTATTGGGATTAAATCCAAAATGGTTCATTAGATCATCGCCAGGACCAGATTCACCAAAGGTTTCGATGCCTATTACATTTTTAGTGTGTTTATACCAAGAATTTGGGTGAGCACATTCAATAACAATATTTATTTTGTCTTTATCGAAGATCTTTTTATATTGGTCTTCATTTTCTAAGAGCGTTTCCAAACAAGGAATGCTTGCAACATTACAAACAATCCCTTCCTCTCTAAGAATTTTCTCTGTTTGGATGGCTAAACTAACTTCTGAACCAGTCGCAATTAAATTAATATTTGCCTTTGTGTCTTGTGAAATGAAATAACCGCCTAAATCTAATTCGTTCAAGTCTGAAACGGTGAAATTTTCTAAATTTTGTCTTGAAAGAATTATTGACGAAGGCCCTTGTTTATTAGCTAAAGCATTTTTCCATGCGATAGCTGTTTCTAAAAGTGTAGAAGGTCTCCAAGTATGCATATTTGGAGTGGACCTTAACGTAGTTAAATGCTCAATTGGTTGGTGGGTTGGCCCATCTTCTCCTAAAGCAACAGAATCATGTGAAAAAACGAATATCACTCTTATTCCCATTAATGCTGCCATTCGCACAGCATTCCTTCCATAATCCATAAATACTAGGAATGTGCCTGCATAAGGAATCACTCCGCCATGCAAGGACATACCATTCATAACAGCATTCATCCCAAACTCTCTAACTCCATAGTAAATATAATTGCCATCTTCATTTTCATTTAAGGCAACTGATGATTTAGAGATTGTGTTGTTTGACCCGCTTAAATCAGCAGAACCTCCTATAAGTTCTGGCAAGTTTTCCTGTAAAAATTCAAGCACTATTTGAGAGCTTTTTCTTGTAGCAAGTGCACTTTCATTTTGCGCTAATTCCTTAATAAAGTCGTTAAACTTTAAATCAAATTCATCTGGCAGTTTGTCGGATGATAGTCTTTTTAAAAGTTCATAATTTTTTGGCTCATCTCTTTTAAGCTGTTCACAGAGACTGTTCCATTCTTCTTCTTTAGCATTGCCCTCTGCTCTTGCATCCCAGCTTTGATAAATATCCTCATCTAGTTCAAAAGGTTCATATGGCCAAGCAAGATTTTTTCTTAATTCTGCTAATATTTCTGGCCCAAGTGCTGCTCCATGAGAAGATTCACTGTCTTGCTTAACACCGGCACCATATCCTATTGAAGTATTGCAAACAATCATTGTAGGTTTTACAGATTCTTTAGCTTGCTCTATAGCATGATCAATCTCATCTCTATTGTGCCCATCTATATCATTTATTACATTCCATCCATATGCTTCGCATCTTTTTGAAATATCATCTTTATACCAGCCATCAATTTTCCCATCTATGGAAATACCATTACTGTCGTAGAAACAAATTAATTTATTAAGTTGCAGGACACCTGCTAAAGACATTGCTTCATGCGAAACACCCTCCATTAAACACCCATCCCCCAGAAAGCAATAAGTCATATGATTGATAGGCCTAATGTCTTTGGTGTTTATTTTTTTAGCTAGTATCTTTTCAGCCACTGCCATTCCAACAGCATTAGCAATCCCCTGTCCCAAAGGCCCTGTTGTTGTCTCTACGCCTTCTGTGATACCAAACTCAGGATGTCCAGGAGTTTTAGATTTTAATTTTCTAAAGTCTTTTAGATCATCGATGGAAAGGTTATAGCCGCTTAAGTGCAAAAGACTATAAATAAGCATAGAGCCGTGTCCGTTAGACAAAACAAATCTATCTCTATTAAACCATTTTGGGTTTTCTGGAGAATGATCTAGGTGTTTTCTCCACAACACCTCAGCTATATCTGCCATGCCTAGTGGCATTCCGGGATGACCAGAATTTGCTCTCTCTACAGCATCTGCTGATAAGAATCTAAGAGCATTAACTAACTTATTAGTAATCAAAGTAGGGCATATGTTTAAGACAATTATATAATCCTAAAATAAGAATTGATCGTAATATGAAAACTAAGTACACAAAAATGCATTCAAATGGAAATGAGTTTCTAATTACTGAAGATATTAAACAGACATTGAACACAAAAAAATTGGCTAACAAAGAAAAAGGCGTTGGGTTTGATCAGCTTTTATATGTAAAAAATAAAGAACCTTTTGAGGTATCAGTTTTCAACTCAGATGGGTCTGAAGCAGATAATTGTATTAATGGATTGAGATGCATTGCATTTCTATATGCTTTAAATAATGAAGCTATTTATATTAAGGATAGGAAATTTATTGTTAGAAGCACTAGGTCTGGAGCAGAGGTGTCTGGCAACTTGCCGACAGTGAACAAAAATAATAATTACTATGTAATAAATTTTGGGAACAATCATATAGCAAGAGAGTATCCAGACATTGAGCTCATCAATTTAGAAAACGAGTATGTAAAACTTAAGGACTCCCAAGAATTTAAAGGAGTAAAGAATTTTAACTTCAGTATTTATCAAAAATCTGAGAAAAGTATTGCGATAAGAACATATGAAAATGGTGCAGGAGAAACCTTATCTTGCGGTTCAGCTACAATTTCTGTGGCCTATGCGCTGATGAAAGATACAAATGAAAATGAGTTTTTATTTGCTTCGAGAGGCGGAAAAACTAAAGTCTTGAAAGATAATGGAAGCATTAAATCTGAAGCAAATGCTGTAATACTAGAACAAGGCTTCCTAAATGGATGAATTAAAAAAAAGACTAAAAGAGTTTCTTAAAATTAAGAATTACTCAGTTCATACAATCTCAAATTATGAGCGTGACATAAATAGATTTCTTAAATTTTTACAAGAAAATAATTTTGAACCTGAAGACTTAAGCAGTCCAGTTATTACCAAATGGATAATTTCTCTCAGAAAAAATGGCCTGGGCAATAGGTCTATTCAAAGAAATATTTCTTCTCTTAAAAATTTTTATAAATTCTTGTTTAAAAGCGGGTTAATTGAGACAAATTTTTTTGAAGCGGTTCAATCGCCCAAAATTGGTGAGACTTTACCAAAAGCACTAACTCCAGAAGATGTTGAAAAGTTACTTTCCTTTAACCCTAAATCGCTTTCAGAAATAAGAGATAAGGCATTTCTAGAACTCCTTTATTCATCGGGTCTAAGGGTTTCTGAAGCAGTTAACGTAAATATTTCATCTTTTGAATCTGATTTTAGTTTTGTAAAAGTTTTGGGCAAAGGGCAAAAAGAACGGATGCTGCCTGTGGGCAGGTTTGCTAAAGATGCTATATTGGCTTGGTTAGATAGTAGATCAAAGCTCGATAGCTCTTCAGAAGCACTTTTTCTTAATAAGTATGGTAAACGCATTTCAATAAGAGCAATGCAAGAAAGAATATATAGAGTTTCAATTATTCAAGGGCTGTCTCCGGTGAGCCCACACATGTTAAGGCATAGTTTTGCAACTCATATGCTTGAATCAAGCGGTGATTTAAGATCGATTCAAGAAATGCTGGGCCACAGCAGCTTGAGTACCACGCAAATATACACTAAATTAAACTTCCAACAATTGGCAAAAATTTACGATAAATCACACCCACATGGCAAGAAAGAAAATAAAACTAATAACATTTGATCTGGATGACACCGTCTGGCCAAATAAAAAAGTAATTTTAGATGCAGAAAAAACTTTGTGGAATTTTCTGTTACAAAAAGTCCCGCAACTCAAAGATAATTTCAATGAAAGTGCTATTAATAAGATTAGAGTAGATTTAGTAGAAAAAGATCCGACTTTAAAATTTAACCTTACAAAATTCCGAAAAGAAGTAGTAAAGGAGCTATTGCTTTCTTTGGGGTTAGATGCAAATGAGGCAATTTACTATAGCAATGAAAGTTTTAATGAGTTTTTCAAAGTTAGAAATAAGGTGCAACTCTATAAGGATGCAAAAATAATTTTAGAAAGATTGCATAGAAAGACTCTTATAGGGTCTCTTTCTAATGGAAATGCAGATCTAGAAATTATTGGGATTAATTCTTTTTTTGATTTTGCAATTAACTCAAAAGATGTCAATAGCAATAAACCTTCACCACCCCATTTTATAAAGGCACTTGAGCATGCGTCTTGTAAACCGGAAGAAGCTTTGCATGTAGGTGATTGTCCAGTGAACGATGTTGGTGGTGCTAGAAATTGTAATATAAATACCATATGGTTTAATTGTGAAAAACATAAATGGGATGAGATTTTTCCCTGTGATCTTCAAGCAAGAAGCTGGAAAGATCTTTATGAAATCATAAATAAGAATTTTATTTTGGAGAGAGAAGATGTTTAATCCATTTAGTATGGGAAAAGATATGAAAGGCATGGAAAAAATGGTGAAGCCTGCCTTGGAAAAATTTATGAAAGATTCTGGTTTTGTTAAGCAAGAGGAGCTTGATAAAGCTTTAGAGAGAATTGATTCATTAGAGAAAAAATTAAACGAATTAGAAAGAAGGTAGGTTATTCAATAACTGTTAGTGCATCGAGCATATACTGGACAGATCTTTCTATTTCAGTTTCTGAGCAATCCATACACATTCCTTTTGCAGGCATGGCATTGTAACCATTGTAAGCATTGCTTGTAAGCAACTCTAAGCCTTTGATGGTTCTGTCTGTCCATTGTGAATCATTGCCTAGCATTGGCGCTCCGGCTAAACCTGCTGTATGACAGGCAGCACATCCTTGATTGTAAACAGCTTCCCCTGTTCTCCCATCCGATGCAGAAGCTTGGGAATCATCCATTCCTGGCATTGAAACAACAGGAATATTTTTTAGCAGGCCTAGTCTTTTCCTAACTTCATCCTCATAGGAATCTGACATAACTAAAAATGAAATTAAAGTGATGAAAAGGAAGGCTAAAAAATTTTTCATGTTTTATTTGTTGTTACTGAATGGTAAATTTCAAGCTAATTGTCATAGAGAAATAACATATTATCAATGTTCTTCTGTGCATCAGCTGTTCTTCTAAATTTATATTTTCCGTTAATAATTATTGTTGGGACGCCTTCAATGACACCAGCATTGCCAAGCTCTCTAACTTTTCTCAATGCATTTGTTGCTTTAATGCCAATTCCAAAAGAATTGTATACATTCATAAACTGTGAGTGGTTATAGTTGTGTCTTTTTGCAAATGCTTCAACATCCGATGTGCTGCTTAAGTTTTTTCTAAGCAACTGGATGTCTTTATAAACATTAAGGTGGGCTTCTTTGCCTAAGTTTAGAGCTTTAATAGTATAGAAAAGTCTTGCATAAACTTCGTTCCCAGCTGGAATTTGCACCACATTAACATCAGGCCTCTGTTTTTTAAGCAAATCTACCGTGCTTTCAAAGCTAAAACAAGCATTACACCAGTAACCAAAAACTTCAGTTACTGACTGCCCTTCAATCAAATCTGAAGGTATGAGCTCATAGTCTTTTCCTTGTTCTGGTTGTGCTGTTGCAAAAAAAGACAAAAACAATACCAAAGCATTAAGTTTTAAAATTTTATTTATCATAAGTATGCGAGAATGATTATATAACATGTTGGATATAATTTATTAATGAAATTTGATTTTAAATACCTAGATCTTCAGTTTGTCGAGAGTGCTGCTGAATATGACCAATGCCTGGTTCACGAAAGTGCTGAAATAGCTTTTGTTGGTGCCTCTAATGCTGGCAAATCTTCAGCTATAAATGCTATTTCTAATCAAAAAAAGTTAGCAAAAGTTAGCAAGACTCCTGGGAAAACAAAGCTATTTAATTTTTTTAAACTAACAAACGGATATATCGTAGATTTTCCTGGTTATGGGTATTCAAAAGTTTCTAAATCTCAAAAAAAAGAGTGGTCAAAAGAACTGCCAAAATATTTTGACATGAGAAAGAATCTTACAGGGGCCATAATTTTTACCGATATTAGAAACCCCATGAGAGAGCTAGATGTATCAATGTTTGAAATGTTGCATCAAAGAAGAATACCAATTTTAATTGTTCTTACTAAGTCTGACAAAGTTTCTGAAGAGGCAGCATTTGAAACATTTAATGAGCTAGAAGAGGTTTTTGGTTATTCTTTATGTTTTTCTATTAAAAATAAAAAATCAATAGGGCAGCTAGTGTCTGCTGTTAATGAGCTTCTCTCCAATTAGCTCCGAAACCGTATTCTACTTTTAGAGGAACTTCTATTTCAGTAGTGTTTTCCATCAATTTTAGAATTGGTAGTAAGTCAGTTTCATCAAAATTTTGAGGCACTTCAAAAACCAGCTCATCGTGAACTTGAAGAATCATTCTGATCTCTGGATTATTGGCATTTATCCATTTATCAATCTCAACCATTGCATATTTAATAATGTCTGAGGCACTTCCTTGGAGAGGCCCATTAATTGCAGCTCTTTCTGCTGCCTGTCTTACCATATAATTACTGGCAACTATATTTGGAACATGTATTTTTCGTCCGTACAAAGTTTCAACATACTTCGATTCTTTTGACCGCTCGACAATATCATGCATGAATTGTTTAACTCCGCTATATCTCTCAAAATAGCTGTCTAGAAAAATCTCTGCCTCTGGCCTAGACACACCTAGCTGATTAGATAAACCAAATGCGCTCATTCCATAAAGCAGGCCAAAATTTATGGTTTTTGCTCTTCTTCGCATTTCCCCATCTACTTCATTTATGTCTACTCCAAATATCTCAGATGCTGTTCTTTTATGTATGTCTTCATCATTTTTAAATGAGTTCAGCATTATTTCGTCTTTTGAATAATGTGCCATCAGCCTTAATTCAATTTGAGAATAGTCCATGGCTAGTATTTTCTTTTGTTTTGGCGCTATGAATGCTTCTCTTATTGTTATTCCTTCTTTTGTTCTAATTGGTATGTTTTGTAAATTTGGGTCTGAAGATGAGAGTCTGCCTGTTGAGGTTACTGCTTGATGGTATGAGGTGTGTACACGAGAATGTTGATCACAAATTTCAGAAATTTTATCTGTATATGTGCTTTTTAATTTAGCAAGAGACCTATACTCTAAAATATCACGCACTATTTCGTTTTGTTCAGAAAGTTTTTGTAAAACAGATTCTGATGTTGAAAAATATCCTGTAGATGTTTTTTTCAAACCCTTAGTATCTATCTTGAGTTTTTCAAAAAGGACTTCACTAAGCTGTTTCGGTGAATCTATATTGAAAACCACTCCTGATGAACTGTGTATTCTCTGAACTAAGCTCATTAATTTGGCACCAAATTTTTTGGAAAGCTGATTTAAGTGAGGTATGTCTATTAAGGCCCCTCTTTCTTCCATATCTAGCAAAAC
>QCMX01000009.1 GCA_003213455.1 SAR86 cluster bacterium AG-422-P06 | reverse complement strand
CAACAAATACTTAAAATCATTGAGTAATGACAAATTAGACCCTAAAGGTCAAAAAGCGCTAGATAAGCTAAAAGAAGAATTTCAGATAATAAAATTTAATTCAAAAGTTTTTGACACTTTAGTTCAAATTCCTACAGAGAAAAAAGCTCTTGTTGGTGGTTTTGAAAGAGAATTAAAAAGATTGCTTGTAAAAGAAATAGGTGTTCCAAATAAAGAGGCAAGACAGCTTATAGATGAAAACCTCATTAATGTCAGATTACTGACCAAGCTTGCTAAAGACAAAAGATTCAAAAAGGCACCTATCGATGAAGTAAAACCAACATTCGTTAGAATCCAAAAAGACTTAATAAAGATTGATGACAGCAATCTTATGCCTGTAACCCAAATTATCTCTTTAAATAAAAGAATAAATAAAGCTTACAGAGGTCTGTTAAGAGCGAAAAAGGAAATGATCGAAGCTAACCTCAGACTTGTAATCTCAATAGCAAAAAAATATACCAATAGAGGCCTCCAATTTTTAGACCTGATTCAAGAAGGCAATATCGGATTAATGAAAGCAGTAGATAAATTTGAATATCGAAGAGGATATAAATTTTCTACTTATGCTACTTGGTGGATTAGACAGGCGATCACTAGATCGATTGCTGACCAGGCCAGAACAATAAGAATACCTGTGCATATGATTGAAACAATCAATAAGCTGAATAGACTTTCAAGGCAGATGATGCAAGAAATAGGCAGAGAGCCTACACCTGAAGAGATGTCTAAGAGATTAGATATTCCTGAAGATAAGATGCGCAAAGTCATGAAAATAGCTAAAGAGCCTATTTCAATGGAAACGCCGATTGGGGATGATGAAGATTCTAATTTAGGAGACTTTTTAGAAGACTCCTCTATTAACTCGCCTATAGATGATGCCTCAATTAGAGGTTTGAAAGATGCAACTGATGAAATTTTAGCCTCTTTAACAGCTAGAGAAGCCAAAGTTTTACGTATGAGATTTGGGATCGGCATGAATAACGACCACACTCTAGAAGAGGTAGGTAAACAGTTCGACGTTACTAGAGAAAGAATCAGACAAATTGAAGCAAAAGCACTAAGAAAGTTAAGGCATCCAACTAGATCGGATGTGCTTAAGAGCTTTTTACACGAATAACGTCTTTTTAAAAACCTCAAAAAGTTATAGACTACATTTTCTGGCGGGCCTGTAGCTCAGTTGGTTAGAGCAGTGGACTCATAATCCATTGGTCGGAGGTTCGAGTCCTCCCGGGCCCACCATTTCTAAAATTATTTCAATGATTTAAAATAGCTTATGGATTACATCACCTATGCTGTACCTTTTTTCCTGCTAGCTCTGCTAATTGAGCTGATTTACGGAATTGCTATAAATAAAAACACTTACCGATTAAACGATGCTATTAGTAATTTATTTATGGGAACGCTTCGTACCGCAAATAAGCTAATTATTATTGGTGCAGCAGGATATGTTTTCTATCTGGCAGAAACTAATTTTGCTATTTGGAGGATGGACATAAATTCTTGGTTTACATGGATATTTGCATTTGTTATTTATGATTTCTTCTACTATTGGTTCCATCGAATTAGTCATGAAAGGCAGATTTTTTGGGCATCTCATGTAGCTCACCACCAAAGTGAAGACTACAATCTCAGTACAGCATTAAGACAAACAGGAACAGGCGCATTCGTAAGTTGGGTTTTTTATATACCTATGTTTCTTATAGGCATTCCATCGTATGTTTTTATAAGTGTTGCTTCTTTAAACTTGATTTACCAATTCTGGGTACACAGCGAACATATTCCAAAGCTTGGTTGGTTTGAAAACTACTTTGTCACTGCCTCAAATCACAGAGTTCATCATGCACAGAATGAACAATACATTGATAAAAATTATGGAGGTGTTTTCATTATCTGGGATAGGATGTTTGGGACTCACAAAATAGAGAATGAGGATGAGCCATGCATATATGGAATCAGAGGCACCCTAAATACCTTTAATCCGATTTGGGCGAACCTTCACGTGTATGTAAAAATAATGAGAGAGATGTGGTCATCCCGAGACTGGAAAGATAAGCTCTATGCACCTTTTGCAAGAACAGGCTGGTCACCTAAGAGCCTGCCTTATCAGATAGAAAAAGACAACTTTAATGCAGAAAGCTTTAAAAAATTTAATCCGGTAATTAGTAAGCAACATAAGATTTATGCCTTATTTCAGTATTTATTCATAACTTATATCTTCTTGGCTTTTATTCAAAGTGGATATCTAAACTATGCTCAACTATGGGTAACCATTAGCATGGCCGCATTTACTATGTATTGCACTTCTATATGGCTTGACGGTAAGAAGGGAACAAGAATTGAGATAGTTAGACTTGTATTATGTGTATCTATTGGTATTTACGCCTATCTTCAAATCTCTCTAAGTGCCATTGCAATAAGTGTATTAATTTATTCAGCAATTAATTTCTTATCTTTACCACTGATAAATAGAACAACTTAAAGATGGTATAAAGAAAAGGGGCTCAAATGAACCCCTTAAAAAATACTTAATAATTATTTGTATTATTTGTCGAATCTATCTGCATTCATTACTTTATTCCAGGCTGCAATAAAGTCGCTTACAAACTTATCTGTAGCATCATCAGAAGCATAAACTTCAGCTAAAGATCTAAGTTGTGAATTAGATCCAAACACTAGATCAACTCTTGAAGCTGTTCTCACAACCTCTCCAGAAGATTTATCAACACCCTCATATGAATTATTTCCATCAGGCCTCCAAGATACATTCATATCTAAGAGTTTCTTAAAGAATTCATTATCTAAAGTATTGTTATCTTCAGAGAAATTGCCAAGATTATCCTTAGTAATACCAAGTGATCTCATACCTCCAACTAAAACTGTCATTTCGTGTGCAGTTAGTCCAAGCAATTGAGATTTATCAACAAGCATTTCCTCTGGGCTTACTGAATACTCTGTTTTCTGATAGTTTCTAAAACCATCAGCCAATGGTTCTAAGACCGCGAATGATTCAGCATCAGTTTGATCTTCTGTAGCATCTCCTCTTCCAGGATGAAAAGGAACATTGGCACCAGAAGCTTTTTCAATGGCAACATTTCCAGCTAACACAATCATGTCTGCAAGTGATGCACCAACATCTTCAGCAATTTTAGTTAAAGTTTCTAAGACTTTATCAAGCTGATCTTTGTCATTTGATTGCCAGCTACGCATTGGCTCAAATCTTATTCTTGCTCCATTTGCGCCACCACGTAAATCCGAATTTCTGAAAGTAGAAGCACTGGCCCATGCTGTTTCAACCATCTCTTGAATGCTAAGACCACTGTCATTGATAAGCTCCTTTGCTTTTTCAATATCATAGTCTTTGCTTCCAGGGGTAACTGGATCTTGCCAGATTAAATCTTCTTCAGGAACTTCAGGACCCAAATACCTATTTTTAGGTCCCATATCTCTGTGCAGAAGCTTAAACCAAGCTCTTGCAAAAGCATCAGCAAATTCTTCTGGATTATCTTTGAAGTGCATTGAAACTTTTCTGTATTCAGGATCTTCTCTCAAAGCTAAGTCAGAAGTAAGCATCATAGTAGTAACTTTAATGCTTGAATCTTCAACGTCCGGAGCATGATTCTCTTCTTCCAGGCCAATTGGATGCCATTGAAAAGCACCTGCTGGACTCTTCACTAACTCATATTCATATTTGAATAGATTTTCAAAATATCCATTATCCCATTGCGCTGGATTTTTTGTCCAAGGACCCTCAAGACCACTTGTAATTGTGTCTCTTCCTTTGCCTTTGCCATAACCACTTTTCCAGCCAAATTGTTGTTGTTCCATAGGAGCATCTTCAGGACCAACACCTACTAAACCGTCATCGCCAGCACCATGTGATTTTCCGAAAGTATGGCCACCAGCTATAAGAGCTACAGTTTCGTAATCATTCATAGCCATTCTGCCAAAAGTCTCTCTAATATCATGAGCGCTTTTCTTTGGATCAGGATTGCCATCTGGCCCCTGTGGGTTTACATAAATAAGACCCATTTGCACAGCAGCGAGTGGATTATTAAGAAGTCTTTCGCCGACATACCTGTTGTTGCCAAGCATCTCTTCTTCTGGCCCCCAATAGATATCTTCTTCTGGATGCCAAATATCTGGTCTTCCTCCACCAAAACCAAACGTCTTGCCTCCCATTGACTCAATAGCAGCATTTCCAGCTAAGACTAATAAATCAGCCCAGCTAATTTGTTTACCATATTTTTGTTTAATGGGCCAAAGCAACCTTCTTGCCTTATCGAGATTTCCATTATCAGGCCATGAATTTAATGGGGAGAATCTTTGTGCTCCAGTACCTGCACCACCTCTTCCGTCTCCAATTCTATAAGTTCCAGCAGCGTGCCATGTAAGCCTGACAAAGAAAGGTCCATAATGACCATAATCTGCTGGCCACCAATCTTGGGAGTCAGTCATAAGATCATAAAGATCTTGTTTTAGAGCCTTATAATCGATCTTGTTAAACTCTTCTGAGTAGTCAAAGTCATCATCCATTGGATTAGTCTTAGTATCATGCTGATGCAGAATATTTAGGTTTAGTTGCTGTGGCCACCAGTTAACATTTGAGTGGCTTCCTGCGGTTTTAGTATTTGATCCGTGAATAACCGGACACTTTGTTTCATCGTTCATTTTTTACCTTGCTTAAGAAATTACGTCTATCTTTTATTCTAGATATGAACAGAGAATTTTCAATATTAATTAAATCAATAAAGGTATAAATCTTTGCATGTATTTGTATGCTAAACGAATAAAATTGTGTACTTTTAATTATATGAAAATAGGCATTTACCCCGGATCCTTTGATCCATTTACAAATGGACACAATGATATATTGCAAAGAGCTTTAAAAATCTTTGATAAAGTTGTGATAGCTGTAGTAAAGAACTCTGATAAGCAGTATTTATTCTCATTAGATGAGAGAGTTGCAATGATTAATGGTCTTTTTCATGATCAAGAAAAGATTTCTTGTATTGGTCTTGACTCAAAACTAACAGTTGAATTGGCTGCTGAGCTAAATGCACAGGCAATCATCAGAGGCCTCAGAGCGGTTTCAGATTTTGAGTATGAATTTCAAATAGCCAGCATTAATCGTTCACAAAATTCAGAAGTTGAGAGTGTTTTTTTCACGCCCGATGAAAGACTAACATTCATTTCTTCAAGTATGGTTAAGGAATTAGCTAGTTATGGTGGTGATATTTCAAAATTTGTTCACCCTGACATTTCAAAGTCTTTAGAAGAGAAATTTAACAATTAATTTTGACTTTCTTTACAAAAATAAGTGCTTCTATTGTTCTGTGTAATTTTTGAAATTTTTGATTCACAGCTTGGACACTTTTCTCCTTCTTTTCCGTATACATTTAATTGAATCTTAAAATAACCTGGCTTTGACTCAGCATTAAAGTAATCATTTAAGGTAGTGCCCCCAGCTTTTATAGCTTTTTTTAAAATAAGTTTGCTTTGATGTAAAATTTTTTCGCAATCTTCATAACTAATATCTTTGCCCATTCTTAAAGGGGAGATATTTGTATTAAAAAGTATCTCAGATGCATATATGTTTCCAATTCCAGAAATAATCTTGTGGTTAAGAAGAATTGATTTTATGGATGCAGAAGAATTTTTAATTCTATTAAATAGATAGTCTGCATCTGCTTCCTTATCAAAAGGATCTGGACCATTATTATCTAGAAGATAGAAGCTATCCTTAGTTTTATAAATCTGTATCAATCCAAATCTTCTGACATCGTTAAAAATTAAACTATTTCCAGATTCTAAAGAAAAAACTATATGATCATGTTTAAGAAACTTTTCCTGTTGAGATGCCCTAAGATTGCCTGTCATGCCTAGGTGTATCACCATTGAATAGCCGTTCACAAAGTTAATGACTATATATTTTGCCCTTCTCTTTATATTCTTAATTTTTACGTTAGTAATATGTTTGTTTAGATTGTCATTGAAAGGGATTCTTAATGATTTTTGTCTAACAAGAACATTAGTAATCGACTGATTTTCAAGGTATGGCTCTATACCTCTTTTGGTTGTTTCAACTTCAGGTAGTTCTGGCACTTATTTAAATTGCTTATTCAGCTCAACAACATCACCAGGCACAAGATTGCCGATTGCTTGCTTGTATTGCAGGGAAGTAACTATAAAAGCGTAGCTAGCTTGGGAAAGATTATTAATTGATTCAGAATAATTTCTTTCTGCTTGAAGCAGGTCAATAAGATTTCTTGAATTTAATTCATATCCAACTCTTGTAGCTTCAAGTGCATCTTTGGAGCTTTCAACAGCTGACTTTAAAGAAGAAATATTAAGCTCTGAGGTTCTGAGTGCTGTATGCAGCGACCTTACCTGTTGAACAATACTCCTTTCAATTAATATTAATTGCTCTTCTGATTTAACTTCTTGCAATAAAGCTTGTCTCCTTTGTGAGTTATTAAGTCCAGAAGTGAAAAGCGGCATTGAGAATTGAATGGAATATATTCTATTTTCTGTCTCTGTTGGAATGGTGAAAGGAAGATCAACAGAAGAATCTACCCCATCAAATGTGTATTGTTTTGATGTTCTTCTATTAGCATTTGCACTTAAATCTATTTTTGGCAGGTAGTTTGAAGTCTTAGATTTGGTATTAGCGTCTGCTGCTTCAAGTCTGTTTTTGGCCTCTATGATTAAATAATTACCACTAAGACTTTTTGAAACTTCATTATCTATATCTGTTCGAGGGGCTTTGAAATCTAAAGCAGTATCTAAAGGTGTAATAAGCTTAACTTGTCTACCAACAATAGAATTCAACTCTTCAAAACTTATGTCAACATTGCCTTCTGCTTGGACTCTATCAGACTCAGCTCTATTTAATGCCGCTTTTGCATCAGCAAGATCAATTCTGGAAACTGAACCAGTATTAAATCTCTCTGATACTGCATCATATTGATTCTGTAGTGCTTTTTCTGTAGCAATTTTTGCTTCTAAGTTTGCTTTAGCAGATAGAACTTTAAAATATGCGCCAGTAACCCTAATAATTAGGTTCTGTTGCTGATATGCAAATTGTGCTTCAGCAGCCTCTACATTTTCCTTGGCCTGTTTATTAGCAAACCACTTATCTAATCTAAAAAGTGGCTGACTTACATTCAAGCCATAAGAAAAAGTGTTGTAATCATTTTGTAGCTCTCTATCTTGGTAGTACTCATTCCAATTTGTTCCACCAGTTACTCTTACTTGTGGTAATAGGCCTGATCTTGATTGATTTAAAAATTCTTTTGAAATAGCTAGGTCAGCTTTCTTTGAATTAAACTCAGGATCCTTTTCTAAAGCTTCTTTATATATGCTGAGCAAATCATTTGAGAACATCTCAAACGACAGGGCTAGTAGTACAAATTTGATATAGTTTTTCATTCTTTTAAATTAGACAGTATTCTGCAATATTAGTGCCATTTAAACAATGTAAATCTTTTATATGGCCAATTAAACACTAAATAATATCTATATTTATGATCATAAAAAAAACAAACAAGGACTGTCTATCTTTGACACTGAAACCCAATAAATCTTCATCAATTAATGAAAATTTTATTTTTTTTGGATTCCTCTCCATTCTTTGTCTTACTTTCGCTATAGGTTTCTTTATTTTAGGGGCCACTATGATTTTGCCTTTTGCTGGGCTTGAAATTATTGTTTTGATTTCAGTACTGAAGGTAAATCGAGATTGGTTAAATCAGTCAGAAAAAATTCACCTTGATAAACTGTATGTCAAACTTAAAAAAGGAAACAAACAAATTACTTTAGACAGATTCTTAAGTAAATTTTCTGTAGTCGATCATAAAACTAAAAAAAGGCTTTTTATAACTAGTGGTGATCAAAAAATAGAAATTGGCTCTTTTCTTAATGAAGAAGATAAAGAGAAGCTGATATCTTTGCTAAAAAAGAAAGTTAATGAACTAAATTTCTCGTAAGTGAAGGTCTATATTCTCGTAAATAGGAACACCATCAGCAAATTTTGGGAAGCTCTCCCCAGAAATTAAGGGTCTGAGATAATCTTGACCATCTCCCGTAATTCTAAAGCCATCTTCTGATATAAAGTTTTCAGGAAGCACTTTTTCCTCGTTTGCTATATCTTTAAGATCCCCTGTAGATATTTCCCATCTATATGGTTTGTTACTTAATCTTTTAATTACTGGCATTACTCCAGACTTGCCTTCAGCTGCAAGTGACACAGCGGCCTTACCTACAGCAATTGCTTGTTCGATGTCTGTTGATGAAGATATATGTCTAGCACTTCTCTGGAGATAATCTGCAACTGACCAATGATTTTTAAAGCCCAGTTCATCTGTAATTAGGGAAGCAATTTTAGGAGCTAGTCCACCAAGTTGGCTATGGCCAAATGAATCTGTTTCTTTAGTAGCAGCATAAAGTTCACCATTTTGATCTTTTAGTCCTTCAGAGGCAACAATAACGGAATATCCATGTTTGCTGACATCTGCTTCAACTCCAGCAAGAAATTTTTCTTTATTAAATTTACGTTCAGGCAATAGAATCTTATGTACAAATGTATCATTGGTGGTATTTGCAAGTTCACCAGACGCTGCAATCCAACCAGCATGCCTGCCCATTACTTCTAACACAAAAACTTTAGTAGAAGTTTTACACATTGATCTAATATCTAAAGATGCTTCCTTGGCAGAAGTTGCCACATATTTTGCAACTGAACCAAAGCCAGGACAGTTATCTGTTACTGCAAGATCATTGTCTATTGTTTTAGGTACGGCTATCGCTTTTAGATCATATCCAAACTTGTCAGCAGCCTTAGCAACTTTAAGACAAGTATCAGCAGAATCATTGCCACCGTTGTAGAAAAAGTAGCCTATGAACAATTTATCTAGACGTTGAAAGAGATCGTTGTAGAATTTTTCATCGTCTAAATCAGGTAGTTTAAATCTGCATGAACCAAATGCACCACCAGGCATTTCAAGAAGATTTTCTAAAGGCTTCTTTGTTTTGCTGAGATCGTACAGTTCATCTTCCAGAAGACCAACAATTCCATTTTTTGAAGCATAGATATTTGCAGTAGAAAAATCTTTTTTAAATTTTGATATAAGTCCGTATGCAGAGCAATTTATTACTGAAGTAACACCACCTGATTGCGCATAGAATGCATTTTTCATCACAGTTATCATATACTCCATTTAATACAACTAAAAGCATGAAAATATTTTTTCTTGGAATATCTGGAACCTTTATGGGTAATCTTGCTCAAATTGCACGTGAATTAGATCATGAAGTTTTAGGCTGCGACAATAAGGTCTATCCCCCGATGTCTGATGAGCTTAAGTCTCTAGGAATAAATTTCTCAGAAGGGTATGAAGAGAGCAATTTTGAAGAGGCAGATTTATATATTATTGGTAATGCCATCTCCAAAGAAAATAAATTACTTCAGAAAATACTCGATAGTAATAAAAATATTACTTCAGGACCTCAATGGCTACATGACAACGTACTCTCAAAAAAAACTGTTATAGCTGTTTCAGGAACACATGGAAAAACCACAGTTACCTCTATGATTTCTCATGCGCTATTAGAAAATGGTATTAATGCAAACTATTTAATAGCTGGGATTCCTAAGACTTTAAAAAAATCATGGAACATTTCATCTTCTGAGTTCTTTGTAATCGAAGCAGATGAATATGACACTTGCTATTTCGATAAAAAACCAAAATTTTTTCATTACAACCCAAACATTCTATTAATAAATAATATTGAGTTTGATCATGCAGATATTTATGAAAATGTCGAAATGATTGAGAAAAACTTTTTAGATCTAATAGAAAGCATGCCAAAGGAATCTAAAATTTTAGTGAATTCAAATAAAGTAAGAGAAACATTCAAACATTCGTTATCAAAGCTCAATGTAAATGCAAAGATTGAATTCTTTGAACTGGAATCTTTAGATATTTCGGAAGAGAACAAACAGCTTGCTTGCAAAGCGCTTGAAGGGAGGCTTGCCACCGAGCAAGTATTGGCATCACTTGAACATTATGGAGGAGTAAAAAGAAGGTTTGAGACAATATATGAAAGCCCAGATTTTAAAGTTATAGATGATTTTGCTCATCACCCTACTGCAATAGAAGAAACACTGGCTATGGCCAAAAAAGAAAATTCAAACTTAGAACTAATAATTGAACTTGGATCAAATTCAATGAGAAAGGGTATCCATGATGATCGATTAATTGAAATACTTTCAGGAAATGCAGCTTATACCATTAATGCAAGCTTAGAACAGCAAAAAAAATTTACTGGTATTGCTAAAGAACTTGATCAGCAAGACTTAGAAACTATTTGTTCAAAAGACAATGAAAAAAAGACAATTCTTATGTGTGGAAACAGAAATTTTCAAGGTTTTCAGCAGCTTATTATCGATAAGCTAATTAAATGATTATAATTTCAATAAATGGCACCTAATTTAAAGTCCTCAAAAGAAATAGTAAAAACATGTAAAGATTCTCTAGATGAATTAAAGGCCATAGATATTTGTTCATTTGAGGTAGAAAAAATTTCTTCTTTTACATCATTTATTTTAGTAGCTTCAGGAACTTCTGGAAGACATATTCAGTCTATTGCAGATAAGGTGATTGAAAATCTTAAAAATAAAAAAGTTCAAATACTTGGAACCGAAGGTACAGAAGCTAAGGATTGGATCTTGATAGATGCTGGCGATGTAATAATTAATATAATGTCTGAAGATTCTAGAGAACATTACGATTTGGAGTCTTTGTGGGATAGAAAGTCCAGATGAGAATTTCCCTACTGTATGTGCAGCAAAATAAAACAAAGAATGCTGATAGCTTTGAAGAACACTTCTTGAAGAAGCTAACTAACAATATGGATATTAATGTTTCTAGTATCCAAGTTAAAAAAAAATTTGACTCAAAGAATCAGCAAATTGCCTATGAAAGCAAGGCATTAATAGAAAAAATTGGCAAAAACAGTTTTATTTGTTTTGACAAGATAGGGCAAAAAATGACATCAGAAGAATTTTCAAAAAAGTTATATAAATCTAATGAAAAAACCTTTCTAGTTATTGGTGGTGCTTTTGGTTTGTCTGAAGAAATTAAAAAGCGTGCTTCAAAAATAGTTTCATTCTCAGATATGGAATTTTCACACGAAGTATTTCGAGTTATGTTGCTTGAACAGATTTATAGAGCATATTGCATATTTAATAATCATCCATATCACCAAAATTGAAAGAGAGTAAGATACAAACTTATAGGTTTAGAACAAATTTATTACTCATATTGTTTTTATCCATATTAGTTCTGGTATTGGGAAGATTTTTCTATCTACAAATTATCCAGGGTGAAAATTTAAAAGAACTTCGAGAGCAAAACATAAATGCATTTGAGTATATTTATCCTAAAAGAGGCAGAATACTCTCGCGTGATGGAGTTGTGCTAGCTGAAGATAGAAAAATTTTTTCGTTAGCTATTGATATTGAACAAAAGCCTAGTGGAGAATCAATGAAGGTTCTATCGGAGCTATTTCCTGAAAAGATAAATTTAATTGATCTAAAAGAAAAGGTATCAAACTCATTACGATACAGAAGGTCCGAAATTATTTTAGAAAAAATTGCCCAAGAAGATCTTGCTAAATACCTTGTTAGAGGTTCAGATTTAAGAGGCTTTTCAGTGATTGAGGGGTATGAAAGAGAATATAACGCGCATCCTTCCATCTTTCATGTGCTTGGACATATGGGGTATATAAATTCTACAGACACCAAATATTTTTCACCAAGAATAGAAAATTATGATGCTAAATTGTGGAGGAAAGTTGGAAAGTCAGGCATAGAAAGAGTCTATGAGAAACAATTGCAAGGCGAGCATGGCAAAAAGTACTTTCAGAGAAATGCTAGAGGAGACAGAAGAGTAACTACTGACGTATCTCCATTTCAAGAAGGCGAAGAATTATTTATCTCCATAGATTACCAAGCTCAAAAACTTGCTTATGAGCTTATGGACGAGAGGAGAGGATCAGTAGTGGTTATTGATCTTAATGATTTTAGTATTCCTGTTGCTATCAGCACGCCATCTATAAGTGCGAATGATTTAAGAGACATTTCTTCAGCACAATATCAAGACCTCTTAAATGATCCATCTCGACCACTTTTCAATAGAGCTTTTATGGGCTTATATCCTCCTGCCTCAACTATAAAACCACTTTTAACAGTGTTTGCTTTAAATAATGGATATACAGATTGGGATGAGACAATTTTTGATGATGGCTTTTTTAGATTTGAGGAAGAGGAAAGAGTTTTTAATGCTTGGCGTGAAGGGGGTCATGGATTAACTGATTTAAAAAAAGCCTTAGTTGAGAGTTCAAACCCATTTTTTATGAACCTTTCTATTAGGTATGAGAAAGATTTATTTGTTGAATTCCTAAAATCCTCAAGTTTCGGTTCAAAGCTTTGTGAAGATTGTTATCCACACCAGTTTAGCCCATTAATCGATGACAACTGGAAATATAAAAACTTTGGTAAAGAACTTTATAAAGGAGATTTCATTAATTTAGGGGTAGGCCAAGGATATATGCTTACAACTCCATTGCACTTATCTCTAATTTCAGGAATCTTAGCTAATAAGGGAAATTATCAACTGCCATTTATGGTTACAAAAAAAAGTAATACTTTAAATCTGGCAGAAAATTTAACCGAGGATGATTGGAAGAAGCTTAACGACGCATTAGTAGATGTAATTTATTCACCGAATGGTACTGGTTATAGGATCAATGCTGGAGGTTTAATGCTTGCAGGTAAAAGTGGAACCGCCCAGGTTGTAGATATAAATTCTAGGGAGGAATACGATGATGTGCGAAGCAATGAATTGCTGAGGGATCATGCAATTTTTATAGGATATGCACCATACGATAAACCTAGATATTCTATTGCAGTAATTGTTGAGAATGGAGAAAGTGGTGGAAGGGTTGCAGGACCAATAGCAAAAAAAGTTTTAGAGGAATTGTTGGATGATATTTAATCTAAGGAACACAATAATTCTTTTCTCATTAGTAGCAATTATCCTTATGGGCTCAATGACTATCTATTCAGTAACTTCAATAGATGTTAATTATTTTCTACGTTTTTTATTGATTAATATCATTGTCATTCTAGCTGTAGCACTTATTTTCAATCAGATTAACCTCAACAGGATTCTATCTTTCGGCTGGATCCTATTTATAGGAAATATTCTTTTGGTGCTTAGTGTTGAAATATTTGGAAATGAAATTAATGGTTCTAAACGTTGGTTGGATTTTGGTTTCCTAAGCCTACAGCCATCAGAATTTATGAAAATTACCTTTGCTTTATTTGTTATTCAGTATTTAAGGTTCTACAGCTTTCAATTCACTAGATTTAGAACTTTATTTTTATTGGCAGTTCTATTTTTATCTGCTTTGCCGATAATAATACAGCCTGATTTAGGCACAGGTCTGGTCTATATTCTAATGGGTTTAATGTTTCTTTTTATCTGTGGAGTAAATCGTATTTATTTCATAGGAATGTCTGTTTTTGCTGTGCTTTTATCACCTATTATCTACAGCTTTGGTCTTACCTCTTATCAGAAAGGAAGAATAACAAGCTGGTTTTCTTCAGATCAAAATCTTTCTGAAAAATGGAATATATTGCAATCAGAGATAAGTATTGGTTCTGGAGGTCTGGCAGGTGAAGGTTTTTTAAACAGCAAACAAAATGAATTTAATTTTCTACCAGAAGCAGATACAGATTTCATATTTTCTATATATGCCGAACAATTTGGATTCATAGGTGTCCTGTTAATCTTGATAATGCTTGCCTGTTTTATTGGTTTAACGACACTTTTATCAATGACTGAAAAAAGACTGACAAGTGATTTATCACCTTATTACATAGGCACATATTGCACTTTAGTTATAGGTTTTAGTTTTCTGCTAAATATATTAATGGTTAGCGGAATGATACCAGTGGTTGGGTTACCATTACCTTTTTTTACAAAGGGTGGTTCTTCTTTGTTATGCTTTTCAATAATGCTTGGATTAATATTTACTTCTAGAGGTTTTCTAAGATGATGCGTTTATTAATATTTCTCTTAATTGCTTTTAATTTAAACTCTGATGTTCTAGAAAGAGAAGATGTAAAAGCATTTATTGAGTTTGCAGTAGAAACTTCGGAGCTCAATGAAAATGAGATCAAAAACTATTTGGCTCAAGCTGTACCATCAAAAAAAGCAGAAACAGCAAGACAGAATCAGCCTGAGGTGAAGGCAACTTGGAATAGATATAGAAATAGATACCTAACATCCTCAAGGATTAATAATGGAGTCAAGTTTGTTAAAGAACACTTTGAAATACTTGATTCTGTAGAGAAAGATTTTGGAGTCTCAAAGTATTACATAGCTTCAATTATTGGCTGTGAGACGAACTACGGTAATTATTTAGGAACATACAATCCATTAGATACAATTTTTACAAGAGCTTTTGACCCTAAGAGCACTTATTGGCAAAAACAATTGATTGAGTTATTTATACTCTCAAAAAAATATAATCTTGATCCAAAATCAATTAAAAGTTCTTGGTCCGGCGCTTTAGGCCTAGGACAATTTATACCTTCAAGTTACAACGCTTATGGTATTGATTATGATGATGATGGCATAGTGGATATGTATAATTCACGTAACGATGGCATAGCAAGTGTTGCAAATTATTTAAGAGAAAATGGTTGGCAAAAAAGCTCTACCGCAGTATTGGAAGTAAACGTAAGCCAGAAATATCAAGATCTAGAGGATGAGGATATATCTGCTCTAGAATTACCCTTTAATCTTAATAACTTCAGAACAAAGATTTCAGCAAATGATCTAATTGATCAAGGTTTTGAGATTGATAAAAATATTGCTGAAACAATTTCACCATTGCTCGTATATGAACAAGGTAAAACTAAATTATATTTAGGGTTTGACAATTTCCGAGTAATAACTAAATATAATCGAAGTAGTAAGTATGCATTAGCAGTTCACCAGCTTGCATTAGAAATTTCAAAGAGATTTGATGAATAAATTAAAAATAAATTTACTTTTAGCTCTGACTTTTTATGTTTCAGCAGCAATACCAAACCCACCAGATTTGGGAGTAGGCAGTTATGTATTATATGAGCCTACAACCAAAAAGATCTTGGTTAGCTTTAATGCAGATGAGCCAGTACAGCCAGCCAGCCTAACTAAGTTAATGACCAGTTATGTTGTGGCTGACTATATTAAGGAAGATTTTATACGCCTTGATGATACGCCAAAAATTTCTATTAAGGCGTGGAAGACTGAGGGATCTAGAATGTTTATCCGCGAAGGTAAAAAGGTTCCAGTGTCAGAATTAATTAAAGGAATGATCATTCAGTCCGGTAATGATGCAAGTGTTGCTTTAGCAGAACATGTTGCGGGCAGCGAAGAAAATTTTGCGTATTTAATGAATGGCTATGCTACTGAATTAGGAATGGAGAACACTTCTTTCAACAATGCTACAGGTTTGCCAGATCCACTAAATGTAACATCTGCTTATGACCTTGCTTTACTAACCAGCGCATTAATTAACGAGTTTCCAGAGCACTACAAACTATATTCAGAAAAATCATATACATATGCTGGCATTAAACAGCCTAATAGAAATAGATTGTTATGGAGAAGTGAAATTTTTGATGGTGCAAAAACGGGTTACCACTCACAAGCTGGTTACTGTCTAGTGGGCTCAGCTATAAGAGGAGATATGAGATTGGTTGCGGTTGTTCTTGGAAGTGAAAACGACAAAAGATTTAATGATGTTTCAGCACTTATGGATTATGGCTTTAGATATTTTGTAACAGAAAAACTATTCTCAGAATCTGAACCTATTAAAGATTTAAGAGTTGTTGCTGGTGTTAGCGATTTTGTTTCAATAGGCCTTAAAGAAGACATCATTCTTACTTTGCAAAAAAATAAGAGAGATAGTTTAAGTTTTGAAGTATCTGCAGGCTCACAAATCTTGGCTCCTATAAATGCTTATGACAAAGCCGGGACACTTAAAGTAATCGATGATGAGAATAATGTAATAGTTGAAACAGACCTTATTTACTTAGATTCAGTAGAGGAGTTAGGTTTTTTCCAAAGACTAATTGCAATACTTTGGAATTGGATCAAATCTTTATTTAGTTAAGTAGATAATTCTAGAACAATATTTTTTATTCCATTCCACGGATCGCCGTTTAAAACTCCTTTAAAACATTTATCAATGCCATCTAATGAGCTAATTGATTTATCAATACATTCCTTTGAGGTTCTATCAGATATTCTCTTATACATATGGACTTGGTTATCCCATATGCCCAATGACTTTAAATTTCTTCCTTCTTTAACGAACTTTATGGCATTTATGTCTCTAGCTAAAATCCAGATTAACAATGGGACTGAATTTCTATCATTCTTTTTCATAGAATCAATAATTGAAAGCGCAGAATCTGGCTCATTATTGCTGATATGTTCAATCAATTTGTAGTTATTCTTATCTCCATTATTTGTAAAAATTGTCATTGCTTCTTTCTCTTCTCTAATTCCTAAAATTTGGAGTATTTCTAAGTCATTAAGTAGGGCAGAAAAGTTTCCTTCATACATTTCTAAAAAAACTTTTATGTTTTCCCTCTTATTAAGAAATTCAGGTAGGTTGTTTGCAAGATAGCTTTCAATTTCAGAATCATAAGGCGAGGAACAGTCAATAAAAAAGCCATCTCCATCAAGTTTTTCGATTAAATCTCTCTCAATGATTTTTTTTGATAAATTAGTGATTTCAGTTATTAGAATATTGTCTGTTTCATAAGACATTATTTTTTTAAACCTCTCAACCAGATCTTTATTTAATCTATTTTTTGATAAGTTTAAAAAAATAACTTTTTTTTCATTGAAAAGACTGTTGGACATTAAGCACTGATCAAAATTGGCGTCGAAGTTATCATCTGCTACATCTATATAAAATTTTTCTAATAAATTCATATCTAGGTTTTTCAAGCAATGTTTTTTAGCGTGATACATCAGAATATGTTCATCACCAAATAGAAAGTATTTATTTGTTTCATTTGCAGGGGAAAGTGAAAACTTAATAGCCTTTAACTGCTTAATTGACATGTGTCTTAATGGTCTTACAAATATCAGTTAATATTAGAGACTTAATTCTCTTTCTTTCTTCATCAGCCATATTGCTTGATATATAGTTTGTTGTATTCATGCGCATTTTTTGTAAACGGATGATTTTATCTTGATTAAGAACCTCTAAAGTTAAAGCTCCTACATATTTTGTATTGAACTCTAGCCCTTGGCTAGTGATGTTTTGAGCAGTTAGCTTTAATTCAAAGTCACTAAGATTAATTTCTTCAGGAATATTATTTAAGCATTTTTTAAGTTCATATTTTTCAATATTTGCAAATGAATCATCGAACTTAATATTTTCAAAATTAAGTGGAGTGGCACTGCATGATGCAAGAAAAAGCAAAATTGTTAAATTACGAATGAACAAAGTTAATAAGTTTATTTTTAATAAATATCACTTTAATTATATCCTTGTTTTCAAGATGTCTTGATACATTTTCATGTTCTTTTGCTATCTGCTTAACTTCATCTTCTGCAAGCGATGGATCAAGCATTATATTAGCTCTAACCTTTCCATTAACTTGAACAAGGTACTTAATTTCTGTTTCATTCTTCTCAAAAAATTCATTATTTGGCCATGAAGCATCCAGTAGATCTTTTCCAATGATCTCTTTATAAAGTTGCTCTGAAATATGGGGTGCTATTGGAGAAAGAGCCAACAAAAGAAAGTCATATGTGCTGATAAGGTCTTCATTGCTGCAGGTAACGCCAGATGGAGAAAATCTTTTATTAATATTATTTAGAATCTCCATGCATGAAGATACTACTGTATTTAGGTTAAGACGCTTTTCATAATCATCATTAATTTTTATAAACAAGTCTTTACATGCATCATTCAGGGTATTTTCTGAATCAATGAAATCGCCATCTTTAAGATTTTTTATTTTGTATGAAAGTGCCCATAACCTTTTTAGAAATTTATGACATCCTTCTAGGCCATTATCCGACCATTCAAGAGACTGTTCAGGTGGGCTTGCAAAAATCATAAAAGTTCTAATGGAATCAGCCCCATAGTTTTCTATATATTCTTTTGGGTCAACAGTATTGCCTTTAGATTTTGACATCTTGGCGCCATCCTTTAAAACCATTCCTTGAGTTAAGAGCTTTTTAAATGGCTCATCACCTTTCACCATATCTAAGTCTCTTAAAACTTTAAAGAAAAATCTTGAATAGAGAAGATGAAGAATAGCATGCTCGACTCCACCTATATATAAATCAACTGGAAGCCAGTAGTCAGTATTTTTATCAAATATTTCTTTATCATTTTGAGCAGATGTATATCTGGCAAAGTACCAAGAGGACTCCATAAATGTGTCAAACGTATCTGTTTCTCTTTCAATCTCATTATTTGGAAATCTAAAAGAGTCATTTTGATGCAAAGGCTCATATGTGCCATCGTTATTAACAGGCAACATTACTGGTAATTTTCCAGCTGGAATGGCCTTGCCATTTTTATATTCCATTGGAATTGGACAACCCCAATATCTCTGTCTGCTTACACCCCAATCTCTAAGTCTGTATTGGTTTAAGATTTTTGCTTTACCATCTTTTGCTAAAGTGTTTGAAACTTTTTCAAATGCTTCTTCTGGCATTAGTCCATCTAAATCATTTGAATTTACAAGGGGCCCAGAGCCAGAAAATGGTAAATCCTCTTCAGAACTTATGACTCTTGTGATTGGAATATTATATTTGTTAGCAAAATCGAAATCTCTTTCATCATGGCCTGGAACACCCATTATTGCTCCAGTTCCATAATCCATTAAAACGTAATTAATAATCCAAACAGGAATATTTGTTTTCAATAGTGGATGAACAATATTAATTTTGGTTTTATAGCCTATTTTTTCTGCCTTAGCTTGATCAGCCTCTGCTGAAGAAATTTTTCTTGTTTCTTCTAGAAATGATTTAATTTCATCATCTTCCTTTTGCAATTCTTCAACAATAGGATGATTTGGAGAGATGCCAAAAAATGTAACCCCATATAATGTGTCTGGCCTAGTAGTAAAAGCCTTTAATATTCTGCCATCATCTGTCTCAAACTCAATCTCGGTACCCTTTGATTTGCCAATCCAGTTTTTTTGCATGTTCTTAACATTTTCAGGCCAGTCTATTGTGTCTAATCCTGCCTCTAACTCGTCTGCATAATCAGTAATTTTCAAAAACCAAGTTTCTATCTCTTTTAGTTCAACATCTGCTCCTGTTCGCCAACCCTTGCCATCTATCACTTGTTCGTTGGCTAACACAGTTTTATCAACCGGATCCCAATTCACGAGAGACTTCTTTCTATATGCAAGCCCTTTTTCATAGAATTTAAGGAAAAGCTCCTGTTCAAATTTGTAATATGATTGATCTGAAGTATTTATTTCTTTGCTCCAGTCATATCCAAAACCAAGTGAATCAAGTTGCTTCTTCATATGGTCAATATTTTGTTCTGTCCAATCTTTAGGGTGAACTTTTTTATTAATAGCTGCATTCTCTGCAGGCAAACCAAAGGCATCCCACCCCATGGGTTGTAATACATTAAAACCTTTTAATTTTTTATATCTAGAAACTGCATCACCTATTGAGTAATTTCTTACGTGACCCATGTGCAAGTTACCTGATGGGTAGGGGAGCATTGATAGACAATAATATTTAGGTTTATTGCTATCTATATCTACTTCAAATGTTTTATTTGCTTTCCAGTTTTCCTGAATAATGTTTTCTATTTTGTTGAAATCGTATATTTCGTTCATTTGATGAGCTCTTCTTCTAGATATTTAATATAGTAATCAACATTTTTAAACCCATCGTCATCTAAGATTTTCAAATGCAGAGGTTGGTTTGTCTTTATTCCCTCTATCACCAGTTCCGTTAATGCCATTCTCATCTTATTGATAGTATTTTCTCTATCATTATCTTTAACAATAACCTCTGCAATTAATGAGTCATAGTTTGATGGAACTTTGTAACCGCTATAGATTTGTGATTCAAATCTAACATGATATCCGCCTGGCCTATGTACAGTAGTTATCTTTCCAGGTGACGGGATAAATGTTTCTGGATCTTCAGCATTAATTCGACATTGCATAGCATGCCCATTAATTCTTAGCTTCTCTTGATCTAGCTCAAACTTTCCTTCAAGAGCTAAAGATAGTTGGGCCTGTACTAGATCGACCCCAGTAATCATTTCAGTGACAGTATGCTCAACTTGGATTCTAGTATTCATCTCAATAAAATAAAATTCATTGTTTTCATACAAGAATTCTAAAGTTCCAGCACCTTCATACTTAAGTTCTGAACAGGCTTTAACGCAAATATCTTGAATGTTGCTAAGCTTATCTTCTGGTAAGTTTTTAGCTGGAGCCTCTTCGACTATTTTCTGATATCTTCTCTGCAGTGAGCAATCTCTAGAATAAAGATGTACGACTTTACCTTTTCCATCCCCAAATACTTGTACTTCTATGTGCCTAGGCTTCTTCAGGTACTTTTCAATAAAAACTTCACCATTACCAAATGCAAACTTAGCTTCATTTTGAGCACTAACAACAGAATCCCATAGTTCTGCTTCATTTTGAACTACACGCATACCTTTACCACCACCACCAGCAGATGCTTTAACTATTACTGGATAACCAATCTCTTCAACAATGCCTTCAATGTGTTCTTGATCCTTTATATCGCCTGTATAGCCAGGGACAACAGGCACCCCTAATGATTCAATTAATTCTTTTGCTCTAATTTTATCCCCCATTATTTCTATTACTTCTGAATCAGGCCCAACAAATTTAAAACCGCTTTGGTTACATTTCTCAGCAAAAGACGGATTCTCTGCTAAAAATCCATAGCCAGGATAAATTGCATCTGCACCCACCAATTCAGCAGCTGCAATAATAGCTGCTTCATTTAGATAGCTATCTTTTGCTTCTGCAGGACCTATGCAAATTGCTTCATCTGAAAGTTTTAGGTGTTTTTGATCTTTATCTATAGTTGAATAAACAGAAGCAACTTGATAACCAAGTTCTTTTGCAGCTCTGAGGGCCCTAATTGCTATAACACCTCTGTTAGCAATTAAGATTTTTTTAGGATTCTTCAATGGATATTAACTCTTGATCAAATTCTACTGGCTCACCATCACCAACATTAATTGCTATTATTTCGCCATCAAATTGTGACTTAACTTGATTCATCATTTTCATCGCTTCAATTATGCAGACTGTATCGCCTTTCTTTACCACTTGGCCAACTTCAACAAAAGGATCTGCATCAGGTGATGGCTTTCTGTAAAAAGTTCCTACCATTGGTGAAGTTATCTTGCTTAAATCGCTTGAATCTTCATTAGTTTCTAAATTATCCGATGGTTTTACATTACTTTGAACTGCTTCCATAGAAATAGGGGCAGGAGCTACTGAAGTATGAACAACATTATCCTTCTTTCTATTGATTCTTACACTTTCTTCGCCTTCCTTGACTTCAATTTCATTAAGATCAGACTCTTGCAGCATTTCAATTAATTTTTTTATTTTTCTAAGATCCATTTTCACCTCTGATAATTTTTGTAAGTGCAAATTCATATCCATCAAAACCGCAACCTACTATGCATCCTTTAGCTATGTCGCTAAAAAATGATGTATGTCTGAATTCCTCACGAGCAAAGACATTAGAAATATGTACTTCGTAAAAAGGGAAATTAACAGAAAGAATAGCATCTCTTATAGAAATATTAGTATGTGTATGTGCGCCAAAATTGAAGATTCCACAGTGGTACTTCTCGTCTTTATGAGAATGTATTTTGTTTATGATCTCTTCCTCAGAATTACTTTGAAAAAATTCTAAATCTACATCTTGGTTTAGGCCTTCAAGTTTTGCTTGAAGATCAGATAAAGACTCCGAACCATATAGTTCGGTTTCTCTTTTGCCAAGCATGTTTAAATTAACGCCATTTATAACTAATATTTTCATTTATGCGACTTTAAACGAATTTATATATATTTTCAATGAATTTAACCACATTTTAACAACAGTAAAATATTATTTTTATAGTATTTTTAATCTATTTTGTAGTATTGCTATTGTAATAATTGCAGCAATTAATTGAAAATTTCTAAGTAGGCTATACTTAATGGCCTACAGGTAAATATGTTAAACAATCTTTTTCCAAAAGTCAGGCCAAGAAGGCTAAGAAAGAATAAAACTATAAGGAATTTAGTTTCTGAAACTAAGTTACATAAATCTAAGCTAATCCAGCCCTTATTTGTTTCTGACTCTAATTCTCAAAAACAGGAAATAGAAACTATGCCTGGTCAATTTATCCATTCCAATGAAACACTTTTTAATGAAGTTGATGAATTATTGAAATTAAACATAAATACGATTGCTCTTTTCCCAAATATTTCAGACAAATCAAAAGATGCCAATGGAACTGAAGCATTAAATCCTGAAAACTTTATGTGTAATCTTGTTGCACAATTAAAATCAAAATTTCCAGAATTAGTTCTCATCACTGATGTAGCTTTAGATCCTTATACCCTTTCTGGGCATGATGGAATAATTGTTGAGGGTGATGTTGATAATGATGAGACGCTTAAATCTTTAGAAAAAATGTCATTAAATCTTGCCCATGCAGGTTCAGACATTATTGCGCCTTCAGATATGATGGATGGCAGAGTAGGAGTAATTCGGAAATCTCTAGAAACTGAAAATCTAAAGGACACCATAATACTAAGCTATTCCGCAAAGTACGCTTCAAATTTTTATGGGCCATTTAGGGATGCCATTGGTTCAAAACAAGTACAAGGCATTTCAAAAGATTCATATCAGATGGATAAAAGAAACTTAGCTGAAGCATTGAAGGAAGCAAGACTAGATTTAAATGAAGGAGCTGACATTTTAATGGTAAAACCTGGCATGCCTTATTTAGATGTCATTAGAGAAATATCTTCTAATACAGATGCTCCTGTCTTTGCATATCAGGTTAGTGGCGAGTACTCAATGTTACAACTAGGTATTGACAAAAAAATATTTAAACATAATGTTATCCCTGAGACTCTAATAAGTCTTTTCAGAGCAGGCTCATCTTCAGTAATAACATATTACGCAAAGTGGGTTGCAGAAAATTATGACGATATCAGTTAATAAAGAGACATTTTCAAAAGAAGTACTTGAACAATCTAAGCTTGTTCTTGTAGATTTTTGGGCAGAGTGGTGTGGGCCATGCAAACAAATTGCGCCTACTCTTGAGGAATTAGCTGAAAAATATTCTGAGAACCTTTCTGTTTGTAAAGTAGATGTTGATTCAAATAGAGAACTTGCACTGCAGTACAATGTGAGGAGTATTCCTTCATTGATGATTTTTAAAAATGGGGAAATGGTTGACAGCTTAATAGGAGCTGTTGGCTTAGAGGAATTAGAAGATTTAGTTACAAGAAACTTCTAAATTTCGTACAAATACATTATTATTGGTACTCGGATAATTCATTCCCACCAATTTTCAATTTTTTATATATATGAACGCACTAGAATTAAAACAAAAAACTACTAAAGAACTTCTTAAAATTGCAGAAGAACATGGTCTAAAACATGTTTCTAGACAGAAGAAGGCAGATATTATTTTTAATATCCTCAAAACTATTTCAAAAGACGGTAAAGAATTACTAGGTGGCGGTATTTTAGAAACACTACCTGATGGGTTCGGTTTCCTAAGGTCTCCATGGGGCTCATATTTAGCAGGGCCAGATGATGTCTATGTCTCCCCAAGTCAAATTAGAAAATTTAACTTAAGAACAGGTGATTTTGTTGTTGGAAACATAAGACCTCCAAGAGAACAAGAAAGATATTTTGCTTTGGTACAAGTTGAAACAATTAATGATAATGAGCCATCAAAAACTCAGGAAAAAATTGCATTTGAAAATCTTACGCCATTGTTTCCTGATGATCGTTTTAGATTAGAAACAGGTTCAGGAAGCTCTGAAGATATTTCTGCAAGAATAATTGATCTTGTGGCTCCTATTGGTAAAGGGCAAAGAGGATTGATTGTTTCGCCGCCAAAGGCTGGTAAAACTTTATTGTTACAAAATCTTGCCCAATCAATCACAAAAAATAATCCTGAGTCACATGTGATTGTTTTGCTTATTGATGAAAGGCCAGAAGAGGTTACTGATATGCAAAGAACGGTAGATGCAGAAGTGGTTGCTAGTACATTTGATGAATCACCTCAACGTCATGTTCAGGTAGCAGATCTAGTTATAGAAAAAGCAAAAAGGCTAGTCGAACATAAAAAAGACGTGATAATCCTATTAGATTCAATTACTCGTTTAGGAAGAGCATACAATACTGTTCAGCCAGCAAGCGGTAAAATTCTTTCTGGTGGTGTAGATTCAAATGCCCTGGAAAGACCTAAAAGATTCTATGGTGCAGCAAGAAATATAGAAGAAGGCGGTAGTCTTACAATTATTGCTACAGCTTTAGTAGAAACAGGCTCAAAGATGGACGATGTCATTTATGAAGAATTCAAAGGTACTGGTAACATGGAAGTTCACTTAGAGAGAAAAATAGCTGAGCGAAGAGTCTTTCCTGCTATCAATATAATGCGATCTGGAACACGAAGAGAAGATCTTCTAGTTGATAAAGATGAGTTAACAAGAGTTCATATGTTGCGTAAAGTTTTAAGTGAGCAGGAAGAAGTTGCTGCAACTGAGTTCTTAATTTCAAAACTCAAAAATACTAAGACAAACGAAGAATTCTTTGCATCAATGACAAAAACTAAAGCTAAGTAGCTTTAATCTCTTCCATTAAGTTTTCTGCGAAATAATTTATTTTTTTTGCCTCATGACCATAGGAATTGATAGCAGATTTTATTCTTTCTGAAATTGGCAAATAAGTTACTTTTTCATTTTCTTGAAATAAATTTTTGAAGTATAAATCTACTGATAACGAGCTGGTAAAAATGATAGCATCACAATTTAAAAATTTATCTCTTAAGTCTTTGTAGCATTCAAATGACTTCCTGACATAAACATTTATTTCATCTGTTTCAAAACTTGCTGAATTTAGGTAGTTCGCTATGTCTGAAAGCCCTCCCTTTCCCTTAACAACTAAAGTTTTTCCTAAAATCTCTCCCTTTAACAATAGGTCTATTACTCCTTTTGAATTAAATTCACTTTTTGGTTGTTCAGCAATATAGCCAAATTTTTTTAGTTCTGTGCTTGTGCCAGGACCCATAGAAATAATTCTTTTGCTCTCTAAATCCTTAATACATCTGAAATTTTTTACCGCGATAGGGCTTTGAAAGATAATATTCTCATATTTGCTAATGCTAATTACTTGGTCAAGACTCTTTATGTCGTATAAAGGGATATTTAATATTTCATTAGATTGACTTACATTCTCAATAGGCCTTGTATCAATTATTTTCATTAAGTAATTCTAGACCTCCTTCAGAAATTATCTCATCAATTAATTTATCAAGTACTTCTGGCTGAGAGCCAATTTCAGACGATATTGATTTGCTTAAAAATGTTTCCTTGCCATAAATTTCAAGATCTACATTAAGGCATTCATTGGATAAGTTGGCTTTTATTGATAGAGCAGAACTACAAGTGGCATCTAGTCTTCTTACTATATATCTTTCAATCTCTATGCATTGCTGCAGCTCCTCATTTCTAATCTTAGAAAGTTTATTCTTTGTTTCTTGATCATCAGAACGGCATTGAATAGCAATGACACCCTGGCCAATAGCTGGAAGGAAATTTAGATCGATATAATTTTCATTAAACTGCAATCTTTCTATACCTGCCCTAGCTAAAATAATTGCATCAAATTCACCTTTGTGTAATTTCATCAGCCTAGTATCGATATTTCCTCTTATTTCAGAACAGTTCTCATTGCCTAAGAAGAATTTACATTGCCTCTTTCTGCGTAAACTTGATGTGCCTATATGAAGTTTTGTTAGATCACTTAAACTCACCCCATCGCGATAAACTAATACGTCATTTCTAAATGGATGAGCTATAGCAGCAAAAATTTCTAAACCATCTCTATCTACAGAAGACATATCTTTAAGAGAGTGCACAGCTACATCAGATTCTTTTGAGATAAGGCTATCTTCAATATCCTCTACAAAATGAGCTTTATCAAATAAATTCTGTCCATCAGCACTTTTTTTGTCGCCCTCAGTAATTAGTTTCTTGATTTCAAAATCAAGATTTTCATCTTTTAAAGAATCTATTAATAATTGAACTTGAGCTATAGCAAGTTTTGATGATCTTGTTGCGATTTTCATTTAACTACCTCAAATAGTCGTCCATATGATTTTCCAGAAGTTGTCTCCTTCAGGAGAGTCAGTGAATCATTGAAATCGGAAAAATCAAAATTAGACTCTTCAATATAAATTAGTGTCCCATTTCTAGAAAAATTATTAATTATTTTTAACAAAAGCTTATTTATGTAGTCTTTATTATAAGGAGGATCTAAGAATATAAGATCAAAAGTCTCATCTTTTGTCCTTCTTATATAATTCTCAGCACTCTGCTTAAAAAGTCGAACCTCCTGTAAGATATCTAGTTCTTTGCAGTTCTTATAAAGAGAATTATAGAGTTCCTGATTTTGCTCAATGAAAACCACACTTTTGGCTCCATTAGATAGTGCTTCAATCCCCAGTGAGCCCGAGCCTGCAAATAAATCAAGACACTTGCAATCTGAATTAAGAGGCCGAAGCCAAGAAAAAATTTGTTCCTTTATTCTGGAAGGAGTAGGTTTCAAGCTGGCATTACTAATAGTCTTTATTATTCTTCCACCCAATCTTCCAGATACAATTTTTATATTAGGCATTATTTGTTGCAGCTTGGTTTATTGCAGACTTTCTTTCCATCTCTAGTAATGAGCTCATCTTCATGCATAAAAGTATCGCATTTTTCACACTTAGACATATTCTTTACATTGGAATTTCTTTTTGCATTTTGAATAAAATTCATTACCAATTTTTTGATAAAAAAACGTAGAAGAAAATAAGCAATCGGGGCTAAAACCCCAAAGATAAGAAAGTTCATTTTAGTTAATGACTTCTACGCTTGAAATTTTTTCAGCGTATTCTTCATAGCCTAACTCGATAAATGATCTCTTCATAATATCAAGGGCTCTTTCAGTTTCAGTTGAGTTTGGTATGTTCTTGAGCACATAATTTGCTCTCTTTAGCGCAGCAAGATAAGCGCCTCTCTTCATATAATATTCTGCTCCATCTAGCTCACTGCTTGCAATTAGATTTCTGAGAAAAATTAATCTCTCTCTAGCAGAATCGATATACTCACTTTCAGGATATCGAATCAAGAATTCAGTAAGATCAGCATATGACTGCATAGCACCTGATATATCCCTTTTAGCAAGACTTAACGAGAATATATTGCCCAGCAAACCATCATCAGCATAATAGCCAGTCATTCCTTTCATGAAATATGCGTAATCAATGTTTGTATTTCTTGGATATAGACGTATGAATTTCTCAGAAGCTGCATATGCTTGATCATAATCTCCAGTCATATAATGTGCATAGATTAAATCAGCTCTTGCTTGTTCAGCATAAACACCGAAAGGATAGAACCTTTCTATTCGGGCTAGTGACTCAACTGCACCCATGAAATTTTGCGCATTCATTCTGTCTTGGGCCATTCTATAAAGAATTACTTCTGCTGGTTCAGCTTCATCTTGTTCTGTGCTTGCGCAACTCATCAAGATCATTACTGATATTAAAAGAATAAAAAACTTATTTTTCATGAAAATTATTTATATGCATTAAACTAAAACCCAATGATATCAAAAAGATTTCAAGTTGACGAAGAGAATTCAAATAACCGCGTTGATATTTTCCTAGCCAAAAACTTAGATTCAATTTCTAGAGGAATAGTTCAACAATTAATTCTGGATGGACAGGTTCTTGTGAATGGAGAGCAAGTTAAAAGAAACCATCTTTTAAAAATTGATGATGTAGTTGATATATCTTTTGAAATAAAACCTGAAGGAGATGATGAAGCTCAAGACATTGCTTTGAACATAATCTTTGAGAATGATGATTTCATTGTCATAGATAAACAGGCTGGGTTAACTGTACATCCAGGAGCTGGACAGAAAGACTCTACATTAATAAATGGACTCCTATTTATGAGACCAAAGCAAAGAGAGCTACCAAGATATGGTTTAGTTCATAGGCTTGATAAAGATACTAGCGGCCTAATGTTATTAGCAAAAACCATTCAATCCCATACTATCCTTACTGACTTAATCCAAAATAAAGAAATTAAAAGAAATTATTATGCCTTGGTGCATGGCGAACCAATATCGGGCAAAACTATTGATTTACCAATTGGAAGGCATCCAAAGAATAGATTGCTTTTCTGTGTTAAAGAGGGTGGACGAAGTGCTGTAACTCACTTCAAAGTAAAAGATCGCTATAAGAATTTTAGTTTATTGGATGTTGAGCTTGAGACAGGAAGAACCCATCAAATTAGAGTCCATCTGAAACATATCGGCCATCCAATCGTAGGTGATAAGTCATATAACAATATTAAAATATGGAAAGATGCAGATCCAAAAGAACTTAAAGCAGTAACTGATCTCGATAGACAAGCATTGCACTCCTATAATTTAGCGCTTATTTATCTAGGTGAAGAATTCAATTTTAAATCACAGCTGCCTTCTGATTTTGCTGAGACCTGTACAAAGCTAGAAAAATGAATGTCATTGAAATAGAAGGTTTTAATTTTTTAGAAGTTTCACAAAGTCCAAATATTATTATTTCTTTAAAAGGGGAAAGAAATTTTTCCGAGGAAAGCATTAAGAGCAAAAATGAATTGTTAGAGAAATACTTCGGTGTATCGAGCTACCAAGAGTTCAATCAAACGCATAGCACAAACATATTAGGCATCGATACCGTAGAAAACGATGAGTTCGATGGTTTTTTATCTACTGATAGAAAAGCTGCATTTGCAATTAAAACAGCAGACTGTATACCTTTATTGCTATGGGATGAGGAACAAAGTGTAATTAGTGGCTTGCATTGCGGCTGGAAGGGTTTAAAAAACGATATAATCGCAAAAGCTATTGAGGGAAATTCTTCTAAACCATTTACCCACGCTTATATTGGGCCTCATATAAGTAGAGAATATTTTGAGGTAAAGGACGATTTCATAGAAGCATTTATAGAAAATAATAAAGATATTACCGATTTCTTAAGTAATTTTGAGGGCAGAACATACATGAATTTAAGACAATATACTGTGCAT
>QCMX01000008.1 GCA_003213455.1 SAR86 cluster bacterium AG-422-P06 | reverse complement strand
AGAGTGGTTCAGTAATGACTTAAATCCCCTATTAAGAATAAAGCTCAAAAAGACAAACCAAGTCGCAGTGGCAATAAAAAAATAGATTGAAATACTAATTTGGAAAAGTATAGAAGTGCTTAATGCAACACCACTAAACAAAGAGACAAAAAAGATAAAAGCTTTAACATTAAAAATATTTACCATTAAGCCCCCTGTGAAGCTCTGCCAGAGGTTGAGAGTCTGAGTTTCTTTCACTGCTAGGTCTTTAGCTTCTGGATCGGCAAAGATTCCGCTCACACCTAAATAAATTAGATATCCTGCTCCAACTGTTCCAATAATAGTATAGAGACTAGGTATTTTTTGGTATAAAAAATCTAATCCTACAATAGCAAATAAACAATGTAGAAATACTCCTAATCCTATACCAACGGCAGAGACAACTGAGCTTTTCAAGCCTTTTTCAAAGCTGCTTTTGACGATATAAAAAAAATCTGGGCCAGGCGATGTAACTGCTACTAGGTGAGCAAAGGCTAAAGATAAAAATAATGAAATATTCATAAGTAAGAAGGCTCTCTTTCTAGTTGAATTCCATAATAGTCAGCAACTAATTTTTTTAGCATGTCCTCAGCATTTCTGATATCTTTTGCTGAAGTAATGCCATTGCTGGTTAAAACCAGAGCATGTTGTGTCCATAAGCCGACATTACGAATCTTCATGCCTTTCAAGTTAAGTTTATCTAGCATTTCACCAGCCGAAAATTTAACTTTTTGATCAGGCATTTCAAATCTTTTAAGGTTCGCTAATTTTTCATTTTTTTCAGCTTCTTCAGTAGATAGGATAGGATTCTTAAAGAAACTCCCTAAGTTAGGAAAATCCATTGGGTTAGGTAATTTTGTGTTTCTAATTTCTCTAATTTTCTTGATCATATCTGAGGCTTTGGTGAAATTAAGATTTTGCAAACCTTCATGCTTTAATACGGGATTGAAATGTTTAGATAACTTAAAGCCAACTGCAGTAACAATAAAATTTGTACAGGTTTGAAACATGCTTTTTCTGTAACCAAATTCACAATTTTCTGCCTTAATTTTTCTCGTTATGGCTAGTTCTGTATCAAAACATTCCACATAATTTATTAGATTTGAAACTTCTTGGCCGTAGGCCCCAATATTCTGAATTGGAGCAGCGCCTACAGTACCAGGTATTCCAGCTAAATTTTCAAGGCCATAAATATCTTTATTGCAACAAAAATCTATAAGATCATCCCAATTTACAGCTGCACCCACTTCCAAATAAGCATCTCCATCTTCTTCTGCATATTGAAAATTATTATTGGAAGATTTAACCACTATTTTGGAAAAATAACGTGGAAAAATAGTGTTGGTGCCCGAACCTATTACTTGCAGGTTTTTTTCCTGTTTTTTTGCGTATTCTAGTATTTCAATAAGATCGCTTTCTGTCTCAAAAGAAAAGAGCTCTGAAGCTTCAGATTTAAGGTTTAAAGCATTCTTTTTTGTAAGATCATGCATAATCATTAATTAAGTTGAAGATGCTTCCTAAGTTTGATTAAATCCTCTTCAGTATCAATCCCCCACGATTTATCCAGATTAAGCTCTAATACATGTAATGGTAGTGCATTATCTAATGCTCGCATTTGTTCAAGTTTAAGGTTTATTTCATTTTCTGATTTAGACAAACCAGAGAAAGTGTTTAAAAAATTAACTTGATAAGCATAGATGCCAATATGGTGAAGCACCACTTTTGAAAAATCTTTAACAACTGCAGGCGTGTCCCTAAAGAACTCCTCTGCTGAGTTATCATCGTTGACTATTACCTTCACTTTGTTAGGGTCAAGCAGATCCTCATTAGAAGAAAAATGTTGGGCAATTGTGCCATATTTGTATTTATTAGCTCGCATAAAATCACCCAATTTATTTACTGCTTCGATATCTATCAAAGGCTCATCTCCCTGAACATTTATAACAATTTCTTCATTATCTAAACTAGTACTCTCAACGTACTCTTGAACCCTGTCTGTGCCGGAATCATGCTTATGTTTTGAGAGGAATGCTTTACCCCCTAAATTAGAAATATGTTGGAATATTTCTTCAGAATCAGTAACTACTATTACCTCTTCTGCATTGCTCTTAATACACCTTTCCCAAGTCATCTGAATAACGGTTTTTTTGCCAACTTCTTGCAGCAGCTTCCTTGGTAATCTTTCTGATCCAATTCTTGCTGGGATTAAGATTTTAAAGCCCTCAGCCATTGATTTTTTCCGTTATGAGTTTGCTTATATTTGTGTTTAGTTTTACACCCATTTTCAGATACCAAATATTTGATCCTTTAAATTTTTCACCCATTCTAGCTGCATCCTTCTCAGTGGTTAGAATAGGTCTTTCAAAGTTAAACTCTATATCCTTCTTGCTGAAATAATGATGGTCTGGAAAAAGTTTGTAATCGAAATTAACTTTAAGACTGTTAAGTGTTTTTAAGAAACGATTCGGGTTAGCTATACCGCTTATTACATTAGCCGTTTTACCAAAGGGATATTCATCAACTGTATATGTGTCTCCTGTATCAAGGTTGACCCATGATTCTGGTTCAAGTTCAAAGAAATTATCATTGCCATCTTTTCTGCCACTATAAATGAAGAGATCAACTTTTTTGGTTTTCCAAATATTGTCTCGCAATGGTCCAGCAGGCAAGAAAAGCTGATTGCCAAAATTTCTATTTGCATCTTCAACAATAACTTCAAAATCTCTTCTTAAAGCTGTATGTTGCAGACCATCATCTGATATAACAATATCGCATTCAGTGTGTCTTTCTAAATAAGAAAGTGCCCTGGCCCTATCCCTATCAACAACAACATTAAACCCCCTATTAAAGTGAAATATCGCTTCATCTCCCACTTCTTTGGACGTGGTTTCCTCACTGATTAGCTTTGTTCCTGTAAACGAGCCTTTATAGCCTCTTAGAATAATACCTGGCTTATAACCTAGATTTCTTAAATCGATAGCAATCTGACTAACTAGAGGAGTTTTACCATTGCCCCCAACAGTGACATTGCCTACTACTACTACGGGCACTTCATTGCCAGTAGAGGTCTTTGGTTTTAGAAAAGTATTTTTAAAGCTACTAATAGTCCAATAAATAAAACTCAATGGAGTAAGAGCTATATTGCCAAAATTATATTCATCCCAGAAGCTCTTTTTCTCATTTATCAATGTAGGTACAAAATCAGCTTCAACATCAGTTATATTGGTTTCTTCAATTAGCTCTGGCTTGCCCTGTAAAACGTTATATAAGCCCTCTTCTTTGATTAATTCATTGTGTGTTCCTGCTTGTGTTATTTCACCATTTTCTAGCACACATATTTTGTCAGCCTTCTCTACTGTGCTTAACCTATGAGCAATTATAAATGTGGTTTTATTCTGTGATGCTTTTTCAATTGCTGCTTGTATTTCTTTTTCTGATTCATTATCAAGTGCTGATGTAGCTTCATCAAATATCAATATCGATGATTTTTTTAACAATGCTCTAGCAATGGCTA
The DNA here is from genome assembly GCA_003213455.1 of SAR86 cluster bacterium AG-422-P06. GTDB lineage: Bacteria > Pseudomonadota > Gammaproteobacteria > Magnimaribacterales > TMED112 > TMED112. Next base: position 29,469 of record QCMX01000008.1, on the reverse strand, counting down.
CTCTTTGTTTTTCTCCGCCTGAAAGAGTTGTGCCTTTATCCCCAATAATGGTGTTAAAACCCTCAGGTAAATTCATAATAAATTCATAAGCATTGGCTTCTCGTGCTGCTTGGAAAACTTCTGAATCTGTAACTTCATTTAACCCATAAGCGATATTATTTTTTACAGTATCATTAAATAGAGTTGGGTCTTGCGAGACATAGGATATAGAGTTTCTTAAGTCAGTTAGTTTAATTTTTTTGATATCGTAACCATCAATCCTTATCCTGCCTTCGTAGTCGTCATAGAATCTATTCAGCAGGTTAACTATCGTTGACTTACCACTCCCTGACTTACCCACCAGAGCAATAGTTTCACCTTGTTTAGCTGAGATTGATATATTCTTGAGAACAGGATCAGAGTCATGAGAGTATGAAAAAGAAACATTTTCAATTTCAACCTCTCCTTCCAAAGTCTTATTTATATCCAGCCCTTCATCGTATTTCTCAGGTGCATTATCAATTGCAGAGAATATATCTTCTGCAGCAGCTAAACCTCTCTGTATTACTGCATTTAAACTTGAAAGCTGTCTGATAGGTCTAGCCATTAAACCTGCAGCTGTAAAGAATGCTACAAAGGATTCTGAAGGTAGATTTAACTCAGTTAAGTTTGTCAGTGCCAAGTAGCTCATTGCAGCTAAAGCAAAGGCTACAAAAACCTGAATTAGTGGAGTAGTTATATTCCCAGTACTTTCCATTTTCAAATTTTGTTTAAGGTTTTCATCGTTGGCTTTTTTAAACCTTTCTTCCTCACCACTTTCATTATTGAAGGATTTAATTTCACGTGCTCCAGATGCTATTTCATTACTCACTTGAGTGACTATTCCCATCACATCCTGAATTTTTTTTGCTACCCTTCTTAGACGCTTACCTGCTATAGAAACAATAATTCCTATTAAGGGTGCAATGACTAGAATCACCAAAGTCAACTTCCAACTTAAATACATTAGATAAACAAAAAGACCGATTAACAAAAACCCTTCTTTTACAAGAATTTTAAGAGCATTTGTTGCTGCTCCAGTGATCTGATTGGTGGTAAAGATTATTCTATTTACTATCTCTCCTTTCGATGCCTGATCAAAGAAACTCATTGGCTGGTACAGCAAGCTTGAAATAAGATCCTGTCTAAGGCTGTGCACTACTTTAAGCCCAACATTTGCCATGAAATAGTTACCTACATAGAAACCGATGCCTCTAACTACAGATATAAAAGCTAGAAATAGCGCTAGATTTAAGGGGTTAAGGGAGTTTTCATTGCTTTCATTTATGTAGGATATAACTTGTTTTAGCCATTCAACCGCAGAAATATCAGCAGCTGCAAAGAGAATGAAACCAATTATGCTTAGAAAGAAAAAACCTTTATGTTCAAAGGTATAACCTAATAGTCTTGTGTAGATAGATTTATTCATTTTTCTACGATACTTCTTTCAACAATATTTAAAGATTTATCTGCTCTTTTAGCAAATGCAATATCATGAGTAGCATAGATAACAAGTGACTTGTTTTCACTTGCATAGTTCAGAAGAAAATCTTGCACAATAAGGCTATTTTCTTGATCTAAATTACCAGTTGGTTCATCAAGTATTAGTATTCTTGGTTTCTTTGATAATGCTCTTGCAATAGATGCTCTTTGCTTTTCACCTCCTGAAACTTTAGAGGGAAATTTATCCTTAATATGATAAATGCCTAGTTTTTTTAGGATGGATGTAATGTGACTGTTGTCTTGTCCATGGCAAGCTGCTAAACAATTTTCATGAATAGTTAGGTTCTCTAGTAAATAATGAAACTGATACCCAAAGCCAAATTCAGCTTTACGTAAAGTGCTTTTTGCTTCAACAGACAATGTGTCTAGGTTTCTTCCATCTATTTCAATAGAGCCTTTCTCAAAAGCATCTAAGCCTGATATAAGGTTAAGAAAAGTGGTTTTTCCAGACCCCGATGAGCCAACAATGCTATAAACTCCCTGTGAATTAAATTCGTAAGAAACATTCTCAAAAACTGCTTGTTTAGCAGAATTATCTGTGTAGGTTTTATGCATATTTCTAATAGATATCATGATTTATTCACTATGTTAACTGGGTTCGTATTAGCTGCTTTATTTGAGGGAATAAAACCGAAAATCAGCAATAAAATGAAAGTTACTAAATTAATCCATAAGATTTGATCGGCGTTAACAATAGATGGGAAATAGTCCAAATAATAAACATCCAACATTGAAATATTAAAGATTTGCGAAAGGAAATTTAAAAATTCAGTGATATTTAATGCAACCAAAATACCAAGTAAATTTCCTAAGAAGATGCCAACTAAGCCAATGGTCACAATTAATTGCATAAATATGCTTTGAATATCCCATCTGGAGTATCCCATTGTTCTTAAGATGGCTATTTCTTTTTCATTGTTTTTTATTAGGTTATTAACCGACATAAGAAGACTTAGAACCGCAACTAACAGAATTAGAGACATTAATAGCGAGACCATTACCTTCTCAAGCTGTACAGCCCTAAAAAGGCCACCATATGATTGATCCCAACTATTAAGTTTGATGTATTCATCGGTATCGATTTGGGTAATGAGTGAGCGACCAATTGATTTAGCTTCCAAGACATTTTTAACCCTTACCTCAATGCCAGCACCATTTTTTGGTCGAATAAGCTTGTTGAATGAATCTGCACTGACTAAACCATACATTTGATCTACTTCTGAACCGACTGAGAACAGACCAACAATTTTAAAAGCCACCACTCTTGGAACACCAATTAGAGGGTTTGTTTGATCAATATTTAGTAAATTTACTGAGTCACCTACTGCAACATTCAGTTCATATGCCAGACTGTCACCAAGAATAATTGCAGCGCCATCTTCTAGTGACATCAAGCTACCAATAAGCATATTGTCAGGAATAATTGAAATTTCATTTTGATAATCGGTGCCTTTAAGCACAATACCCTTTGAATTATTTCTATTGTTTATGACCACTTGAGAAGCTAAATATGGTGCAACTTTTAGAACGGAATTGTTCTTTTCTATATCGGCTGCAACCTGTTCTAAACTTTCAAAACCACCACTTTTTTCTAGGGTAATATGAGGTATCACTCCAAGGATTCTTTTTTGTAATTCATTCTCAAATCCATTCATTACCGAAAGCACAACAATAAGAACAGCTGTTCCAACCCCTACTCCACTGGCAGTTAGCAAAGTTTGTGACGATAAAGTCTTAGTACCTCTCTTAAAGAGATATCTAAACGAGATTTTTCTTAAGAATTGATTCAAGACAATTTTTTCATTACTTTCGAGAGCAACTCAGAAGTTTTGTTTCTTGGTGGTCTAAGCATGCCAAAAATGCTATCAGAATTAGTTTGGTAATAGATTGACCTTAAATTAGAAAAGTTTAAGAAGCCTTCATGTCCATGATAATAACCATACCCAGATGGCCCTACACCACCGAATGGCAACCTAGATTGCATTAGGTGAAACATAGTATCATTTATGGTCACTCCACCTGATCTGGTGTTATTGATCACATAATTTTGTTCAGATTTTTTATTCCCAAAGAAATATAGTCCTAATGGATGATCGTGATTATTAACGTAAGAAACAGCTTCGCTTAGATCTTCATAAACCATAATAGGTAATAATGGACCAAAAATTTCTTCCTGCATTACTCGCATATCATCATTAACATTAAGCAATACTTTAGTTGTAACTGTATTGTTTTCTGAAGAATCAAAATCGCCCAAATTGATTACTTGTGCACCTTTTTGTTTGGCATCTGATAAGTATTCTTGCATTCTATCGTGATGGTGATCATTCACCATAGATGTGTAATCAGCACCATTATTTTCTGGATAGAAAGTATTAAAGACTTTTTTCAGCTCAGCTATAAGTTTTTCCTCTAAGCCTTTTTTAACCATAATGTAATCAGGTGATAAGCATATTTGACCTGCATTCAATGTTTTAACAAACATGATTCGCTTAGCTACTAGCTCTAAGTTAGCGTCAGAGGCTATGATTGTTGGGCTTTTGCCACCTAATTCTAATGTTGTTGGAACTAGATTCTTTGCTGCATTTGCAACAACCTTTCTTGCTATGCTCCCGCTACCTGTGTAAAGCAAATGATCAAGAGGTAGAGCAGTAAATTCTGCACCCACTTCTGGACCACCTAGAAAAACAGCAAATTCTGATTCGTCAAAATATTTGCCTACTGCCTCTTTAACTAGATTTGCCGTATTAGGGGTAAACTCAGATGGTTTAGCCATAATTCTATTTCCTGCGGCCAAAACTGATGCAGCAGGATAAAAAATCATCCCAATAGGAAAATTCCAAGGAGCTATTATCCCTACTGTTCCTAGTGGAGATGGCTGCATGACAGCTTTAGAACCAAGCATGTCAGCCATAAAAGAAGATGCTCTCCTTGAAGGTTTCATCCACTTTTTCAAGTTTTTGATAGTGAAATTCAGGTTCCTAACCGATTGAACTATTTCTGACGTCATGATTTCAGTTTCAGAACGATTTTTATAGTCTTCATTCAAAGCTTCAACTATTTGTACGTCATGAGTTTCCAGCAAGGCAATACACCTTTTAAGACTATCAACTCTTTGATTGTATGATGGTTGTCCGTTTTTTATGAATGCTTTCTTTTGTAGATCAAGTGTCTCTCTCATTTATATTCCCCTAATAATATTTACTATACATCTAACCCAACTATCATTCGAGTTTAACGAAGGTACATAATCAAGCTTCTGACCGCCTTTTTCAATAAATAGTTCCTTGTATTCATCACCGATTTCAATAATTGTCTCTAAACAATCACCAGTAAATGATGGCGATACGACTAGAACCTTCTTTATGCCTTCATCTGCAAATTGCTCAAGGACCTTATCACTGAAGGGTTTAACCCACTTTGAATCCAATCTAGATTGAAATGAAGTAATGGTTTTGGATACATCAATACCAATCTTATCAATCAATAATTTTGTGGTTTCATAGCAAGTAGCTCTGTAACAGTGATGGTTATCCCCTTGGACTCCATCTTCACATTCACGATCGTCACATTTACCTTTTTCGTATACTTCATCAAGCTGACTCATTGGTAAGCCGTGATAGCTAAATATAACTTTGTCGTACTCATCTAAATTAAACTTTTCAATGTTCTCACTAAAAGCTTCTAAAAAGTCTTCATTATCATAGAATTGATCAACCGTTTTGACTGAAGGTATGACTGTCCATTTTGCTATTTGTTTAAGAGCATGGTCTAAAAAGGATCCGTTTGCTGCAGAAGAGTATTGAGGGAATACAGGAAATAATACAATTTCATCGTATCCTCTATTCTCCAATTCTCTAAGTTGATTCTTAACAGAAGGGTTTTTATACCTCATTGCATAATAAACATCATGTGAAGCTTTTAATTTTGCTTGCACTTTTTCTGTAAGGTCTTCCATGTGGTATTTAAGAGGTGAGCCTCTTTCTGTCCACAGTTCTTTATAGCTTTTTGATGATGAAAAAGTTCTAGTTGGGACAATAATTAGATTTACGAGCAAATACCTCAAAAATGATGGGATATTAATTATTCTCCCATCTCCTAAAAATTCACTAAGATAGCTAGCTACATCGAACCACCCTGGGCTATCAGGAGTACCGAGACTAATCATTAATACTGCTTTTCTATTTGTATGCATCTGAATTAAGTATATACGGGTGAATAAAGGTAAATCCAATCACTAATGAGTAAATTTTATAACTTGTTGATGCCTACCAGTCTTTTAACTTCTTTTATAGAAGGTAAAGTTTGTTTTCTAACTTTTTCCGCACCAGCTTTTAAAACTTCTTCAATATGTTTTTGATTTGAATTTAATTCTAAGTATTTTTCTCTAATAGGTTTAAGAATTTGATTCAGCTCTTCAAATACTTTCTGTTTTGCATCGCCCCATCCCACACCATCATTGAACATGTTTTTCATTTCAACTTGTTTTTCTTCTGAAGCAAAGCTGGAATAAATCCCAAAAAGAGTATTATCTTTCCAGTCTTTTTTCTCCCCTGGCTCTTGTGAATTAGTCACGATTTTCATCACGGCTTTACGTAGATCTTTTTCATCGCCTAACAAAGGTATTATATTGTTATAGCTTTTAGACATCTTTCTACCATCAGTTCCTAGTACAGTTTTTTCATCCTTTATCACTGCTTCTGGCACATTAAAGAAATCACCATATTTTCTGTTAAATTTTTCAGCAATATCTCTAGTAATTTCTAGGTGTTGTTGCTGATCTTTACCAACAGGAACATGTGTTGCATTTGGAGTTAAGATGTCTGAAGCCATAAGTAAGGGATAAGAGAAGAGCCCTACAGATATACCTTCATCAATATCTTTTTTTCCACTTTCATTGTTAATATCCATAGCTGCCTTGTAAGCATGTGCCCTATTTAACAAACCCTTTTCTGTTATGCAGCTTAATAGCCATGCAAGTTCAGTAATTTCAGGTATATCTGATTGTCTATAAAAGTTTGTCTTATCAGGGTCTAGACCAGAAGCCAACCATGCCATAGCAATGCTATTGCTCAACTCATTTAATTTTTCTGGATCTGATACTTTTATAACTGCATGAAGGTCAGCAATAAACAAAAATGATTCGCAGTTTTCATCCAATAGATCTAGTGATGGTTTAATTGCACCTATATAATTTCCCAAATGGGGATAGCCACTTGGCGTTATACCTGTTAAAATCCGTTTCATTCAATTACTATTTGTTTGAAATTATAAATAATATTCAGCTAATTTGTGGGAGACAAAGCAATAAATCTTAATCAACAACTAAATGAGATAGAGAGTCTATTCTCTACAGGCCATATTAAAAAGGCACAAAAGGACCTTCGTAAACTAAATTCCCAGTTTGGTAAAGGTAAGCCTATTCCTTCAAAATTCAGACATAAATTTCAAAGACTCAATTTTACTGCTAAGGAATACGATGATTGGGCAGAGTTTGCAACATCAGACAAGAGGACAGAACTTATCAATGAAGTAAGTAAACTGCAAGCTGAAAAGCTAGAACCTAGATCTTTAGCTAACAGAATAAATTCACTTCAAAAGCAATGGCAAAACCTTGACCAACATGGCAAAACCGCCAGCAAAGAAAAGTGGTCAACTTTCAAAGAGGCTTGTGAAAAAGCTTGGGCACCTTGCAAAGACTACTTTGCTGTTTTAGAAGATAAAAAAGAAGAGAACAGAGATAAGAAATTATCTCTATTAAAAGATATAGATGCATTTCCAGCTGGCAAGACGGTTGAAAATACAACTGTAATTCAGATTGTCATGTTTCTAAAAGGTATCCATGAAAAATGGAAACTATTTGCACCTGTACCTGATAAAGACTTTCAGGATTTAAATAATAAGTTCAAAGAGTCTAGGGATGCGGTCAATAAGCTTCTTGAGCAAGTAGAAATTCATAATAGATCATTGAAAGAGGCGGTAATAGAAGAAGTCAAAAACCTTAGTAAAGAAGATATTGATGAATCAGTTCATAAAATAAGAGAATTACAAGAGCACTGGAGAACCCTTGGCCCAGCAGGCAAGAAGCTTGACCCTGAAGTTAATCAAAAATTTGAACAAGTGTGCGATGAATTCCTACGAATTAAAGATAAAGAGCTTGATGAATCACGAGGCCTAATGGATGACATTATAAAAGACCTGAGAGATAAGAAGGTTGCTCCTGGAGAAGCAGAGCAAAAGTTCATGGAGCTAGAGAATCTTCAAGGTACTGCTGAGGAGAAGAAATTTAAGAAAGCCATAAAAGACTTTGCCATGATGCAGAAGAATGAAAAAGCACAAGAAAAATTAAAGTCTTATCAAGACCTATTTGAGGAATTAATTGAAAAAGGATCTGACAAAGTATCTAAAGACCTAATACCAGAGTTTGTAAATGGCAAACCATCTGAGTCAATGGATCTTAATGAGGCTGCAATTAGATTTCAAATGTTTGCTGGACTTGACCCAGTCGGGCCAAAAGAGATGGTTTCTAGGGTTAAATTTGAAGAGCTTAGAAATAGATTTACAGAAAAATCAGTAGATATGAATGAAAAGCTTAAAGAGCATTTTACCAACTTAGTCTATTCAAAAGGCACTTCAAGCAAGAAAGAATCTGCTGATGTGAAGAAAGCAATGGTTAAAGCTCTTAAGAAAGTAGAACAGCTTCTTCCTTAAGCTCTTAATTACAAATACTCCCTAACACTCTCAATAATCTGATTAGTGCTTTTTTCTGCTTTTCTAATATTTGTTAAATTTACAAAACCATGGAAAAGATCAGGAAAATGTAATTTTGAGACATTATTTCCGTTACTTTTTAGAAAATTTGCATAATCATTTCCTTCATCACAAAGCGGATCAAAGCCAGCTGTAATCAACAATGTAGGAGTTTTGTAACAAGTTAATCCATCCTGTTTTAATAAATTGAATCTAGGGTCGTTATCATCGGTGTCATTTGACCTAAGCTGATCCCAAAACCACTCCATTGACCCCTTTGTAAGTAAAAAATTTTCTTTGTATAGGTCCATAGATTCAAAATTAAGAGTTGGGGATATCATGGGATAAATTAGTATTTGAGCTCCTGGCATGGGTATGTCTGATACAGTTAAATCAAAGTTTAGTGATGCAGCTAAGTGAGCACCTGCACTGTCACCACAAAGTAAAATTTGATTGCTTTGAATGCCTTCATCAAGAATATATTTATATGCTTCTTTGGCATCTTCTAGTGCTCTTGGGTATTTATTTTCTGGAGATAAACTATATTCAAGAGAATATATCTTTATTCCTAACATAACTGATAACAAAGCAACAAAATTATGATGGGTTTCAATGCTTCCTAAGACATAACCTCCACCATGGAAATAAAGCATAACCTTATCTGAATGAATTGAATCTGGGGTATATTTTCGTGCAATAGCGCCCTTCTTCTGATCAATAACCACATCTTTAAAACTAAAATTTTTAGGAGGTTTCTTATTTATATTTAAGCTCATACGAGCATTATTAGAATTTATTCTCTCGCGATCATCAAAGTTATCTACATCTGGTTTATAGCCAAAAATTTCTATCAATTTTAAGAATATTGTAGATTGGTGATCAAGATATCTATTTCTAATAAATGCACTTTTCTTGGGGAAAAAAATTCCTAAAAGCCTGTCTGGCATCATAAAAAAAAGATTTAAAATTAAGTTAATAAAAAAATATTTCATACTTACAATCTTGCAGTAAAGTTATTAACTAATATATTATATTTACTGTTGTTGGGTACACTTTTAAAATTTGATTTGAATTAATGACTCAAAGCTTTGTAAGAAAATAATGCACACTTCTAATTTAATAGCCTACGTTGTACCTGTTTTCATGTTGATGATAGCTTGTGAATTTTTGTATGGCTATTTCAAAAAACAAAATAATTATAGGCTCAATGACACGGTTACAAGTATTGGGTTGGGGCTTATGAGTCGCTACCCTGCTCTGTTAGGACTGGGTGTACAGGGGCTAGTTTATGCATTTATTTCTCAACAATTTAACCTTGGACTTTTAGCTTCATATGATCTTTACGTATGGGTGATAGCCTTTGTTCTATACGATTTAAGTTATTATTGGCTGCACAGATCACACCATCAAATTAAAGTTTTATGGGCTTCTCATGTGGTACATCACCATGGTGAAGAATTCAATCTATCGACCGCATTAAGACAAACTGGTACAGATTTTTTATTTAAGTGGATTTTTTACACCCCAATGCTTTTATTGGGTATCCCGGTGGAGATATTTGTAACAGTTGCGGCATTGAATTTAATTTATCAGTTTTGGGTGCATACAGAACATATTGGTAGGCTTGGGATACTCGATTACATTTTAGTAACCCCTTCCAACCATAGAATCCATCATGCTCAAAATAAAGAGTATATAGATGCAAATTATGGTGGTGTTTTTATATTATGGGACAGAATGTTTGGCACATTTATTGATGAAAGAGAAGACTTGAAACCAGTCTATGGTACATCTAAGCCTTTAAATACATGGAACCCATTATGGGCAAATCTAGAAGTTTGGAATGAGATATTTAAAGATACTTGGAGAACAAAAAAATGGACAGATAAAATAGCTGTTTGGTTCTCAACACCAAAATGGCGGCCAGCAGATGTAGCAGAAAAATATCCTATCGTGAAAAATGATTTATCTCAATTTAGAAAATTCGACCCTAAAACAACTACTTATGCCAAGATTTTTGGTTTTACCCATTTGGTATTTGTAGGCATTTATACTCAAGGAGTGTTATTTAGTTCTTCTTCTATAGCTTACATAGACCTAATGCTTATATCTGTAAATATTGTGACGCTAATGGTATTTGCATCATTCATGTATGAAAATCGCATTTTTGTTTATTACGCTGAGCTCATAAGATCTATTGCAGTTTTGCTGCTAATAAGTATTGGTTACTTCAACTTTATGCCAGAAATAATTCTCGGGTATACAGTTTTTTCTGCAGCTGTATCAGGAGCTATTGTTTTAAAAGACAAGTTCTTTTCACTTAACGAAGCTCACTAGGCTTCATAAAGTTTTCAAGATTCGAACAGCCTTGTGTAAGCTCAATCCATTTATTTGCTGTAGATATTTGTGCTAGTGCACAAGTTGGATATTTATTAAGGAATTTTTGAGATAAATACTCTGTAAGATCATGCATTGAAGGATTATGTCCAACTACCATTACGTTAGTTATCTCTTCTGGAATTTGGTAAAGATTATCAAGTATGTCCTCCATTGATGCATGGTATATGCTGTCGGAAAAATCTACCTTTGGTTTATCTCTTGAAAAAAAGTGTTCAATTGTTTCTTTGGTTCTTTTTGATGGACTAGAGAGAACTAAATCTAGTTTAATTCTTTTGGAACGAAAGAAATTACCCATTAGATCTGCATCTTGTATGCCTCTTGTTGAAAGAGGTCTGTCAAAGTCTTTCAAGGCAAAATCATCCCAACTTGATTTTGCATGCCTTAAAAAGAATATATTTTTCATAAATTTATTTTGCTCTTGCTAATTCTTTTTTTAATCTATTCCTGAATGAGTAGTCATCTACAGTAATAGTATGTCTGTCGGTTTTTAGCTGCTCTACATCTGGATTATTTAGTTCATTTTCAATTAATTTCTTGATGTCACCTTTTGGTTCCCATTCGCCTGCGAGGTGTCGAGCTGCAAGTTTGGATTGCAATTCAGCACCAGGCCATATACACCCCAGAGGTTGAAATAGACCAATAAAATATAGGTTTTTAATATTTGCTGGCAACATTCTATGAAGTAAATTAACCGGACCACTTTCAAAATTAATTAGATTCTTATCAAAGAATTTGTGCTTAATCTTATAACCCGTACAAGCAATGACAGCATCATATTCACCAACTGTGCCATCTTTAAAATGGACTAACTCACCATCAAATCGCTCTATATCTGGTTTAGGCATGACCTTTCCATGCCTTACAGCATTATATAAATCAGAATTTATTGTAGGGTGTGTTGCAAGTATATGATTAGTAACTTTTGGTAGGCCTATATCTTCATTTTTACCTTGTAGGATCTCAAGCATAAATCGCATGAAAGGTAGCCTTATGAAGCGAGGCAACCATCTTGATTTCAAACCAAAAATATCACTGGTTAACCCAAACATAAATTTTGGTATCAAGTAATACCCTCTTCTCCAGCTTATGGCTGTTGTTTTAGAAATTCGAGATGTCTCTACTGCTACATCACAAGCTGAATTTCCACCACCAATTACTAAAACTCTTTTATTGCGATATGGTTCAGCTTTTTTATAGCTATGTGAGTGGATGTATTCGCCAGAAAAACTGCCAGGGTAAGTTGGAAGTCTTGGTTCATGATGATGGCCATTACAAACAACTAGAGCATCAAATTTTTGCACATTGATTAGATCAGTATTTACATGTTTCCATTCAATTACCCATCTACCATTATTCTCTTGTTCGCATTTAATAACTTCTGCATTGAAATGAATATGCTTTTTTATCCCAAAGTGCTCTGAATAATCATTAAAGTACTTAAGTAATTCTTTATGAGAAGGATAGTCAGATGCTGTCTTAGGAAGCGGAAAATCCTCGTAATAAGATGTATATTTAGAGCTTATGATATGAGTGGTCTCAAATACACTTGAGTGGCCTGAAGGGTCATCATATCTCCAATTACCTCCAACACCAGCACATCGCTCAAAACCAATAACTTCAAAGCCTTTTTCTTTGAGATTTTTGATTGCTGTTATACCAGATGGACCAGCACCTATAACTGCTACTTTTTTCATATTCTTTTTTGAATTAATATTGCTAAGACTCCATATTAAACAAATTAGATTATGTCTCAAGAGCTTGTAGTTAACTTAGAATTTTGGTCCAAACCACCTTGGTCAGATGGTAAAGGTAAATATAGATTAGGTTTAAAGCCTATTGAAATAGATGATTGGTTTGATAACTCAATTGATGAGGAGCTAATAAAATATAAAGAAGAGCTACTTAAAAACTCATACGAAACAGTGGTTAGAACTACAAATTGTTCTTTAGAGGCTCAAGAACTTCTTACCGAGCATATACAGTCAAATGATGCTTATAAAGATCCTATAGCTTCTATGTCACTTTCTGTACCAGATGACTTATGCATCATTGAATCAACCGGAGAACAAAAACTATTGGCTGCCTCAGTTTGCTCACCAAGTTACTGGAACTTAAAAGAGAAAATAGGAGAACCATTGCGAGCTATCCATAAGCCAGTTAAGACGCTAAATGAAAAGATTGGAAATCCAATTGAGAGGTTTATTTCTAATGCTCCAGTAGGAAAGCCATTTAAAAGGGAAAATTGGTTTATTCATGGTGATACAAAAAGAATGCACCTTAAGTCAGAGGAGTTTCCAAAAGGAGATGTCTGTGAATGGGTTATACGCTCTGAAAGAGAAACATTGTGCAGATACAATGAAAAATATTCCTTATTTGCGATTAATGTAAGATTTCAAAAATTAAGTTTCATTCGAGATTTCTGCAAGGCAAAAGAATCGTTAAAAAGTAGCTTATTAAGATTGGATAAAGATGAGGTAGCTTACTTTGGTGGTGAGCTTAAACTTGATTCAATTCTGTCTTATCTTGATTCTTTAGAGACATAAAATAATCATTTGCCTTCTCTACAACCTTAGGAGCTAACCAAATAGTTGATACCAGAGTTGGAATTGCCATCATAGCGAAAGATCCATCAACAACGTTCAAGGCAAAATCTAAAGAAGTTATAGAAAATACACCTACAAAAAGTATGAAGATATATTGGTAAATTTTATTTCCAGCCTCTCCAAATAAAAATTTTGCGCAACTAGCGCCGTAATAAGAGTAGGTAAAGATTGTGCTCATACCAAAACTTACAACACATAAAAAAAGTATTAAAGAGCCTATTGGGCCCAGTATCATTGAGAATGCTTCAGAAGTAAGAGTCACACCACTGCTGTCAGAAGATTGCCAAACACCAGAAATGAGAATTATAAGGGCTGTTAATGTGCACATAATGAGGGTGTCAAAAATAGGTCCTGTCATTGCAACAAGGCCTTGTTTTACAGGGTTGGATGTCTTTGCTGCACCATGAACCAATGATTCAGTTCCTATGCCTGCTTCATTGCTAAAAGCTCCCCTTCTTATACCAGTAATTATAACGCCAGCAATACCTCCACCTAATACTGCATTACCAGTAAAAGCATCCACAAATATAAGTTTGAATGCAGGAATAAGTTGATCAAGATTTAATAAAATTGCAGTCAATACTGACATAAAGTACAGAACAGCCATTATTGGTACTAGCCAAGCTGATACATCAGCGATCCTCTTTAAACCCCCTAATATTACAAATGCTGTAAGCACTACAAGAATAGATGCTGCTATATATCTAAAATTTTCTACATCAGCGAAATATAAATCGTTTGTAATCTGAACAAGTTGATTTGCTTGAAAGGATGGTAAACAACCAATTATCCCAAAAACTGCAAAAAAGTAGGCAAAAGGAAGCATGTATTTAGGTAAGCCATTCTTGATGATATACATAGGCCCTGCATTAGCTTCTCCATTAGGTCCAATTTCTCTGTACATTACTGATAGAGTGCATGTGAAAAATTTAGTTGCTATGCCGAAAATTGCAGTTACCCACATCCAAAAAATGGCTCCAGGACCTCCTATCTGTATTGCTACCGCAACACCAGCAATATTACCTAAGCCAATAGTGCCTGACAAAGCTGCAGTAAGGGCTTTAAAATGGCTTACATCGCCTTTATCTGATTCGTTTGAATGTTTCCCTGCTAAAACTGAAAAAGCATGTGGAAGATATAAAAATGGTCTTAATCGAGACGAATAAAGAAAATATGCCCCTGCTCCGAGCAAAAGAGCCACTAACCAAGGACCCCAGGCCCAAGTGGCAAAATCTGCTGCTAGCTTATCTAAATATTCCACTTAAATTAATCTAAAGACTCTTTGAATTAAAAGCAAAAAAAAAGCCGCAATAAGCGGCTTTTTTAGAAATTAAGCTAATTATGCATCATCTGCATCATCAGGATCAGGATAGAACTGATAAGAGTTGCTTGCATTTGGCCCTTCACATGTAGCCGATGCATCAAACATAGCTTGAATATCTGAACCCATATCAGCAAACCTTTGGTAAGCTAGTTCCGCATCTGAATGACTTTCATAGTAATTATTCCAAAAGAAATCATAGTTTGAGAATGGCTCAGGATTCTCTCCATTGTGAAACATAACGCTGTATGCAAAAGTTGTTTCGTTGGCTGAACCTAAAGAGTATTCATTAAATGCGCCGACAGCCTCTCTTAGCAAATCAAGCCCATTTTCATCATTAAACTTACAATAATGACCATAAGTGACCCATTCAGTTGGTCCATTCCAATTTGCTTCATCGCCGAGTGGAAAATAAACGTCATAACCTCTTCTGCCTTCGCCATCACAGACCATTACAGATGAATGTTTTGCTCTCCATGCATCAGCTTCAGCATTTGTAGCCCAATCAGACCAACCAGCATCTGAAGCATCTTTGGATTCCCAAAATAGTTGCCAATAAACTTTATTATCTCCACCTAGTGAAGCGCTTTGAACAGGTGCATGACCTGCTGAGTAAAAGAAACCTTCAGCAAAATCAAAGTCATTCCATTCATCAATCATGGCTTTTGCACTTGCATCATTAAAATCTGAACCAGGTGTACATGTCATATACTCAGTATATGGAGGGCCTTGTTCTTCTTCGGTTTCAGTAGTTTCTACTTCTGCTTCAGTTGTTTCAGCTTCATTTGAACATGCAGCTAAAAATAACACTGAGAAAAGTACTAAAAATTTTAAATAATTCATAAAAATCTCCTGCTCCTTTAACTATGCCATATTAGAGGCTTTTGACAAGATGGCTTGTTATATAATTTACTTATATTTGAAAATTAGAAATTAAACATCAAATAAGTTAAATAAGATTTCAGGAGAAAATATGTCTAAATTCAATAATAAAACAATTTTAGTTACTGGAGCCTCTTCAGGCATTGGACTTGCAATGGCCAAAGATTTCGCCAGTAGAGGTGCAAATTTAATACTTACTGCCAGATCTAAAGATAAATTGGAGCAGCTAGCCAAGGAATTAGAGGCACAAGGAACTAAAACAAAAGTATTTGTTGAAGATATTGGTTTGCCTAACTCAGCTAAAAAACTTTATGAACAGATAAAAGCCGAACATATTGATATAGATATATTGGTAAATAATGCAGGCTATGGCAGATGGGGAACATTTGATGAGTGCCCAGTTGAGGATTATGAAAATATGATTCATCTGAACATTACGTCACTGACTGAGCTAAGCTATCTATTCTTACAAGATTTTGAGAAAAAAGGTTCTGGTGGAATTATTAATGTTGCATCAGTAGCAGCATTCTATTCAATCCCTTATTCAGCCGTTTATGCAGCGACTAAAGCATATGTACTTAGTTTAAGTGAGGCTTTAAATTTTGAATATTCTCGTAAAGGTGTTCATGTAATGGCAGTCTGCCCAGGTGCAACTGAGTCTGAGTTTGTTAAAGTCGCCACAGTGAGTTCTGAGAGATTGCAAAAAAGACTTGCATCCATGAGCGATAATAAAAATGTAAAAATACAGTCGGCTGAGGACTGTTCTAAAGAAGCTCTTGATGCATATGAGAGTGGAAAACTGTATATCATCACAGGAAAAAGTAATAGAAATCTTTATGCAATATCTAGATTGTTCTCAAGAAAAACTCTTTTAAATTTTGTTGGCAGAAGGTTTAAGAAAATTTCTGGATAAATGATAGATGAAGAAAAGGGACAATGCCCTTATTGTTGGGAAGAGATATATTTTGAGATAGACATGTCTATGGATCATCAAGAGTATGTAGAAGATTGTCAGGTTTGCTGTAATCCTATTCTGCTAAGAGTTAATATTTATGAAGGTTCAATTAATATTGATACAGCAAAAGAAGATGATGGGTTTTAATTAGAAATATGGGTATATTCATTTTAGGAGGCATTGTTTTTATTATTGCCTTCTGTCTTTTTAAAATCTCAGCTTTTAGAAAAACTAAACCAGATGAGTCCTGGTTCAGGATCTCTTTAGTTGGTTTAATTGATTACTTGGTATTAGTTTCAGGAACGATAGGCACAGGGATACTCTTCATGACCTTGTATAGTGCTGGTCATTGATAAGTGGCTTGTGTGGGATATCTTCTAGACTAGTTTTATTTCACCGACGCCTATTCTGCCTTTGTACTCTTCAACTGAGAACTCAACATTGTCATTTTCATTCAATGTCTCAAGTCCGCATTTTTGTAATGCGCTGATGTGTACAAATACATCTTTTTCACCGTCTTCTGGCGCAATAAATCCAAAACCTTTAGCGTTATTAAAAAACTTTACGATTCCTTTTTGCATTGCGTCCTCCTATTTATTATGAGCTAAACAATACAGCAAATACTCCAGATGTCTACAAAAAGAAGTGATACAAAGCTCTTTATTTACTTTTTTTATATAAATTGACTAATTTGCCGTTTGATTAGTAATATTTCCTTAACGGGAGTAAAAATTGAGACGAATAGTTACAGGCCATAATAAAGAAGGAAAATCAGTAATAATGTCTGATGGCCCTCCTCCTAAAAGCATTGGAGAAGAAGTTGGGGGTTTGTTTGAGCTTTGGAATACAGACAATAGTCCAGTAGATTCTAAAGACTCAGTTGATAGAGCAGATACAGATATTTTACTAAGCCCACCCAATCTAGGTACAAAATTTCGTTACTTTCAAATAAATCCTCTTCCAGAAGGGATACCGAATGATGTCTTGAATCAAATTGCGCATGATAATTTTTCTCAAGTGGGTGCTGCAGATGCCAGAGTAGACACAACTCGCCATCCTGCAATGCACAAAACAGAAACGATTGATTATATTATTCTCTTGAAAGGTGAAGTAACTCTACTTCTTGATGAGGATGAGGTCGATCTGAAACCTTTTGATGTTGTAGTGCAGAGAGGAACCAACCATGCTTGGGTCTGCAAAGGTCAAGAACCTGCACTATTTATTGCTGTTTTAATTGACGCTGAGATCACCTGATAGATCTATTTGTCTACCAATCGAAGGCAGTTTAACTTCTCCCATTGCCTTGAAACCTCTATAAAGCGCATCAGGAAAACTTTGTTCTTCATTAATGAGCTTACCCTCTGTAAAAACAGTGTAACCATCCCCTCCTTTTGCTAAATAGCCACTTGTAGATACGGTATATTTATTTGAATCTACTATGTTTCTGCCATTAATCTTTAAGCTCAAAAGTCTTTGCATAGCTGGTTTATTGCTGTTGTATTTTACTTCTAGGCCAGAAATTTGACCTATGCCGTAAGGCAGAGTCAGGCTGTACTCAATTAAGTTTTTGATCTGTTTCCCTGATAACTCAATGATTGTGAGATTATCTGGAAAAGGATAAACATTTAGTAAATGCTCTAGAGTTATCTTGCCAGAATTTAAATCGGCTCTAATAGCCCCTGAATTTAAGAAAGATACATCACTACCTGCTGCATCACGCATAATATCTGTCAATAAGTTACCAATGGTAGATTCATTGTTATAAAGACGCATTGAGGGCTGCTTTATAGTTGCAATGATCTCTGAGAGTTCAGGATAGAGCTTACGGTATTGGTTTATCAGCTTCGAGGTTTTCTGATCAGCAGGAAATGCTTTTGAATCTACAGGAATCAAATAACCCTCCAAAAATGTTACATCATGTTCATTAAGATTCACTCTAAATTTTGTATAACCAAGATGCATGCCTTGTCCAAAAGTTAAACCTATGACTGTGCCCGTATCTGGGTGGATTACTGGCTCTGGCAAACCATTATCAGAGTGCCCGCCAAAAATAGCATCAACACCTCTTAATTTTCCTGCCATTTCATAATCTTCATCAAAACCTCGTTGCACATATGGATCAGCTTCTTTGTTAGTCTGCATTGGAGCAGTTTTGTTTTGATGAGTTAAGACTATTAACATATTTACATCGTCACGAATTTTATCTGCCCAATATTGTGCTGTTTCTATCGGGTCTTTAATGCTAAGGCCAATGCGATGGAATGGGGCCATAGTGTTGTAAAAGGCATCAATACCCATGACGCCTATCACACCAATTTTCACACCTGATTGTTCAAGAATTGTGTAGGGTTTCGCAATAAGTTTGCCTGACTTTTCATGGAAAATATTGGCATTGAGAACCGGAAAATTAGCTCTTGGTATGATTTCTACCAGGGCGTCCCAATTATATTCAAATTCATGATTACCGATATTTAAGGCGTCGTAACCCATAGCATTATAGAGATCAAAAGGCAGCTTACCTTTTGATTTTTTGGATAAGGCACCCGTATAAATATCACCGGCATCAACTAAAAAACTTGTGTCTTCTTCTGCTCGAGCCTTACGTATTAGTGTAGTGAGATGTGAAATACCACCAATTAGCTCGATATCTGGTCGCCACACGGCTTGAATAGGTTCATAAACGCTTTCTATATCATTAGTATGAAATATAACTACTTCTTTTGTAACTGATTGCTCTTCAGCAAGAATTGGACTATTAAAGGTTAGTACAACACAAATTATTGAAATTAATTTAGCTTTAATTACTGCTCTCATTAATGAATGGCGGAGAGAGTGGGATTCGAACCCACGATACGCTATTAACGTATGCCAGTTTTCAAGACTGGTGCATTCAACCGCTCTGCCATCTCTCCTAAGCGCAACATTATAGTTCATTTTAGCTGCATGAAATAGAGGTTATAATCAAGTATGGATAGATTGCAGATATTTGGTGCAACACCTTCACCATACACCCAAAAAATGCTCTCATTGCTCAGGTATAGAAGGATTCCATATGATATTTATTGGGGCGAAACTAAGACTAGACTTGAGAGCCTGAATATAGAGCTACCAAAGCCAATTTTATTGCCTGTAATCTTATTTGAGGGCGATGATCAAAAACTAGTAGCTACAACTGACTCTACACCTATGATTAGAAAAATTGAAAGCATTTATACTCAGAGAAAAGCTATACCAGATGATCCAGCATTAGCTTTTATTAACTATTTATTAGAAGACTTTGGCGATGAATGGATCACAAAATATATGTTTCATTACAGATGGCATTTCAAAGATGATGCAGAAAAAGCCGGGACGATTCTACCATTAGTCGAGTTTCAGAACCCATTGTCAGTGGAAGATCATAACCAGATAAAAGAATTCATTATTAAAAGACAAACCGAAAGATTATGGGTTGTAGGTTCAAGTAATGAGACCGCTGATTTGATTGATGAAAGTTTTAGAAGATTTATAAAATCACTCAATGAGCATCTAATTAAAAGTCGATTCTTATTAGGAAATAAACCATCATCAGCCGATTTTGCTTTTTATGGTCAAATCTCACAACTAGTTAAATTTGACCCAACACCAAGACAAATTTGTGAAGAATTAGCTCCTCGGGTTGTTGCATGGATAGATATAATGGAAGATCTCTCAGGTCTTGATTCTGATACAAATAATTGGATTGAGCTTGAGGAAAACCCCTTATCTTTAAAAGCAATTCTATTTGAATTTGGCAAGATGTATGCTCCATTATTATTGGAGAATTCTAAAGCTGTAAAGAACGGTTCTGAGGAATGGGAAGCCAAAGTTGATGGGTCTATTTGGAAGCAAAAAACTTTCAACTATCAAGCAAAATGCCTAAATTGGATTAAAGAAGAATTTAATGCTTTAGCTGATAGTGATAAGCAAAAAGTACTAATATTTTTAGCTGATACAGGCTGTGACGAAATACTGAAATAATTTAGTATCTAAAGTGCTTAATTCTCTCGCCACTCTTCTCAATTTCTGTCATTGATTTGATACCAATATCCAGATGTTTCTCAGCCCATTCACTTGTAACTTTTTTGTCTGATTCTTGAGTCTTTACACCCTCAGGAGTGGTTGGAACATCTGATACTAATAATAATGCTCCTCTTGCTATTTCATTGTAATGTCCACCAATGAATATAGTTGCAACTTCCATATCAATACCGATTGCAGTAGATTTTTTTAAGCGCTTAAGGAAGGCCTTGTCGTGTTCCCACAAACGTCTATTAGTGGTGAAAATAACGCCTGTTCTATAGTCTTCGCCTGCTTCTTTAATTTTCTCCGATACAAATTTATGAAGTTTAAATGATGGTAATGCAGGCACTTCTGGAGGGAAGTAATCGTTGGTTGTGCCCTCTCCTCTAATTGCAGCAATTGGTAATATGAAATTTCCTATTTCAGAAGCTTCTTTTAAACCACCACATTTGCCTAAAAACAATACGCTCTTTGGATTCTTAGCTGACAGTAAGTCCATTATTAAGGCAGCATTTGGAGATCCTATACCGAAGTTTATGATGCTTAAATTTTCTGAATTAGTGGCACTTTGCATAGCTCCACCTTCACCTTTGATTTCACAATTAAATCTCTCTGCAAAAGCAGTCACATAGTTTTTGAAATTTGTAAGAAGAATATAGTCACCAAGTTCATCAATTTGTGAACCAGTGTATCTTGGCAACCAGTCTTGTGCGATTTTTAACTTACTAACCATAAAATTGGTGATGAATATTAACAGATTAAACTAAAAAAGAAAGTTTATTTGAAGTCTTTGATGCTTGGGCAAGTGCAAACTAAATTTCTATCACCGTAGACATTATCTACTCTGCCAACTGGAGGCCAGTATTTTTGGTGCTTTGTTTGGCTATTTGGATAGAATGCTTCTTTTTTTGTGTACGCATGGGTCCAGTCTTCAATTAGCTCATCAACGCAATGCGGTGCATTTTTTAGAGGATTATCATCTTTATCTAATTTACCCTCCTCTATAGCTTTAATTTCATCTCTAATGCCAATCATTGCATCACAAAATCTATTAAGCTCTTCAAGAGATTCGCTCTCTGTCGGTTCAATCATTAGAGTACCTGCTACTGGCCATGACATTGTTGGAGCATGAAATCCATAATCTATCAGTCGTTTTGCAATATCTTCAGCCTCTATTCCACATAGGTCTTTAAATGGCCTGACATCGATTATGCACTCATGCGCTACTAGATTATTTTTCCCTGTATATAAAATTTTATAGTGTTCGCTAAGTCTTTTGGCTATGTAGTTTGTGCTCAGAATTGCTACTTGAGTTGCTTTTCTAAGTGAATCCAAGCCCATCATAGCTATATACATCCAGCTAATGGGCAAGATACTAGCACTACCATAGTTGGTGCCTGAAATTGCATAGCCTGCTTCATCTTCAGTTAAAGGATCTTTTGGGAGGTAAGGTGAAAGTTTTTCTACTACACCTATTGGTCCAACACCAGGCCCACCGCCACCGTGAGGAATGCAAAAGGTTTTATGTAAATTTAGATGTGAAACATCTCCACCAAATTTCCCTGGATAGCACATACCAACCATTGCATTAAAATTGGCACCATCAATGTAAATAAAACCTCCGTAACCATGTATTAGTTCACACACATCTCTTACGTGCTCTTCAAAGACCCCATGTGTTGATGGATAAGTAATCATCATCGCAGCAATATTTTTTGAATGTTGTTCTGCCTTATTTTTTAGATCGGTCATATCAATATCACCGTTCTCATCGCAATCAATTACTACAACTTCATAACCAACCATTTGTGCAGATGCAGGGTTGGTTCCATGTGCTGATTCTGGAATCAGGCATATATTCCTTGAATTATCATTATTTGCTTTGTGGTAGCTATCTATTGCCAATAAACCGGCATACTCGCCTTGAGAGCCTGCATTAGGCTGAAGTGATATAGCTTTATAACCTGTTATGTTGGCTAGCCACTCTTCTAGGTCTTTTATTAGCTTTATATAGCCTTGAACCTGATCAACTGGTGAGTGAGGATGAACATTGGCAAATCCATTCCATCCTACTGGTATCATTTCAGAGGTTGAATTTAGTTTCATAGTGCATGAACCCAAAGGAATCATTGATCTATCTAAAGCAATATCTTTATCGCATAAACTCCTGATATATCTCAATAATTGTGTTTCTGAATGGTGAGAATTGAATACTTCATGTGTTAAAAATAATGTTTCTCTTGTTAAGTTTTGTGGAATAGATTCTTCAATAATTTTGTTTGAATTATTAGCACCACTAAAAATTTCAGCAATTAAGTTAATGTCTTCTTCTTGAGTTGTTTCATCAATACTTATACCAACAAAGTTTGTAGAAATTTTTCTAAAGTTTAATTTCTTTTCAAGGGCTAGTTTGTGTACATGATCAGCATCATCTACTTCAATTACAATTGTGTCAAAAAAGTTTTCATGCTTGAGCTTAAACCCTTTTTTAATAAGATTGTTAGCAAGTTTTGTTGTGAGATTATTAACTCTCTCAGCAATACCTTTTAACCCATCTGGGCCATGATAAATGGCGTAAAAACCTGACATTATTGCAAGCAGTGCTTGAGCTGTACAAATATTACTGGTCGCTTTTTCTCTTCTAATATGTTGTTCTCTGGTTTGAAGTGCAAGCCTATAACATGGTCTGCCCTGTTGATCTTGTGTTAAGCCAATGAGTCTACCTGGCAAAGATCTTTTAAAACAATCCTTTACAGCCATAAATCCTGCATGAGGTCCGCCAAAACCCATTGGCACCCCAAATCTCTGAGCTGACCCTATAACAATATCGGCATCAAATTCACCTGGTGCTTTTAAAAGTGTCAAAGCCAATAAATCAGTCCCAACAATAAATATTCCATTACATTCATGTATTCTCTGAGATATAGGTGTTAGATCATCAATACCACCATCAGCATTTGGATATTGGTAGTAGCATCCAAAATACTCTGTTGTTTGATCCATTTCTTCGCCAACAATGATTTCAATATTTAGCGGCTTTGCTCTGCTTTTCATAACGGAGATAGTTTGATTGAAGCAGCTACTATGAATAAAGAATTTTTTTGATTTTGATTTTGATACTCTATTTGCCATCATCATCGCTTCAGCTGCTGCAGTTGGCTCGTCCAGCAAAGAAGCATTTGATATATCCATTAAAGTTAAGTCAGAAACCATAGTCTGATAGTTCATCAATGCTTCCAACCTGCCTTGAGCTATTTCAGGTTGATATGGTGTATATGATGTATACCAGCCAGGATTTTCAAAAACATTTCTTTTTATGACAGTAGGCACATTACAGTTATAAAAACCTTGGCCGATAAAGCTTTTCAAAACTTTATTTTGTTTTGATATAGCTTTGAGCTTCTTAAGTGCAGAAGACTCATCAAGTGGTTTAGGTAATTCAATAGAATCAAGATCATAGATTGACTTGGGCATTAAATCTTCGAGGAAAGCATCTAGATTGGAATATCCTAAGTCATGCAAAATATTCTGAATATCTGAGTCTTTGAGCCCAATATGTCTATGAGAAAAATCTTTTGATTTATCAGTCATTTTTAGAAAAAATAATTAACCTTCACTTGAACTTTCATATGCAGCAGCATCTAAAAGTTTCTCCATTTCACTTATATCTTGAGGCTTAATTTTAAAAAACCAACCATCTTCATATGGAGAGGAGTTAATTATTTCAGGATTATCATTTAGAGCTTCATTAATTTCTGTTACTTCCCCTGTTAATGGTGAATAAACATCAGAAGCAGCTTTTACCGACTCAACGATTGCTATATCTGAACTCTGAGATATTTCTTTCCCAACCTCTGGTAATTCTACAAATACAATATCACCTAGAAGTTCTTGAGCGTGATCAGAAATACCGACTGTGACAGTACCGTCATCCTCTACTCTAGCCCATTCATGAGAATCTAAAAATTTTAAATTACTAGGAACTTTTGCCATGGAACTTATTTTAAATGCTTTAAAAAATTTGTCTCACAAAAATGTAAATTAATCTCTTTATCTCTTAGCAGAGCATTGCCTTGGGCAGGGTAATTAGCATCAACTCGACAAAAACCAATATTTTTTTTGAATGTTGGGCTCCATGTGCCGCTGGTTACAACACCCTCACCTCCTGGAAAATAAACTTTAGATCCAGCTCGAAGAACTCCTCGCTCTTCAGTATAGAAACCAATAAGTTTCTTTGTGTTAGTCTCATTAGCTATACTTTCTTTACCAATGTAAGCTCTATTTGTATCAGTATTGTCAATAGTCCAACCAAGATTAGATTCGTATGGATGATTATCGATACTCATATCAGAACCGTACAGATTAAGACCTGCTTCGAGTCTGAGCGTATCCCTAGCAGCAAGACCAATAGGCCTTACATCCTTGCTAATGAAGTGATTCCATAACTCAAGACCCTTTTCTTGATTAGAGATAATTTCATAGCCTATCTCTCCTGTGTAACCGGTTCTTGCAATCATTACTTCTTCATCTTGATAGATATGAAAGTTTTTTAGATCTATGGAATATAAAGATGAAAGAATCTTATCTGAATTTGGTCCTTGTAGAGCAATAATTGAGGCATCTTCTTGAAAATTTACTTCAACCCCAAACTGCTCAGCATTTTCGTTAAACCAAAGCTTATTCTGTTGTCTTGTGGCGCAATTGGAGATAATTCTAAAATTATTATTGCCAGTATGGTAAACAATTAAATCATCTAGAATTCGTCCATTTTCGTTTAAGAGCGGTGAGTAAAGTGCTCTTTCGTCATTCAGGATTTTATTTACATCATTGGGCAGTAGTTTTCTAAGGAATTCTACTTGGTTATCCCCAAGGAAATCGAAAACTGCCATATGTGAAACATCAAAAACCCCAACATTAGCCCTAACTTCATTATGTTCATTTATTTGAGAACCATAGTTAATGGGCATCTCCCAACCAGAAAAATCAACTAAATTGCCGTTATGAGCAGAATGAAACTCATTTAAATAAGTTTTTTTCATTTTTTTGCTGTAAATTCAATTTCTACATCTGCACCGAAAGGCAAACCTGATACAGCAAAAGTAGTTCTTATCGGGAGTGGTTTTTGAAAGTAACTCAAATAAATCTCATTTAGCTTAGGCATAAAACTTATATCTGATAGAAGTATTTTGGCTTTAATAACGTTTTTATAACTCAAATCATAATGAGCCAGGCCAGTTGCTAAATTCTTAAAAATTTGATGCAACTCAGTCTCAAATCCACCCTCTACAAGGCCATTCTCATCATTACCTAGCATTCCAGAGAATTCGATAATATTGCCTATTTCTATGGCATCTGAATATGGTGTATTAAATTTTTCAGAGTTAATTGTTTTATATTTCATAAAAATAGTGAAAAGTTACAATGTTTATTGTACAGTACGCATTTATGGCAGCAAACAAACAACAAAAAGTTTATTTAATTCCTGAAGGCGAAACCAGAGATAGCCACACCTATCACTATACTGTCGTCAAAACTAAGAAATTCATTCAAGAAAACGAGAAACTGAGAATTAAAAAGTTCAATCCTGCAAAAAGAAAACATGAATGGTTTGTCGAAGCAAAACTGCCACCTCATAGTAAAAACTAGAAACTTCTTAAAACATCCCTATATAAATTTCTATGAACAGAATAAATAGGTTATTTGAGTACCTCGAAGATTTAATCTTATCTATCATCGCAATAATGACATTAGGTGCAGTTGGTTTCGAACTGTACGATGTTTATGAAAGAGGCTCTATAGAACTTGCAGATCTACTTCTAATGTTCATTTATGCAGAGGTTCTGGGGATGGTTGCTATTTATTTCAGAAGCCACGTGCTCCCTGTAATTTACCCTCTATTTATTGGTATAACTGCCCTTGCGAGGCTAATTGTTCTGCAAGGCAAAGATTCTATGCCTGAACAATTAGTCTTCGAAGCTGGTTCAATCTTACTCTTGAGTATTGCAGCGCTATTACTTAAAGACGTTAAAGTTGCTCTTACACACAATAAGAAAAAAACATAAACTAGACTCTCTAGGTTATAGAAAATGTATCAGACAGGAAGTTGTCAGTGTGGCAAAATTAATTACAGCTTTAAGCAAGAAGACGTACTGTCCGCGCACCATTGTCATTGTAAAGACTGTCAAAGAGCTACAGGTTGTGGAAAGGCAACAATCATATATGTACCCAATAAAAAGCTAAACATTGATGGCGATATTAAATTTTATGAAAGTAAGGGAAGTTTGGGCACAACTATAAGAAGAGGTTTTTGTGAAAATTGTGGTTCTGGTATTGTGAGCTATGCCAAAGAACTACCAATGATAAGATTCATAAAAGCAGGAACCTTGGATGATTCAAGTTGGCTAAAAGTAGAATCTAGCTTCTTTGCTAAATCTTCATCAGAATGGAATGCACCTGATGAAAATATCAAAAGCTTTGAAGGAAACCCTGATATGCTTTCTAATATCAAAAACGTATTTAAATCTTTATAAATAAATGTCTGATTATTCATCTCATATTGGAATAGTTGGCGGTGGTATCTCTGGATTAACAGCAGGCTGTACACTACTAGAGCAAGGTCATAAAACTGTAATTTTTGAAAGATCAAAGCAACTTAATGAACATGGTGCTGGTATTTCTGTATCACCAAATGCTATACGCATATTAGATAAATTAGATTTAAAAAATAAGTTTATTAAGACATCATTTTCCCCTCAAAAATTTATATTTCATTATAAAAATAAGAAGATTGGAGAAATTAGTGGCGATAAAGAATTCATAACATCTACAAGACAGAATTTACTGCAAATTCTTTACGATAAATATATCCAGCTGGGTGGTGAAATTCTTTTTAATCATGATTTTAGCAATCTTGATCAAAACAAAGTGCAATTAAATTTTAAAAATAATCTTAGTTACAACGTTAAGCATGTTTTAGGGTGTGACGGAATCAAATCACCTATTAGAGAAGAATACTTTCCCGATACAGGAGAACCTGTTTACAGCGGTTACCATGCATGGCGTGCCACCGGTACAGGAGAATTATTAGATGGAAAATTCCATTTAGGCAATGGCAAACATATTGTGGTTTATCCAGCCAATGAAAAAGGAAAAATAAGCATGACAGCTGTTGTTAAGAATAAGGATTCTGTAAATGATTCATGGAAATTATTAGCTTCTAAAGAAGAAATGCTTAACGATTTTAAGACATTTGATCAGGAAATATTCTCGATGATAGATTCGAGTACAGATATTTATAAATGGGGTATTTATATAAGACCCCCATTAAATTCAATCTACATCAAAAATATTACCCTATTGGGAGATGCTGCACATCCCATGGTGCCTTTTCTGGGTCAAGGTGGTTGTATGGCTATAGAAGACGGATATACGTTTGGAATGCTTGTTAGTAAGTATCAAGGTAATTTTAGAGTCATTCAGCAGAAATATGAAAAAATTAGACTGAAAAGGACAAATGAGATTCAAGCTCAATCTTTATTGCAAGGAAAAATATACCACCTAACAAATCCTGTAATAGTTTTCTTTAGAAATATGTTCATTCGGTATACCTCAGTTGCAAAATCAAACATGAGAAAAATATGGAATTACGATGCAGATGCCGAAATAAAAAAACTAGAGAATACCTAATTAAGTATCAAGATTGATAAGTTCAAAATTGATGCAAAAGTAATCCAGAGAATATAAGGTGTGTAAAGGATCAAACTCAGCCAAGCTTCCTTAGCTCTTAATTGTTTCATTATTAAAATATTTAAAAAAATTAGAACCACAATATCGAGAAAGGCTAATCCAATACTTTGAAATGCAAAAAATATCCAGCTCCACAGGCCATTAACAAAAAGTTGTAAAAAATATAATTTATAAATTGTATTAGCATTGAGAAAACTAACGATTGACATCAGAAGATATAAAATTGGCCAGACAATACCAAAAAGATAATTTGGTGGATTGAAGCTAGGTTTGCTTAAACTTTCATACCAAGTCCAATCTGTATATATGGTTGATAGCCCACCTGTCCAGGCAATAAAAAATGTTGCTAAGACCAGGCTTAATTTAAATAAAGTATTTTTAGAAATTAATTTTTCCATTGATATCAAATTGTTTCAAAAAATCCCAAATCTCGTCAGCTGCAATAATGTCATATTCATTGAAATCTGTTGGCCAATCATGCCCCATTCCTTCCATTAGAAACAGCTCAACATAAACATCATTCAAACATTGACTGTCTTGGTAAATTGAACCAGCATCACCATCATTATTTACATCTGGTAGCGTAATGATATTTTGCACTTGGCAGTTATTGTAATCTTTCCAATAAGTCATCATATCGGGCACAGAGGTTGAGCGCCAGTTTCCTTCATAAGGCACTACTGTGTCATCATCTCCATGGATATGGAATATTGAAGTTGGTTGACTGGGGTTACAGTTTGAATAAGTGTTAGGTGTCATAGAGCCACCTACAGAAGCTACACCAGCAATTCTATAGCCAATATTACAAGCTAGATGATAGCTCATCTTTCCACCATTAGATTTACCTGTTGCGTAGACTCTACTTAGGTTAATTTGGTATTCGCTGTAGGCCCAATCAATAAGGGTAGAAATATAATCAATATCATCTGCAGGGCTTTCACTCGTCCATCCACTATCATTCCAATGCGGCTCTCCAGAACTTGGTAAAATTGAACCTTGCGGATAAATGACAAGAAAGTTTTCTTCATCAGCAATCGATTGAAAGCCTGAGTAACCCAGAAAATCTAGAGCTTGTCTTCTATAACCATGAAGATTAAATAAAAGAGGTGTGTAGGTTATTGATGAACCAATGCCGTCTGGAACATACACATAGAATTCACGATCAAGATCTTGATGTTTAACAGAGCAATAAAGCGTATTTGGTAAGCTTGTAGAAGAACATTCTGGTGCATTATTTACCGGCGGTGGTG
>QCMX01000007.1 GCA_003213455.1 SAR86 cluster bacterium AG-422-P06 | reverse complement strand
AGAGGGTTTTATAAGGCAAATAATTGGCTGGAGAGAGTTTATTAGAGGCATTTATCAAAACTATTCAAAGCAAATGTTTAATTCAAACTATTGGAATCACATGAGAAAAATGAAAGATACATGGTATGAAGGTACTACAGGTCTGCCTCCAGTTGATAATGCAATAAATGGAGCTAAAGAAACAGGTTATACCCATCATATTAATAGACTAATGGTACTGTCCAATGTGATGAATATGTGTCAAATCCATCCAGACGAAATCTATACATGGTTTATGGAAATGTTTGTAGATTCATCGGAATGGGTCATGGTTCCCAATGTTTATGGAATGGGAACTTTTTCAGACGGAGGTATCTTTGCAACGAAACCTTATATTTGCGGATCAAGCTATATGTTACGTATGTCTAATTTTAAAAAAGGAGACTGGTGCGATGCTGTAGATGGGTTATATTGGCAATTTATTGAAACTAATAGAGAATTTTTTAGTTCAAATCCTCGATTAGGTTTAATGGTAAGGTCACTAGATAAGATTAATTTAGACAGAAAAGCTAAGATATACAAAGCAGCAGATACATTTAGAAATATGAATACCTATGTTTAGACCAGAAGATAAAGTCATGCAAATTACTTATTCAGTGGGGATGCTCTTGGCAATCCTTATTTCTATTTTGGGTTTTGTTTATATTCTATTTGTGGTTTTCAGCTAATTTAAGGTATTCCTGAAAACTTTCTTCATCTACATTTCCACCGGAAATAGTAACTAATACTGTTTTATTAGTTATATTGAGTTTTTTAGACAGGATAGCAGCTAAACTCACACAACCACTTGGTTCAGCTTTTATATAGAATTCTTCGTATAAGTATTTCATTGCACTGCAAACTTCCTGATCTGTTACTGATATACCTGCTTTACAGTTTTTCATATTTATAGGGAAAGTAATTTGACCTGGTATTTCGACTTCAAGAGCATCACATATAGTTGATCTGTCGTGTTTGATACGTGTTCTGGTTTTATTTAGAAGTGATATCTCTGTGTCATTACATGTTGCTGGCTCAACAGGATATATTTCGACATCTGGAAAATAATGTTTAAATGCAATACTTGTACCGGCAACCAGACCACCACCAGAAGTACATGATAAGACTATATCTGGCTTAATATCATTTGCTTGAAAGAAAGTGCAAGCTTCTAGGCCAAAACTACCCTGCCCCGCAATTATATCTTCATTATCAAATGGTTTAACTAGAGGGTAATTTTTTTCATGAGCTATATCTAGAGCAATATCTTCTCTACTTTCAACATGTCTTTTATACAAAACTACTTCGGCGCCATTTGCCTTAGTTTTATTAATCTTATTTGATGGTGCATCCTCTGGCATTACGATAATTGCATGCATATCAAAAATTTGAGCAGCTTTTGAGACTCCTTGAGCATGGTTGCCTGATGAATATGCTACTACTCCCTCTACACCTTGGTTTTTAAGGTTGCTTAAAGCAGACAAAGCTCCCCTTATTTTAAAAGATCCGGTTAATTGTTCTACTTCATTTTTAAGGTAAATCTTGGCATTAAGTTCATTATTTAAGACATCAGATGAAACAATAGGAGTATCAACTAAGTACTTGTTGATGCGCTCATAGCTATTCTTCAAATCATCTATATTTATCATCTTGGTTATTGTCTTATAATAACGACATGAATTCAAAACAAGCTTTACAAACTTTTGGCAGATCAGGAAATCCTATGTTTTCCGATAAAACGTTTTCAGAAACAATCATAGACGCAAAAATTGAAAGAATGACCCTTCAAGGTACAGTCAATAAGGTTGGTATTAGTTTATTGCTAGTAATGTTGTCAGCTTCTTATACATGGACACAATACTTTGATAATGGTCCAGCTGCTATTGGGGGCTATATGATAGGCGGCTCAATAATAGGCCTTATTTTTGCCTTAATTACTATATTTAAGCGTACTTGGGCTCCAGTCACAGCACCTTTATATGCACTTGCAAAAGGCTTTGCATTAGGTGGTATCTCAGCAATGTATGAAGCACAATTTGGTGGCATAACAATGCAAGCAGTAACGCTTACTTTCGCTACTATGTTTGGTCTGTTATTTGCTTACAAAACAGGGATTATTAAACCAGATAAAAACTTCATGCTAATGGTTTTTGCAGGCACATTTGCTATCTTCGCTGTCTACATGGTCAATTTCATTATGATGTTCTTTGGTACTTCTATTGGTTTCATTCATGACAATGGAATATTTGGCATTGGATTCTCTTTAGTGGTAGTTGCTATTGCTGCATTAAATTTAGTTTTAGATTTTGATTATATTGAACAAGGTGCTGAACAAGGCGCACCCAAATACCTAGAATGGTATGGAGCCTTTTCTTTAATGGTTACTTTAATTTGGCTTTATTTAGAAATCTTAAGATTACTTGCAAAATTAAGAAGTAGATAATGGATACAGTGCTCTTAGTAATACTGATCTGCCTATTGGGAGGCAGTTATTTGCTTTTTAATGTGAGAGCAAATAAGAAGCAAACCAATAGGAAAGATCGTATTAAGTGGAGACATAAATAGTCTCTAATATTTATCTAAAATCAGAGATACGTGCGCATTTTTCATAAGCACAACTAACTTTTTCAAATCTATGAGTATATTCAACATCATCCCATGTAAAAGTTGTTATGTATGATTTCTTGTCGCCCATAAAGTTTGGTTTATGGCTAAATTTAGCTCCGATATATTCATCTAAAGAGTGGTTAAGAATCTCAACATGAACAAGACCATCTTTAACTTCATAAGAAGCATAATTAAAGTATTTATTACCATCAGGTGCAGTCCAATTTACAGAAGAAAATCCTTCTGCAGCAACCATTAGACCATCTACATTTTCTTGTTGTTCTCCATTAATGAATGCTTCAATGACACGCCAAGAACCATCCATATCTCCTTCTTTAACAGAATGAGAAAAAACATTTAAAGATAAGAATATAAAAAGAAAAATAATTTTTTTAATCATAATTAACTCCTACTAAGATTTAATCATAATTGTGCGCTGGGCACTACTGTAGACGGTCAGTAATATGTTTGAATGCTTCAGTAACTGAATCAGTTACAAACAGATGATCTAAATCATTATCGCTAATAACCCCATATTCTTTCAAGACATCAGTATTCATAAGTTCATTCCAAAAATGTTCCCCAAAAATTACTATAGGAAAATCTCTTTGAATCTTTTGGGTCTGTATTAAGGTCAGAACTTCAAAAAGTTCATCTAAGGTCCCAAAACCTCCTGGCATTATTATTAACGCTTCACTTCTATAAGCAAACATAAATTTTCTAAGGAAGAAATATTTGAAGTTAAAATTTAATCCCTTTGATATGTAAGGGTTTGAGCTCTTTTCGAATGGTAAGTCGATATTCAAACCAATGCTTTTTGCTCCAGCTTCAAATGCTCCTTTATTAGCTGCTGTCATTATGCCTGGACCACCACCAGTACAAATAGCATATTGCTTTTTAGTTTTTTGGTTAATAGCCCACTCCCCTAGTTTGTATGATAGTTTTTCAGCTGCATCATAGTAAGGTGCCATCTTAAGTAGTGGATTATTGGGATCATCCTTCATTAATGAAGCAGCAATATCAGGGGATGGTGCTCTTGCAGACCCAAAAAAAACAATCATATTTTCAATGCCTTCTTCTTTAAATTTTTGATTTGGATATTGATACTCGGCAAGCACTCTAAAAATTCTGCCTTCTTTAGATTGAATGAAATCTAACTCTTCATAAGAAAATTTAAGTTCATCATTCTTTGCCATAATTACCCTAAAGTGGAGCGACCATCGAGAATCGAACTCGAATCTAAGCCTTGGCAAGGCCTCGTAATAGCCGTTATACTATGGTCGCAAACGGACTAAATAATATACATTCTTTTATATTTCTTGTCTAAATTATTCGTTAATTAGATAGATGAATACACTAAAATGGTAAAATACATTTAATGAAAAATTTCTTTTTTCCACGATTACTCTCTCTTACACTTTTTTCCAGCCTATGCTTTTCTGAAATTGAGTTCAAGATGGGTCTTGGTTCATGTAATGACCAAAGGCTACCAACACCAGCATGGTCAGCTCTGCAGAAAGAGAATTTAGACACATTCTTCTTTCTTGGAGACAATGTTTATGGTGATGTGCCTTCAGGTGAATTAGAAAATTTAAAACATTCCTATGAAATATTTGACTCAGTTATGCCTCAATGGCTTAAAAAAACAGAAAAATTAGTCATATGGGATGATCACGATTATGGTTTAAATGATGGCGGTGGATCTTACAGAAATAAAGCAGATGCTCAAAAATTATTCAATAACTTTTGGAATATCCCTCAAGATGACCTCAGAAGGTCAAGAGATGGAATTTATTTTAGTTCAGAAAAAACCATAGGAAAGAAGTCAGTTTTATTTATAGGTTTAGATACCAGATATTTCAGAAGTGAACTTACTAAGGTAAATGATAAATACGTACCTAATGATAAGCGCGGTGCCACAATTCTTGGTGATGAACAATGGAAGTGGTTAAAAGCACAACTAAATAAACCACATGACATATTAATTCTAGCTACCTCTATTCAATTACTAGCTACTGAACATAGGTTTGAAAAATGGTCGAATTTTCCTAATGAAAGAGAACAGATTATCTCTTTGCTAAATCAACTTGATTCAACTGTATTGATTGTAAGTGGAGATAGACATAGAGGTGGGATTTATAAACAAGGAGATTTAGTTGAAATTACATCTTCCTCTCTTAATAGAGGCTTACCCCCTATACCTGAGACAGATAATCTTCTACTCGGCAAAACACATACGATTCACAATTATGGAATTGTTGAATTTACTAATTCAAAATTACAGCTTTTTTTGAAAGATGAACAAATGAATGTTCTTGAATCATTAGAAATCCCCCTCAAATAAGTAGTCTATACATATATCTTGAAGTTATAATAAACCCATTATGAGTAAACCAAATAGAGAACAAGCAGAACAAGCAGTAAGAACCTTAATTGAATGGGCAGGAGATAATCCAGATAGAGAAGGATTAGTAGAAACCCCCAAAAGAGTCGTTAAAGCCTATGAGGAATTCTTTGAAGGTTATGATCTAGACCCTGAAGAAATTCTAAGAAAGACATTCGAAGAAGTTGAAGGTTACGACGAAATGGTAATAGTTAAAGACATAAGATTAGAATCTCATTGTGAACATCATATAGTGCCAATTTTAGGTAAAGCTCATATCGGTTATATTCCAAATAATAGAGTAGTAGGCATAAGCAAACTAGCACGTATAGTAGATGTTTTTGGTAAAAGGCTACAAACACAAGAAACAATGACTTCCCAAATTGCAAATACAATACAAACGGTACTAGAACCTAAGGGTGTAGCTGTCGTTATAGATGCTAGCCATCAATGCATGACAACAAGAGGAGTTCATAAACATGAATCTTCAACTGTAACTAGTGCTATGAAGGGAATATTTAAAGAGAATGCAGTTACTAGGAATGAATTTCTTTCCTTTGTAACTTTACCGAAAAAATAATTGGAAGCTAATAAGCTTATTCTTGCCTCCTCATCAGAAATAAGAAAAAGGATATTAGACAATCATAATTGTCTGTTTGAAGCCGTAAAACATAAATTTGATGAAAATATTGGAAAGGAAAATACCGCATTAACGCCTGCTGAATTAAGTCTATATTTAGCAGAACAAAAATCACTTAGCCTTTGTAATGATTATAAAGATCAAATTATTTTAGGCTGCGACCAAGTATGTGTGTTAGAAAATAAGATTTTTAGCAAACCTATTACTACTGAAAAAGCAGTTTTAAACTTATCTGAAATGTCCGGTAAAACACATCAATTAATAGGCTCATATTCTTTTACTAGAAATTCAAAAGTTTTATTTAATGAAACTACTGTTTGTAATATGACCATGCTAACCCTGTCTATTGAGCAGATAAAAAATTATGTTGATACAGATAAACCTTTAAAATCATGTGGATCGTATATGTTTGAAAAAAATGGGTATAAACTATTTTCAAAAGTAGAGGGGAGTCTTGAGGCTATAAATGGACTTCCGTTTACCAATTTATTAAAAAAATTAAAACAATATGTATAAAGTAACGAAAACATATGGACCAGAAAGAGGATTCTCATGCGCTTTTAGACAATGGTCTGCTGAAAGTAATTGTCGTTATCTGCATGGTTACAGCTTAGGTTTTAAAGTTGAATTGGAATCTAGCACGCTTGATATTAATAATTGGGTCTATGATTTTGGTAAATTTGCTTTTCTTGAAGAATGGTTAAGAGAGAAATTTGATCATACACTTTTGGTTGCTCAAAATGATCCAGAATTAGATCTAATTAGGTCTTTAGATCAAAAGGCAGCTAAATTAGTAGAACTTGAAAAGATTAGCTGCGAATATTTTGCAGAAATTACATTTAAATTCTTAGAAGCACACTTTTTAAACTTAGATGTGAAGGTAAATTCAGTAGTTGTTTCAGAACATAATAGTAATTCTGCAGGTTACTATAGGAGCTAGATGTTAACAATTTATAATAGTCTTTCGAAACAAAAGGAAGCATTTAAACCTATCGATGAAACTAATGTACGCTTCTATTCTTGTGGTCCTACGGTATATAACAACATTCATATAGGCAATGCACGCGCATTCATTGCAGCTGATTTACTTTCTAAGGTTCTAAAAGGGATTTATCCAAAGGTTACTTATGTTTCAAATATTACAGACATTGATGACAAAATAATTGCAGCTGCAAAAGAAGAAAATATTTCAATCAAAGACCTTACAAACAAATACTTTGCTACTTATATGGAGGATATAGGATTAATTGGTATAACCCCTCCAGATATCCAACCATTTGCTACAGATTTTATTAAAGAAATGATTGAATACATTCAAAAATTAATAAATCTAGATAAAGCTTATGCTATAGATGGTAATGTCCTATTTAGAGTCGGTAGTTTTAAAAATTATGGGTCTTTATCTGGTCGTAAAATTGATGAGCAACAACATGGTAAAAGAATTGAAATTGAATCTTATAAAGAAAATGAAAATGACTTTACTTTATGGAAACCATCCAATGTAGATGAACCTGGTTGGGAATCACCTTGGGGATATGGAAGGCCTGGATGGCATTTAGAGTGTTCTGTAATGTCAGAAATAACCTTAGATATACCATTTGATATACATGGTGGCGGCAACGACCTCAAATTCCCACACCATGAGAATGAAATAGCTCAAACATGTGCCTGTAATGGCTTAAGTAATGTACAGGATTTTGCCCGCTATTGGTTTCATAACGGCTTTTTAAATCTAGGTAGTGAAAAAATGTCTAAGTCTCTTGGCAATGTCGTTTATATCAAAGATTTATTGAAAGAATATAATGGAAATCAGATTAGGTTAGCATTACTTTCAACTCAATATAGACAACCAATACCTTGGAATAAAGCTTTATTAGATCAGTCAAAATCTATAGCTAATAAAATTTCTGAGTTCATCAATAAACATGAAAACATTAAGCCAGAATTTATTAGTTCTACAGAAATAGCTAAAGCATTATTGGATGATCTCAATACACCAAAAGCTATTAGAATTATGCAGAATTTAGTACAAACCTCTAAATTTGATTCAGAGGAAATAGCAACATATAAATATATATTTGAAGGTTCTACACAAGACACATCAATAGATTCTGATACAACACAGTTAATAGAAGATTTAATAAATGAAAGAAACGTTGCAAGAAATAATGGTGATTATGCATTAGCGGACAAAATTAGAGATAAATTAAGTAGAATGAACGTATCAATTAAGGACGTTAACGGGAAAACTGAGTGGAAACTATAGACATTACATTACCAGATGGTTCAAAGAAAAGTCTGCCAAAGGGTAGCAATGGTCTAGATTTAGCTAAATCTATAGGTCCTGGCTTAGCAAAAGATGCTGTAGCAGTAGTTGTGAACAACGAACAAAGAGATTTATCTGATGAATTAATCAATAATGCTGAAGTATCAATAATAACCATTAAATCCAATGAAGGCCTTGAGATTATGAGGCATACTTTAACAGCTCAAGTTCTTGCAAGTGCTATTAAAAATCTTTATCCAGATGCCAAATTAGCTATAGGACCTACTATTGAAGATGGGTTTTATTATGATTTTTTACCTACAAAGCCAATATCTATAGATGATTTACCAAACATAGAGAAGGAAATGAAATCAATTATTGGCAAAAGTTCAGAAATTACTAAAACCTATCATTCTAAAAATGATGCTATAGCAATGTTTGATAATTTAGAAGAAGGCTTTAAAGCTGAAATAATTAATGAATCTGATCAAACCGATAATTTTCAAATCTATGCACAAGATGATTCTAGTTTTATTGATTTATGTAGAGGTCCTCATTTACCTAATCTTAGTTTAATTGGGGAATTTAAATTAACTAAAGTTTCTGGTGCTTATTGGCGTGGAGATTCAGAAAAACCTATGTTAACTAGAATTTATGGTACTGCATGGAATAACAAAAAAGACCTAAATAACTATCTTGAAAGACTATCTAAAGCTGAAGAAGTAGACCATAGAAAATTAGGCAAAGAAATGGATTTATTTCATTTCCAAGAAGAAGCTCCTGGCATGGTCTTTTGGCATCCTAAAGGCTGGACTATTTATACCCAGTTACAACAATATGTAAGAGAAATGCAGAAGAAGGCTGGATATTTTGAAGTAAATACTCCAGAAGTTGTAGACAGAAAACTTTGGGAAAAATCAGGGCATTGGGATAAATACCGTGAAAATATGTTTATTACTGAAATTGATGAAGAACATGCCAACGAAAAAAGAACAAATGCATTAAAACCAATGAATTGCCCTAATCACGTACAAATATACAATCAAGGCATTAAATCTTACAGAGACCTACCTTTTAGATTATCTGAATTTGGTAAATGTCATCGATATGAAGCATCTGGGACCATGCATGGTCTAATGAGAGTAAGAGGTTTTACTCAAGACGACGCACATATATTTTGCACCGAAGATCAAATAGAAAGTGAAACTAAAAATTTCATTGATCTCTTATCTGCAATGTATAGTGATTTAGGATTTTCTGACTTTAAAATCAAATTATCTACCAGACCTGAAAAAAGAATAGGCAGTGATGCAAGTTGGGATAAAGCAGAAAAAGCTCTACAAGATGCTATTGAAAAACTTAAACTCCCTTACACAATAGATGAAGGAGATGGCGCTTTCTATGGGCCTAAATTAGATTTTGTCTTAACAGATGCTATTGGAAGAAAATGGCAATGTGGAACCCTTCAAGTTGATTTTAATCTACCAGGAAGATTTGATTCAACCTATGTAGGTGCCGATGGATCAAAACATACACCTGTATTACTTCATAGAGCAGCTCTTGGATCTTTCGAGAGATTTATAGGCATATTGTTGGAAAATTATGAAGGCAAACTTCCCTTATGGCTCTCACCTACACAAGCTGTCATAGCTGCTATTACTGATGAAGCTAATGATTATGCTGAGGAACTAAATAAAACACTCTTATCTCATAAAATAAGAACAGAAATTGATATTAGAAACGAACAAATTAGCTATAAAGTACGAGAACATAGCTTAAATAAGGTGCCATATATTGTAGCTATAGGTAAAAAAGAGGTCGCAGATAAAACAGTTTCAGTTCGAAAGCTTGGTTCAGATAAAAATACTGTTATGAGTTCAGATGATTTTATTAAAGAAATAGTTAGTGGTTCAAAAAATCCTTTAGATACTTAATGAAAAACTTTTTCAGTTTAATTTTTATTGTTCCAATAAAAATTTATCAAATACTAATATCGCCATTGTTGGGACCTAGTTGTCGCTTTACTCCTACTTGTTCACAATACACCATAGAGGCAATTCAAAAATATGGTCCGCTTAAAGGTGGATGGCTGGGTTTTAGAAGGATATTAAGGTGTCACCCTTGGGGTGGATGCGGGCATGACCCAGTTCCCTGATTAATCAAGCTTAAATTCTATTGGCTGAGCTGTAATTTTTTCCAGTAACTCACCTTCTCTCATTACTATATTTCCTCTAATGATAGTCATAACAGGCATTCCTGTGATTTTTTTGCCATCATATGGAGTCCAAGCTGATTTTGAAGCTTGCTCTTCATTAGTAATTACATGAACTTTCTTTGGATCGACGATTGTAAAGTCAGCATCATAATCTTTTGTGATGGAACATTTATGTTTTATTTTGTGTACTCTAATTGGTCCGTAAGCCATTAAATCTACTATTCTTTCATATGATAATTTTCCATTTGCTGCATGATCTAGCATGATTGGTAACAATGTTTGCACACCTGGTGTTCCACTTGGAGTATCAGGATAAATACCTGATTTCTCATCCAAAGTATGGGGAGCATGATCGGAAGCTACGATATCTACAGTACCATCCTCAATTGCTTTCCATAATGCATCTTGATGATGTTTCTCTCTAATAGGTGGGTTTTGTTGTGCAAGAGTACCAAGTTTTTCATAACAATCCGGTGCATGTAGAGTTAAATGATTCGGTAAAACTTCAACTGTTGCTGTATCTTTGTTTTGTCTGAGGAAATCCATTTCTTCAGAGGTTGTAATATGCAGCACATGAATATGTCTATTATGTTTCTTAGCAAGTCCCACAACCCGTTTTGTTGCGTTTAGGGAGCTATTAACATCACGCCATTTACAGTGCATGCCAACATCATTACTTTCTTTAAGAATAGTTTTTTTATTCTCATTCATTAGAAATTCATCTTCAGCATGAACAGCCATAACTCTTTTGCCATTTGATACTACAGCTTCAACTTCTTCATCTGTTGCTGATAAGAGGTTACCAGTACTAGCTCCCATAAATATCTTAATGCCGCAAACACCATCTAGATTTTCCCATTCATTAAGATTCTGTGAATTTTGAATTGTGCCGCCAAAATAATAAGCAAAATCTGTATAAGCTGTATCTATGCCCCTCCTAATTTTATGTTCTAGTGCTTCAGGTGTAGTTGTAAGAGGATTAGTATTTGGCATTTCAAAGATCCCAACAATACCTCCTAATGCTGCTGCCATTGTGCCTGTTTGTATTGTTTCTTTATGCTCTCCACCTGGTTCTCTAAAATGACATTGAGTATCTATAAGCCCTGGAAAAATAAATAAATTTGTGCAATCTATAACTTTATTAGCATCACCACAGTTACCAATATTCGTAATTTTGCCATCCTTAATGCCAACATCTATAGAAGTCCTACCCTGAGGCAAAAAAACAATTCCATTTTTTAATATTAGATCTAGCTTGGACATGATTTGTATTATAACTGTGTTTTATTTCTTTTTGATCTAAAGAATTTTTTTAATAGATTGCTAGTTTTATCTTTCTCTATATGAGAGATTACCTCAACTTTTTTTAGGTTATTATTCTCGTAAACACGAGGACCATTCAATATTGCTCCGCCCTTTTCATCCTCAGCACCAAAATAAACCCTTCTTATATGACACTTACTTATGGCAGTAGCGCACATTAAGCACGGTTCAATACTTACATATATATCGCAGTCATCTAACCTATTTGTATTTTTAAGTTTTAGGGCTTCTCTTATCGCTTCTAACTCAGCATGGCCAATTGGTGAATCATTATTAACAGCTTTAGATACTATTTTCTTATTTCTATAGTCATAGATTATTGCTGCTATTGGAACTTGATTGTTTGCTAAGTTAGTTTCTGATAGTTCTATAATTTCTTTAAAGATTTCTTTAGAAATAGAATTAAGCATTTAAAAAAGGGTTAGTTTGTCGTTCATGACCTATCGATGTGTCTGGACCATGACCACAATGAACTATAAATGAATCATCAAGCACTAAAAGATGACTATTAATGGAATCAATAAGATCTTGGTAATTGCCTTGTGGCAAATCTGTTCTACCGATAGATCCATTAAATAAAACATCACCAGCAATGATTCGTTTTGCTTTGTGATTTATACCAATAACATGACCTGGAGCATGTCCTGGACAATGCTTGATATCAAGTTCTTGATTTCCAAATTTTATGGTATCGCCGTGTTCAAGCCATTGATCAGGTATAAAATTTTGGGCTTTCATGTTGTACATCTGTCCTTGAATCTCCAAAGACTGCAATAGGAAATCATCAGCCTTATGAGGGCCAATTATTTGTAAATTCAATCTATCAGCTAATTCTTTAGCAGCTCCAGCATGATCTATATGCCCATGCGTAATAAAAATATATTGAGGCTTAAGACCTAAACTCTGTTGAACAGATATCAATTTATCTAATTCATCTCCTGGATCAACATAGATACATTCCTTTGTGTCTTCGCAATATGCTATGGGTGCATTTTGTACGTATGGAGAGATTGGCGTATTTACTACTTGCATTAACTTCTAAAAATTACATTTTCATCGTCAAACATAATATAAGTTACATAAATAGCTATGCAGCAATAAACAATCGTAGAAATAAATGATACTGAATACAAAAACCAATCGACAGTACCAGCAATTAAATTATTAGTTAGTAAAGCTAGGTTATAACAAGGTATTAACGCTCCCACAAAGTCCAATTCTAAACCTGGATTGATTAGAGGTATGTAGCATGGGACTATAAAGATGATAAGCACATTACCTAACAACAAGCCTGCTTCTTTAGGAGTTTTTGCATATACAGAAATCGCTAATAAAAAGGCTCCCATAAACACACTAAGTGGAATTATTAATATAAATACAGCTAAAAATGCTACTGGATTAAGCAAAGCACTTAATAAGCTAAATAAATATTCATTTACTGAATCTGCATAAAATAAAAATATGATTACCATTGGTATAGCAAAACCAAGCATTGAAAAAGTTGCAGTCAGAACAGCTGAAGTCGTTACTGAGAGCATTTTTCCTATAATTATATCCACTGAGGAGATATTAGTAGATATCAATGTTTCCATCGTGCCTCTTTCTTTTTCTCCTGCGCCCAAATCTACCGCTGGATAAGTTGAACCTGACATTACATACATAACAAAAAATAGTGCCAAGATTGCTCCAAATATTGACCCAGCAGACTCTTCTTCTGTAGTTAGATCTTCCTCTTCTATTACTATTGGATTGACGTATTCATTGGTAAGATTAAGAGCTGCCAGCCTGTCATCTCTTTCAGCATCTTCAAAATCATCAATGATGTTAGTTACCAATGACTTAGCTTGCGAAAAAGTATCAATATTTTTTGAATAGATTGTAATTTTTGCACTGCTATCTGTTGTCAAATTTTCAGAAAAATTTTCATCTAAAACTAAACCAATTTCGCTATTACCATCTGTTACTGAAGTAATTACATTAGCTATGCTTTCCTCTGACAAGATATTTAATCTATCCGATTCAGTTAATTGTGTTATTAAATTTGACTCAATAGCAGAGTAAGTACTTACATCATAAGTTTTCTTTGTTTCTTCATTAGCAATTGATCCTACGTAATAGAATATTCCACCTAACAATAATGGAGTAATGAATGTGGGTACAACAACGGTCTGAACAATCGTTTTAGTATCCCTAAATAGATGTTTAATCTCTTTTATTAATAAGACTTGCCACTTACTCATTAACTAACTCCATAAATATTTCTGTAAAGTTTTTACTAGAATCTAATGCTTGGAATGAATCATTATCACCGTCAAAAATTTTCTCGCCAGCTTTCATAACAACAATATGATCAGCTATATCTCTTACCTCATTCAATTGATGGGTTGAGAAAATTAAAGTTTTTCCGGAATCTTTTATTGTTCTGATTAAATCTATAATTACAGACTGTCCAGTGACATCAACTCCAGTAGTTGGCTCATCAAGCACAATTAAATCTGGATCATGTATAAGTGTTCTAACAATAGATGTCTTTTGTTTCATACCTGTACTCAGATCAGCTATTCTTTTTGTTAAATATTTATTCATATCCAATTGTGTAAATAATTTCTCAGCTCGAGGCATGTAAATATCTTCAGGTATCTGATTGAGTTCAGCGAAGAATTTAATTGTTTCTAAGACATTCAATCTGTCGTACAAAGAGGTATTGTTTGTCATGTAACCAATTTTTGATTTAACGGCTTGCTTATCTTTTCTTACATCTATTGAGTCTATAAAAGCTGTCCCCTTTGAAGGAGTAAGCATCCCTGCAATCATTCTTAAAGTTGTGGTTTTGCCACACCCATTTGGTCCCAAGATGCTAGCAACAGATCCTTCCTTAATATTAAAATTTAAGTCTTTGACAGCCCAGAAATCTTTCTTTTTAAAGCCGAATATGCCCTTCTCTTCACTAGGTGCTTTAAATTTTTTGGATAAGTTTTTAACTTCTATCATTTTTGAAAGTTTTTAAACATTGGGTAGAAGAATACCAACAATATTAACATTATTGTTGCTCCCACTACATCACCA
The DNA here is from genome assembly GCA_003213455.1 of SAR86 cluster bacterium AG-422-P06. Taxonomy (GTDB): domain Bacteria; phylum Pseudomonadota; class Gammaproteobacteria; order Magnimaribacterales; family TMED112; genus TMED112. The sequence continues at coordinate 22,276 of QCMX01000007.1, read as the reverse complement.
ACCAAGAATCTTAAAGATATAAGTGGATCATTCACTTCATGAATAAAAGCATACCACGCGCCATTACCCAAACCATTAAGACCAGCTGTAAAGAAAATAAATAGAAACACATGTTTCCAATTAGTGCTCTTTAGTACATCGGATTGATTTAAATCAACACCGAGTAAATAAAAGATACACCATGAAGCTAGAACTGCCGCTGTTGAAACAGTTGTAGCTATAACTGTTCTATAAAATTCCGCACCTTGCCATAATACTTCCCATTCTAAAAATTCTGCTGCCAAAACCGCAGGAATTGCTTGCCAACCAAAAAATATTACAGGCAATACTCTTCCAGCATTTGGTAAATAAACTAAACTCCCCAATGCTTGTATATCAGCGGGTCCCTCAGCTGGCACAACTATCAGCAACCACAAAACATAGCAAAGAATGTGAAAAATAAAGGTATAGACTGAAATTTCAATGAACTTATTCATTGTGATCTAAGCTTAAATTAAAGGTTTAAGAAGAAACGATCTTTTATCAAAACTTGAACTTTCTATTGACAGAATACCCATGTTAACAAGTTTTCTAATAGTTTTATAAACAGTTGATCGTGATTTATCTGCTACCTCAACTGCTCTTAGCATAGTGCAAGTTTTATTGGTTTCTATTTCTGTAATTATTTTAAGAAAAATAAATTTTTCAGTTGGATTTAAGCCAGTTAATCCAAGGTCTTGATGCATTTTAAGTAGCATCTCATGAATATTTGATATTTCTTTTGTAATTTTTGACATAAATTTTTACCTTTTGTGTATCTTAATAAAACATTTAACTTTAATCAAAATTAAATAAATATTGTAGTTTCATGTATATTTGACTGCCTTCAACTTCCCAAGTACCTTCAATGTCTTCCTGATCAACAGTTCCTCCAAAATAAAAAATAGTGGCTGAATCTGGCTGCCATTGAAACAAAGCTTGAGTATAAGAATCATCATTAAAGTTGTTGTATTCATGAACAACTTTAAAGAAGGAGTCTTTATCGAACTGGTAGGTTCCTTTTAGTGAAGTGATATAGCCAGAGAAATAATTCTCTTTGGTGGTTTGATTTTCAAGTGAATTTTTTCTGAAGTTATATTGGAGCCTAAATTGATCATTAATTTGAAAGCTGGAATTAAAAGAATAATTCGTACGTTTTCCTATTTCTGGAACATCGATATTTCTAGCTACTGAATCGCCCCAGTCATATCCAAATCTCATCCAAAATTTTTCTGAAGGACTATAACTTACACCAAAGTTGTAATCCTTGACGTCATTAAAGACAAAACCTTCATACGATATTTTGTGAGAATTGTCCCAACTAAAATTTATGTTTAGTTGGTTCTTTAATTCCACTCTAGCTGAGACGACTGTTTCTTGATCTAGAATTACATCATCATAATCCATCATCAAATCTTTTCTAACCTCAACATTTCCTTTTCGTATGAAGCCATCAGAACGATATTTATATTTATGTTCGAATGAATGTTTTTTCCAATCATTTTCAGTCGTGAAACCTAAGTCACTTCTATAATTAGGGGATTTTGTTGCGAAATAGTATCTGGTGGACCAGTTTTGGGTATCTCTATTTATACCGAAAACACCACCATAGCCATCAAAGGATTCTCCATCTAAATTATATGTATGTTCTTTTGAGACATTTGATGTATTTATGACATCACTTAAGGGCTCATCCATTGCAGTGGTGACCAATTCAAAACGTGTGTTATAAATCTCATTAAATAAAAAACTACCTTTTAAACTAAAAAGACTGCTATTCCCCCCCTCTTCAAAATCTCTGTTTGTCGCTAAAAATCCAATGTTTTGACCTTTTTCAATATTGTAGTTATAGCTAAATATATTGGCGTGACTTTTTCCAAGCAGCCCACTATAAGATCTTTGGTAACCTGGTACGATAATTGGTGTTTGGTTATCTTCAGCGTCAAGAAAATAATAACTATGTTTCTCTCCTCTGTTATAGAGTTTCATTGCATAGTCTGGATTGTTTATAGATCTTGTGTAGACAGTAGATAAGTCTGAAGATAAGAAATCTTTACCCTCATTAAAGAAAATCCGTCTTTCTTCAAATCTTAAGGCAGTGGTAGAGTTAACATTAATTTTACTTTGATCGGCTTCAACTTGTGAGAAATCCGGGTTTATAGAGAATTCAAAATTGTTACCATTGAATTCATATTCACCACCTAAGCTAACTTCTGAATTAATCGGTTCCTCGTTCATGTTACCTTCTGAATTTTTTTGTCGTACTGAATTAGTAGTAAAGGACGGGATAAGTCTTTTTTTATTTTTCTTAACTAAATTATCAATTAGATAAGAATCAGTTGATTGGCAGATAATACAACCAGCGCCATCAATTTTTTCGTAGTTAAGATATCTTGATTCAAGTCCTTTATTGTAGAGTTTTCTTGATAACATTAACTTCCATTCTTGTGTACGGGTTTCAGGGAAATTAAGTGAAGTGAAAGGAATTTGAAATTCAACTTCATAGCCATAGTCTGTTATTTGTGCTTTGGCATCAAATTCTACGTTATAAGATCCGTCAAAATTATCGTTATTGTCTACTTTATTATCTCCAATACTGCCTAAAGGGTTGGCGGCAAATCTGATGTAATACCTGCCATCCCCAAATGTATCGATACCTACTGCAACTTGATCGTCTAACCAATTGATACCATCTCTTGATCTTATGTTGGCTCTAATAAAATCTCTATTTCCGTATGCTTTAAATGCGACATAAAGATTTTTTTCATCGTGTTTTATAAAGACATCGGTTTTATGTTCAGCTTCAGAGTTGTAAGAAGGATCTATCTCAAATGGCAGATCATAAATTTCTGCCCCTGCCCATTCTTCATCGTTAACAATGCCATCAAACTGAATGCTGGCTAATGCTAGAAATGGTAAAAAGAAAATGGAAAGTAATTTATTCAATGTGACCCTTAAAACTCAAGCATAAGTATATAAAAAAAATACATAATAACTAGTTATATTTTTATAGACTCTTTTCAATAGAATTAATTGCAATTTGCAGTAATTTTTTTTCACTTTCTGAATTCGTTTCTTCTAAAAGTTCTTTTGCTTCCTGCAAGTTTTTTTCAGCATTTGGCCATGGTCCGTCTTCATTAAATCTCTCATGAACTAAACCTTTTAGATTTAATAGTACGTTTGTATCAATCTCATCAGCATATTCTTGAGCGCATATTCTATATCCAAATTCCCTATATCTTTCATCATCAAAACTATTTATGACAATAAGCTTATCTGCATATGTTGTAGCATTATGAAAATTACTCAGTCTGTCTTTTTCGATAGCACTCGGAAATCCATTTGAATAAATCTGTTCTTCAATGTTAGTTTTTGCTCCTCCTGAAAATTCTAGACTGTTATATATATCAAGAACTTTTTCTACAAAACTTTCATTAGATCTTATGAATGCAGCTCTCTTAGCGTATAAGTCTGCATCCTGTATTTCTATCTTGTCATGTTGAAGTGTTTCTAGTGAAATAATTGGAAGTGTTTTATTCGTTGCAATTCTCTTAAACGGAGATTCTTTTGGGTTGGAGATAATTGATTCTAGTTCTGAATAACTGAGATCGAAATACTGCTCTGGATCTTTTGAAAGATCAAATACTGGCACATATTTGTTTAAAGCATAATCACTTAAAAAGGCTGTAAATGGATAGGATTTAGTGGTTTTAGATCTCGGAATAAAGTAACAATTAAAATGTACATCCTTTTCTTTCAAAGATTTAATAACTTCATCTTTAGAAATTGATGACATTATCTCCTTGTAGTAATTAGGTAATAGTCCAGAAATACTTTTCATAAGTTCTTTTAGAAAAACACAATCCGCCAAAGCATCGTGTGCATTTGATACGTCTAGAGATAAAGCCTGAGCCAAATCTTCTAATTTTAATGAAAGCTTGTCCTCTCTCACAGGAATAGGGAAATCTTTATTATAAAAATGTGCAATAACAAACATCTTTAAGAATAAATCCAACCTAGTATTACCATTAGTGTTAGTAAAATATGGGTCATAGAGATTCCAATAAAATTGTCTTCTCATAACTTCTTCATCGAATCTCATGCCGTTGTAAGTTATGAAAATACCAGGTTCAATATTTGTCCATTCTGTCCAGGTTTTATGAATATTTGTGATCAATTGATAATGATTAATATCCGATTGAAATATTTCACTTTTTTTATTAACCAAAAGAGCTTTAGGCGACACTAAAGTCCAAGGCAAAGGAGAACATAATTGTTCAAAACTATTTAGGGTATGAAAATCTGATGTTGTTTGTATAGCTGCAAACTGAATAACTTGAAGAAAATCTAATTCTTTAACACCAGTAGTTTCAGTATCGTAAAAAATAAGGTTATTCATTGTTAAGAGAAATGCTCAACTAAGTCAGAATAACCACCTATAAGATTATTATCTTTAAAAATTACAGGCATAGTTCTCATGCTCGGAGCCAAATTTCTCATTTCTTGGAAATATTCACTATTTTCGTCAATTTTTTTTACTTGAACTTGAAACCCTTGATGTTCAATTAGATCTATTGCTCTAACGCAAAAAGAACAATTTCTTTTCGAATAAACAGTGTATGTCTCAGAGCTGCTCATTTGTTTCTACATCAGAATCAGTTTCATTATCTAATTCTTCACTGTTTTGATCTTTTTTTGATTTTTTTATATTAGTTGGTGATTTATAACAAACATAAATATCTTCTGGAAAACCAAATTCTACTGTTGCAAAATCACAATCTTCATTTAATTGATCTAGTTTCTTTTTTCTTTCTTCTTGAAAATCTGTGTTATCAGTAGAGGCACAACCAGTATTTAGAAAAAATACAGATAATAGGGTTAAAATAGTTTTAATTTTCATATGAGTAAAATTTTAACAATTGATCAAGGCACTACAAGCTCAAGAAGTATTATTTTTGATCAAAATGCCAATATTCAAGTATCTGCACAAGAAGAATATCCATTATTGTATCCAAATGATGGTTGGGTAGAAATTGAGCCTAATAAATTATACGACTCAGTAATTAATACTTTAAACCAACTAGATTTATCAGAAATTAAATATGCAGGCATTACAAACCAAAGGGAAACTACTTTAATTTGGGATCGACAGACCCATGAACCAATTTATAACGCTATCGTATGGCAAGATAGAAGAACATCAGAGTATTGCGACTCAATTAGTACAGATAAAAACAAATCCTTAATCAAAGACAAAACAGGTTTAATTATTGATTCTTATTTTTCAGCTACAAAAATTAAATGGATTCTAGACAATGTTGAAGGAGCAAGGTCAAAAGCAATAGCTGGAGATTTATGTTTTGGAACAGTTGATAGTTATCTATTATTTAAACTATCAAACGGCGAAATTCATAAAACTGATATTACAAATGCATCCAGAACAATGCTCTTTAATATTAATACACTGGAGTGGGATGAAGAGCTTTTAAGTTTATTTGATATTCCGGTATCGCTTCTCCCGATAGTAGAACACTCTGACGCAAATTTTGGCCCATTAACAGCCTTAAATAATATCGAGGTTCATGGGGTCTTGGGCGATCAGCAAGCAGCATTATTTGGTCAAGGATGCCTTACTAAGGGAGAATTAAAAAGTACATATGGTACTGGCTGTTTCCTAATGGCTAATATCGGTCAAGAACCAACTTTTTCTAATGATGGTTTATTAACAACAATTGGCTATTCCTTAGATGGTCAAATTTCTTATGCTATTGAAGGAAGTATCTATGCCGCAGGCACCACAGTGCAATGGTTAAGAGATAATTTAGAATTCTTTCCTGCTAGTGAACATTCAGAAAATTACTTACAACCAAATGGAAATGCAAATAATGTGCATTTTATCCCAGCATTTACTGGTCTTGGAGCTCCTTATTGGAACTCCGATATTAGAGCTAGTTATCATGGTATAACTAGAGACACATCTAAAGCTGACATGATTAATGCAGCTTTTAACTCTATCACCTATCAAACTAATGACATTATTCACTGTTTACAGAAGATGGGCATTGAGCTTAAATCCTTAAATGTTGATGGCGGCATGGTTGCGAATCATATCTTTACTCAACAGTTAGCTAATATTTTGAATATAGATGTACTAGTACCTGAAAATAGTGAATCTACAGCTCGAGGTGTTGCTGTTTTAGCGGGCGTTGCTTCAAGAGTGTATGATCTTGATTTAGTAAAAGATCAATCTAGATCCACCATAAGTTCTAATGAAGAAGATCATGAATTTATGTCTCAAGATTATGAAACATGGAAAAAGCTTATCAATAAAGCTCTATTACCATAGCCAACGTTTTGTGTTTGCAGAATAAGCTTCCCAATCATCAGTAAACTTTTCACTTAATTTAGTTTCCTCATGTGGTATCCATGTATTCTGAATAATAGAAATAAATAAAACGGGTATAAGTAATGCTGACATGGATTGCATTAAAAAGGCAGTCGCAACTAATATGCCAAACATACCTAAATAGATTGGATTTCTACTGTAGGAGAATGGACCTGTAGTGACTAATTGTTCTGGCTCTCCATCTGGTATGTAAGTTGTGTCATTTTTTTGTAATTCTTTAAACGAAATAACTATTAATGCTACAGATGCGATAAGAAGCATTAGACCCAACAATAAACTTAGATTTACCTGTAAAGGCAACATCATATAAAGAATGAATTGTCCTGCTATGCAAGCTAGTGTAATTACAGGTGGAAATGATAATTTCATAGATTTAGTCTAATCCTTTTTAATATAAAAAAAACCCCTTATTTCTAAGGGGTTTAGTGTGCGACTAACTTTCTAATAGAAAGGTAAAAATATGAACTAAAAAGTAATCACACTGAATGAAATAGATCTAGGCTTTGTACTATAAGTACTGTTCTATTTCACTCGAACAAATAGTGTAGGCAAGCATGAGAGAGTCTTAATCATCATAAGTTGCAAGGGTGGAATATGACAATTTTGTACCACATACATTAGCCTGCCCCCCACTAATCAGTTCTTTAGCGTTTCGATGTGCACAACCACCTTGGTAAAAGTTATTGCACACATCTTTGATTACGCATTTAAAACCAATTATTCCTAAGGAATAATTAGTAAGTCCACCTCATTGATACTCTTGTATTCAAACTTTCACCAACAGACGCTTGATGTGTACTGTGTGAATGTGGGAAATATAATTCATCCATTAAATTCTCCACGTTCATTTGAACACTTAGATTCTTTGCAACTTGATAGTAAGCTGCAAGATCAACTCTTGTGTATTCAGGTAAAACTAAACCAGGCGTATTATCTTTAATTTTAGATTCGCCTTGTTGAGTAAGACCTAAGGCCCAACTTAGTTTGTCGTTCATTTGGTATGTAACGTAAGCAGATAAAGTATGCTCAGGTATTTCTCTAGGTATACCACCAGAACTTGTTTCACCGCTTAAATCAGAGTAACCAATAGCAAGATTTAAGCTATCATTTACTCGTCCCTTAAGCTCAACCTCAATACCACTTACAGTTAAACCTCTAACTTCTGAAGTTTCACCAGTGTCATTATCTCGCTCTGCTCTAACTTGCTCACTATCAAAGTACGCAGCTGTTAAGCTCATATTGTTTGCTAAAGCTACTTTTACACCAACTTCTGTACTTTCAAACACATCAGGGTCTAAACGTGCAGATGTTGCGCTTAATGATTTAAATTGCTCACCAGATCTTGGTAAGAAACTCTCACTGTAACTAACATAGTAAGAAACATTTTCTTGTGGCTTGTATACCAAACCAGCTCTTGGTGAGAATGTATTATCGTTTCTTGATTCTGATGAAGAATTTTTAATGTCTCTAACAGTAATATCAAAATCATCAATTCTTCCACCAAGTAATACTTTCAGATTATCTGATACGTCTATTTGGTCCTGTATGTAAACTGATGTAACAGTTATGTCAGATTCTGTTTGACGATTTAACTTAGTTGCAAAATCAACACCTGTAGCTACGCCAGCTGAGTTGACAGAAAAGTCCATAGGTCTTGTGATATTGAAAACCTCATTATCATCTGAAGTAGTTGACCAGAAAGAATCGTATCTAAGGTTCTTGTTTTCTGTATCAATAAACTCTGCACCAATTAGTAAAGTGTGAGTCATGTTACCTAATGAAATTTCATTAACAAGATTTCCAGATAGGATAAAATTATCTCTTTCAGTTGGGTCTCTATATCCATCCATAGTTACGAGTGTTCCGTCATAACCTGATGCATAAAGATTTTGATACATTTTTTCGAAACTACTAGATGTTAGACTGAAATTAGCTTTCTTTGTTTCTGACATTTTATGAGTGACTTGTGCTCTCATAATGCTTGCTTCTAGAGTTTGAATATTTGTACTTGAATCACCAAAAACTACATCAACTAATGACTCATCAGGTCTACCATTAATTGTTGGTATACCTCTATCAATAAATCTTTCGTGGTCTGCATATTCGTAAGAAAGATCTAGTGTTGTATCAGCGGTTAAACGAATTTTCATTGTAGGGTTGATTCCTAATCTAGAACCATCGTAATGGTCTCTGTGATTAGCTAAATCATCACTATGAAGATTTATTCTTAGTGCTGAATTATTATCCAACTGAATGTTAGTATCTAAACCAAGATCAGATGCGCCGAATGAATCTATACCGATATCATGAGCAGTAAAAGTTTCTCCGATAACAGCTTTTTTTGTAACTCTGTTAATCATGCCGCCTGTTCCGCCTCTTCCAAATAACAGAGCATTTGGTCCTCTTAGAACTTCAACTTGTTCAACGTTATATAAAGATCTGTAGTATTGCACATCATCTCTAACACCATCTTGATAAAAATCAGCAGTAGATCTTACGCCTCTAAAAACGACAGAATCTCTGTGACCTTCACCTTGAGATGTGTTAACACCAGGAGTGTATCTAACGATATCCCCTATTTCTCTAAAGCCTTGTTTTCTTATATCTTCATCAGTAATAATTGATACTGTTTGAGGTACATCTAAAACAGGCACTGGGGTTTTTAGTGCATTAACTTGATCTGAGTAAAGAACATTGCCTTTGACAACAACTTCTTCTATCTCATTACCATCTACATCAGTAGAGTTTGAAGCTGATTGCGCATATGCAAAAGCTGTAAGTAAGAATAAAATTTTAATTAAATTTTTCATATATCCTCGTTATTCGTAAATGATAATCGTAATGATAATCATTCTCATTTAGGAATTATATGAAGGTATTTTGTAATTTCAAGCAAAAAACTAAAATAAATGATAATCATTCTCATTTAGAATGAATATTCAATAAAAACCTCTATAAAAGATGAAAATATTATTAACTTATATAGAATAATTGCATGAAATCTAATCTGACACTTGATAAAGATAATGTAGATGGTTTTATTGGTAAATCACAACCTCTTAGATACCTAGACGATAAAAATTCAGATGAACAAACATTAGAAGATCTGGCCTGTGCCATACCTAAACTTTTACTGACTAATAAAATTAGACATCAAATTGATGCACTACCAGAAGATTTCTTTTCACATGATTTAGGTAAATACTCTGAAGTTGAGCTTAGATTATTAAACGTTCAATTTTCATTCTTAGCCCATGCCTACGTCTGGGGAGATTTAGCTCCCTCAAAAGTGCTTTGTAAAGCTATTGCCCTGCCCTGGTCTAAAATATCTGAACAACTTGGTAGACCAGCAATTCTCAGTTATGCCAGTTACTGTTTAGATAATTGGCACAAAATAAATGATGATGAAGGGGTAAATCTAGATAATGTCGCTCTAAATTATAATTTCTTGGGCGGTATAGATGAAGATTGGTTTGTGACAATCCATGTATGTATAGAGCATGCAGCAAATCAAGCCATTAAAAGTTCATTTGCAATCGCATCTGCATATGAGCTTAATGAAGCTAGTGATTCAACACTTTTAGAAGAGTTAACAAAAATAAAAGAATCTATGTTGAAGGTTAATCATCTGTTTAGAAAGATGCCTGAAAAATGTGATCCTTACATCTACTATCATAGAGTCAGACCTTATATCTTTGGCTGGAAAAACAATCCAGGTCTGCCAGATGGTTTAATCTATGAAGGCTGTTTTGATGAGAAACCACAATTATATAGAGGAGAAACAGGAGCCCAAAGTTCTATAGTTCCTACTCTAGATGCTTTGCTTAATGTTGTGCATGAAAAAGATGAGCTTAGAGAATATCTTGATGAGATGAAATCTTATATGCCTCCATCACACAGAGAATTAATTAAATACGTGGAAGATCATTCTAAAGTTAAGCAAGATGTTGCTAATAATGAAGAATTAAAAACTCTATTTGATGAGTGTTGTCAGGAAATCTCAATTTTTAGATCTCAACACCTACAATACGCTGCTGATTATATACACAATCAAAGTACTAAAAGCACTCTATTTGGTACAGGTGGTTCGAAGGTCAGAGGTACAGGTGGAACACCATTTATGAAGTATCTGAGAAAGCATAGAGATGAGACTGATCTGACCAAACATAAAAAGTAAAAATCAAGCCTAAAATCTTTAACTTTTCCCTTTAAAAAATCTACATTTTATGACATATTTGATTTACAAATATATTTGGGGATAACTTAACATGTTTAAAAAACTCACCACTTTTCTTACGTTAGTCTTTTTAGCTGCGTGTAGTGATGGGGTTAGCAGAGATTCATTTAATGAAACTCCTGCGGCACCAGCGCCAACACCTATGCCAACGCCAGCGCCTACACCGGCGCCAACACCAGCGCCTACACCGGCGCCAACACCAGAGCCGACGCCTGAGCCAACTCCGGAACCAACTCCAGAGCCAACTCCAGAGCCAACGCCTGAACCTACACCTGAGCCAACACCGGCACCTAGTGTTACTTTCGCAGACGATTTCGAAGGTTATGCAGCTGCAACGGATCTAGCTCCATGGATGTATTCAGTGAATCAATTTGATTCAGGTGGTAATTACACAAACAACTATAACGGTACTGCTGTGTTAGATAACATGACAGGCTTAGTTGCTGAAGATGGTGGTAACACTATTCTTAATACTTACAGTAACTATAGTGATGGTACTCATGGTACAGGTTTTGTTGAAGTAAACATTATTAGAGAACTTGGAGCTACTCAAGGCTATATTACAGCTGATATGGTGGGAACTTATAGATTCTCTATGACAGCAAAATCGCCTGCTTCCAATAATTGTGGTAGTACTAATGGAGACAATGGAGCTACTGGTGCGACTTGTGCAGCAATAGTTAAAGTTGTAAACAGTACTGACTATAGCCTTCTACTAGATGCCTCAACTGATACAACAAGTGCATCAACTGACGGTGAAACCGTAAACGTTGATTTTGAATTAACAGAAGCAATGGTTGGACATATCTTACAAACAGGATTTAAAAACTACTCTGGTAACTATGCGCCAACAGGCATGCTTTATGATAATGCTGATGTAAGTGCTTACACTCCTGAGCCAACTCCGGAACCAACTCCAGAGCCAACTCCTGAGCCAACACCAGCACCATCTGGTAACTACGCAGAAGCTGATTTTGAAGCTGTAACAGATGACAACGAAACTATTGATGGTTGGAAGTATGCAGTTAACGTATTTACCGCAAATGCAGATGGAACTGCAGGTGCATATGAGTATAACTACTTAGGAGCAGCTCCTAATGCATCTCACCCTAATCAATCACAGATCTCTGCTGTTGAAAGAAGTGAGACTGATAGCGAAGGTAATGCGACAAATTATCTAAAAGTATTTGCTAACTATGGTGATTCATCAATTGCGACTAAAGTACATGAGACAAATGTCTTTACAGAATACACAGTTGCAGAAGCAGATGTAGGTAAAACTTTAACGTTTACATGGCATGGTAAAAAGCCTAGTGAAGGTACAGCTTGTGGTGATACAAACACTGATACTGGTACAACAGCTTTAAGTTGCCAAGCATTTGTAAAAGTTCTTAACCCAGGAAACGGTTATGCAGCAGAGCCAGGTGTTTATGCAGATACTAGTGGATACACTACATCCGCATGGAATACAGATGGATCTTTATCTGTAGACATAATAAGCACTATGGTTGGATGGCCTATACAGTTTGGTTTCTCAAACACTGGTACTAATTATCACCCAACAGCAATGCTCTATGATAACGTAGTTGTAGCTGTAGCTGATACACCAGAGCCAACACCGGCACCAGCACCTACTGCTGATGATCTGTTTATCTCAGAAACATCAGAAGTTGGTTCTAACTGGACTAAGTATGTTGAAATTGCAAACTTTACAGGTGCAGATGTTTCTCTAGACCAATACTTCTTAGGAAGAGTAAGTAACGCTCCTTCAGTAGCTGGAGAGTATGAGGTTGCTATTAACTTTACGTCTGGAGCAACTATTGCTAACGGAGATGTTTGGGTTATTGGAAGAGCAGAAGGAACAGATGGACCTGATGCACTTAGAAATAATACTGACCAAGTAAGTAGTGATATTTCACATAATGGTGATGATGCTTATAAGCTATTTAAGAAAGCTGCTGCATCAGATGATCCATCACAGACTGCAACAGTCGTGGATGTATTTGGTGACTACCAAGGAGATCCTGGAAGTGATTGGACAGCATGTGGAGATTCACAAGCAAGTTCAGAATCTGTAATGATTAAGAAAGCTACTAAAGCTGGAACAGATTCATGGACTACTTCAGCTGGTACAGATGCAACTGACTGCTGGTGGGAAATTACTAAGATTTCCGACCAAGATGCACACGATTATGCAACAGTCGGTAGCCATACATGGACTGGTGAAACTAATAACTAAAATTAGTTAAGTTTAAAAAGAACCGCCTTCGGGCGGTTTTTTTTTATTTGACTGTTATAGTGATCTCTTTTGAATAGATTGGCTCTGTATGTGGTATATGAAGATAATTACCCATTAAAAGTCTCAGAGTGTGAGTTCCAGGATCTAGCTTAATAGTTGTTTCAGTTTGACCTAAACCAAAATGTACATAGTTCTGATTTGCAGGGATAGGTAAATTTAGATTAGGTAGATCTGCATCTATTATTAGATGGTGATGACCTGTATTAGGTATATTGTAGCCAGCTGGTGCAACACCAAAATTCTTTAGACCAAATTTAATTTGTACAGTACCAGTATTAATAGAGCCATTTTTGGGCTCAATAAAATATAACTCAGGTTCAGAAAAAATAGATTGAGCAAAAAATGTTAATAAGAGAAGTCTCTTCATTAAATTTAAGCTTGCGGATCTTCTTCTAATTCAGGAGAACGGCCTCGCCATCCTGCTTTATCAAAAATACGTAAATAAACTAATTGATCATGATCGCTTTCATTTGAAACTTTAACGTAATCACCCTCTTCTGCTAATATCACATCTCCAGCTGATAATGCATATTCATCTTTGTGCATAATGCCATGGGAAGGGTCATGTCCATGACCATCCGAGGTGTTAGCATATTCAACTACTTCCATGATGCCTCTACCAGAGACAACAACAAAAACAACTTCGCTTTCTAAAAGCCTATGCCCAAAGGTTGATTTGCTAGGTTCAATTACTGTTTTACTAGCTATAAGTTTGCTAAGTAAGTCATTTGTCCAGACGGTGTAGTTGTCCTCTTTAGTTTCAGGAACACCGCCTACTCGAAAGTTTACATATTTTTTTGCCATGATAATTAATTATATATGTATAGTTTTACATCAATCAACGCCAAAGTTCAGGCCTTGATAAATTTTTTGTCATCTCTTGCTTAACAGCTTCTAATGCCTTCTCTGTTCTAATCATGACTTTCATTTCTGTAAGTTTGTTATCGGCATTCCATTTAAACATGTCTATACCATTAACAGTAACTCCGCCCATTGTGCATTCAAACTCTAAGACTGCTTGCCCTTCATCAATGATTTCTCTGGTGTATTTAAAATCGCTCGTAAGAAATGATTGGCTTGCAGCAAGTAAATAAATATAGCCCATATATTTTTCTTTACTTTTAAATACTGCTGGTGAATAAAACTGAAATGAATCATCCAGAATGCAATATAGCTCTGATGGATCATTATCTAAAATAGTTTTATGCCATATTTCTATTGGATTAGCTGTTGCGTGCATATTCTTCTACTTCTCTCCAGACTCTAGCAAAATTTTCACCTAAGATTTTTTGGATGTCTCTGGTAGAGTAGCCACGTTTTTGTAACTCTGCAATAAGATTAGGATAACTTGAGACATCTTTTAAGTTATTAGGGAGAGTATCTCCTACTCCATCATAATCAGAGCCAATTCCAACATGATCTATACCCACGAGCTCAACAACTCTATCTATATGATCCACAACATCAGATACGTCTGCGTGTATATAGGTATTTGGATCATATCCGACAGATTTATCATTTATATCGGTGAGAAAGGCTGTACCAAAATTTATCTGGATAACGCCACCTTTTGATGCCAGTGCTATTAGCATCTCATCAGAAACATTTCTTTCCCAGTCAGGGGTAAAGTGGCGCAATGATGAATGACTCGCAATTACTGGTGTATTAGAAAGATCTATAGCCTCCATAAATGCTGGATCAGAGACATGAGAAATATCTACTATAATTCCAACTCGATTCATTTCAGGTATAAGAGTTTTGCCAAAATCACTCAAGCCACCCCATTGTTTATTAGCATCATAAGATGAATCGGAAATATGATTACTTTTAGCATGAGTTAAAGTTATATATCTGATGCCCTTGTTGTAAAAATATCTAACGTTGGATAAATCTCCTTCAAGTGCTGCACCGTTTTCCATGCCATAAGCAATGCCTATTAAGTTCTGACCTGGCAGATTACCTAAATAAGTAGAAGTATCAACAAAAAAGAATTTATCATTATTTTGAGAAATAATTGAATTCATTAAATCAATTAATTCATTAGCTAATGTAAAACTGGTTCCTTCCTCTTCTGTTTGAGCTGGTAAGTAAATGGAAAAAAATGGTACATTTAAGCCCCCAGTAATAGCTCTTGAGTAATCAAAATCATAATTAGTTTGAAGAGCAATATTTTCAAATTCTCCTGACTTATCAAGATCAGCCTTAATACGATAAGGTGTATCAATATGCGTATCTATAATTAAGGATTGTTGAGCAATATCTTCTGGACTTTGTTGAGAACAACCAGTTAATACTATTATTGCTATGAGATAAAGCTTATTTATACCTACCACCCGCTAATGCATTGCCAATGATAGTAATAAGTGACCTAGGGAAAAATTTTAGTGTGTTAACTAGAAACCTATTAAGGCCACCCGTTATAACAATTTCTTTTTTCTTATCCATGCCTGCTATACCCTCTTTTGCGACTTCATCTGCAGTCATTTTCATAAATGAAGGCACCTTATCCATTCTCTCCTGTGTGCCACTCATTTCATGAAACTCTGTGGTAGTAAACCCAGGGCATACTGAAGTAGCATAAATATTGTCTTTGTTATACGCACCATTTATGCCTTCTACAAACCTGTTCATGAAAGTCTTAACTGGTCCATATAGAACGGCAAATTCTTTAGAAGTTGGAGCAAATGCTGCAATCGATGAAACTACCATAATTTTACCGCCACCTCTCTTTACAAGATCATTAAGATGGAGCTTCGTTTGCATGATCACAGATAAACCTAACACTCTTAAACATGCTTCTTCATCTTCTATTGAAGCTTCATGTAGTCTTGTATTAATTTGATAACCTGCATTTAAGACTAATGTTGAAATATCTAGTTGATGTTCTTTGCAAAAATTATAAATATTCTTTGGCGCTTCCTGTGTCGTTAAATCGGTAACACAATATAAAACCTTTACGTTGTATTTATTCTGGATCTCCTCAGAAATGTTTTTTAATCGTTCTTCTCTTCTTGCTATTAATAATAAATTTTCACCTCGTTCTGCTAATTGATATGCAAGTGATTTACCAATGCCAGCAGTGGGTCCCGTAATCATTGTAATTTTCATAATGAAGTATTATATCTTATATTTTCAATCAGCAACTTTCTTAAAGTTGTATATTTTTTAAACATATTGTACATTTTTTAATCAAACTAATTTTAATAAAAATTAATTATACAAATTTATTGTAATTTTTTTCATCTTAAAAGCCTCTTTTTAAAAGGCTTTCCTAGATAGGTTAAAAAAAGTAGTATTTATTTGCACTAAAGTGTTGCATTAATAAGTAACACATTTTAAATTAGATCTTACCTAGCGGTAACGAGAACTGGAAAGGAACTGCAGAACCAAAGAAAGGAAACGTTACACAAGGAAGAGCACTGAAAGGTGAAAGTTCAAGAAAGCTTAGCATGCAATGAAGCAAACTTGACCACCAAGAGTAAAAGAGATCTTACTCAAGGATGCAAAAGATAATCTCACTTTTGACACCTACAGTACTCGATTTAAAAGAAACTGAGCTTGCTCAGTTTTTTTTATGTCTAAAAAACCTTACAATCCACAAATGAAAATTTTCTTTTTAGGCCCAGAAGGCACAAACTCTGACTTAGCATCTAGAAATATATTCTCAGATACTGATACATATGTACCTCTCCCTTCTATTGAAGATATATTCGAAAAAGTTGCAATGAGTCATTCATACTATGGCGTCATACCATTTGAGAATTCCTATCAAGGAGTAATTAATTCATCATTAAATTGTTTGATTGACTATGATTTAAAGATTATTAAAGAATTCAATTTCTCTGTAAGTCATAACTTCTGCTCAAAAAATACAAAACTAGATACATCTAAAGTAAAAAAAATAACTTCGCATCCTCAGGTTTTTGGACAATGTAATAACTGGCTTAGAGATAACTTTCCTGATGCAGAAAAAATAGTTGCAACTAGCACAGCTGAAGCAGCAGCACATGCCGCTGAGGATGATTCTGTTTTTTGTATTGCTAATTCTTATGCTATAAAAATCTTTGGCCTAACAACTCATAATTCTGAAATACAAGATAGATCGGATAACAAAACAAGATTTTTAGTAATTGGCAAAAGTTTAGAAGATAGATCAGACATCAATAAAACATCTGTGATGATAAATATTGCTGATAAGCCTGGTTCTTTAATGAAAATCCTTCAGCCCTTTACAGATCTAGATATTAATATGACTAGAATTGAAACTAGACCTTCAAGGAATAATGACTTCCTACATACATTCTTTATAGACTTTGAAGGTTATTACGAAGACTCAAACGTTATCGAACTTCTAGAGAAATTAGAAGATATGTCAGAAGAACTGAGGATAATTGGTTCTTATACTGTCCTTAATTAATTATTTTCCGATAAAAATTGTACTAAAGGCTCTTCTATAATTTCTAAGACTGGCTTATCAATTAGATGAGACATTATATCAACAGGTAAAAACTGGCTATTTGGAATCATATCTGCCGTTTTCTTGCCCTCTTCGAATGGAATTAATGGATCTAACTTACCATGTATAACTAGTGTTGGTATGTTAATGCTACGTACTTCATCATAACGATCTCTATCAGCTAGAATAGCTATTAATTGTCTAGTAAAACCTGTTTCATTTGAACTTCTTTCTATATTGAATAATGCGTTCTTTCTAAATTCTTCTTCATTAATTTCTGTGCCAGGAGTACCAAGAATCTTATACATTTTTAATGATCTATCTAATCTTTCCTCTATTGTTTGTTCTCGAAATGATCTGTCTTCAATCAATTTTTTTAATTCACCTTTAGGCCCGGTTTGTAAGTCTGGTGTTCTAGCCATAGATGCTATGAGCACGTAAGATTTAAATCTATCACTATTATCAGCGACCATTCTTTGAGTAATCATCCCACCCATAGACATAGCTAATAAGTGAGACTCTTTAAGTTCTAGATCATCTAAGACTGCTATACCATCACTAGCCATATCAGCTAATGAATATGCTGATTTTAATGGCAGTCCTGTATAAAACTTGATGTAATTCCATATAAAATTAGGTCTACCATATTCTTCAAAACCATCTGATAATCCAACATCTCTATTGTCGTAGACAATTGGTCTGAAACCATTTTCCTGTAATAATGAAATTAATTCATCAGGCCAGAAAGTTAATTGACCTCCAAGCCCCTGTACAAGAAGAATAGGTTCATGATTTTTAGGACCATAATCAACATAAAAAATTTCAATTCCTTCGTTATCAGCATAATTTTCTGTTTTGGCTAAAACGCTTAAAGACATGGTAGCTAATAGAAAAGTAGTAAGAATTAGAAATATTTTATTCATCATTAAATTGCTTTAAGTGCAAAGTTATTAAGTTTGAAACTACGGTCAGATAACTCTTCAACTTCTTGTATGTTATGTGACACCATAATTGTAGTTATCTTATGTTCTTTCAGAAATGCTTGCATGTCTGGATAAATCTCATGCTTAAGTGCTTCATCCAAGCCATTAAAAGGCTCATCTAACAATAATATTTTAGGCTTTGTGACTAAAGTTCTTGCCAGAGCAACTCTTTGTGCTTCACCCCCAGATAGTTGGTGAGGGTAATTGTTTAATAAATGCGTTATTTTAAATTGTTCTATAATGGAGGTTAGATCGTCATCTATCGAACTATGGCTAAGTCCAAATTTGATATTATTTATAACGTTTAGATGTGGAAATAATACCTTTTCCTGGACAACTAGTCCTAAATTTCTATTTTCAGGTTCAATAAAGGTATCATCATCCGCAATTACTTTATGATTTACTTTAATTGTGCCCTTTGACTGTTTAGCTAAACCACTTATTAATCTCAATAATGAGGTTTTGCCTGATCCTGATGGACCCATAATAGAAATAAATTCTCCTTCTTTAACTGCTAAATTTAAATCATTAATAATAGTTTTCTTATCAATTTCATAATTTAGTTTAGTAATTTTTAAATATTCGTTATTCATCAACAGCCCTTGAATGATTAATCATTTTAGAAATAAAGTATATGGGTATCAATCCAATTAAAATAATAAATAATGCTGGAAATGCAGCCTCGTACATTCTTTCTTCAGAGGCTAATAAATATACATTTACTGCTAAGGTATCAAAATTAAAAGGTCTCAATATTAAAGTAGCTGGTAATTCCTTTACTACTTCGGATATAACCAATAAGAAACTAGTAAGCAAACCAGTTTTAAGTAAAGGCACATGAATATCGAGTAAAAGTTTTCTTTTATTAGACCCTAAAGTTCTAGCAGAATCATCTATATCAGTTGAGACTTGTTTATAACTACTCTGGATAACATTGTTTGATAAAGCATAAGATTTAATTACATATGCAAAAATTAAACCTATCAAACTGCCTGTAATTATTAACCCAGTACTGAATAAGATGTAATCAATGTAAGTGAGAAATTGAGTAATGCCAATTGCTAAGATTAAACCAGGCACTGCATAACCCATCGAAATAAAATTATTTATTTCCTCAGAAGATCTACTAGTATCGATTCTTGCATTGAAATTCAAGATCAAAGCTATTCCAGAGGTTATTAAAGCAGCCAAAAATGCTAATAATAATGTATTGAATGAAGATGAGATAAAATCATTGTTAAAGGTATTATCTATAGCTGTAGCCCAATTTATTAATTCCACTACCGGAACGACAAAGCCAAAAAATATTGGTAGGAAGCAAAATATTGCAGCTAAGTAACTGTATACACCTTTAAGTTTGGTGCTTATTAATTTCTCAGATTTTACACCCGCAGCAGAATATCTTTGTTTGCTTCTTTGATATCTTTCAAAATATAAAACTATACATATAACAAATAACAGAATTGAAGCTAATTGCATCGCTGTTGTTAGATCATACATACCCAACCAAGTCCTAAATATTCCTGTGGTAAAAGTTGGTAATGCAAAATGTTGTACTGCACCAAAATCGGATAATGTTTCCATAGCGACTAATGCTGTACCAGCTAAGATAGCTGGTCTAATAATAGGCAAAGTTACTTTAAAGAAAGTTTGTAATTTTGATAGACCAATTACTCTTGCAGAATCTAACATGGGTTTAAGAATGCTCATCAGTGCAACTCTGGTAATTAAATATACATATGGATAAAGTGTGAAACTAAAGACAACTATTGCTCCTGTAAGCGAACGAATATTAGGCAAGGCATAATCTTCGGATACTAGATTTAATGATCTTAAAAGGTTATTTGCGGTCCCAGAATAATCAAATATTTCTGTAAAAACATACGCTAAAATATAAGGAGGTATAGCTAAAGGCAATATCAATGCCCAAACAAAGATTTTTTTTCCAATAAAATCATAATTTGTAACAAGCCATGCTGTTATAACCCCGATAAAGATTACTAAGATTGAAACTCCTATAACTAAGTAGAGTGAATTTAGTGAATATTCATATAAAACTACATCATAGATATGAGTGAAATTCTCATTAAATCCTGAAAATAAGCTCAATAGAATGAGTAATATGGGGATTGCAAATAAAGCTGCTATTGAAGCAGCAAAGATCTCCCAAAAGCTGAGCTTAAATAATTTTTTCACTGTAGCAATTAATTAATTATCAATATTATCAAATAAAGAAACTAAAGGTTTATTTCCAGCCTGCTCTATCCATCAGTTTTACTGCAGATGGATTATATTTACCAAAGTCTGATACAGATGTTTTGTCCATGTTGAAGGTACCAAATTCAGCTATTAAAGGATGAGGGTCTATGGAATCAAGCACAGGATATTCAAATGTATTATTGACTATATGTTTTTGAGCCTCTTCTGAAAGCAAAAATTCTAGAAATTTTTCTGCATTTTCTCTATTAGGTGAATGCTTAAGAATTCCGCCACCACTAATATTTACATGAGCTCCTCTATTTTCTTGATTAGGAAAAGCAATTTTAAGTTTAGAAGCTGCTATTTTTTGCTCCTCTCCACCCTTACCAGATAACATGATTCCTATGTAATATGTATTTGCTACGGCAATATCAGCTAAGCCATTAGCTACAGCCATTAATTGAGATCTATCATTTCCTTGAGGTGTTCTTGCAAAATTAGAAACAAACTCTTTTGCCCATATTTCAGTATTTGCTTCACCTAGATTAGAAATCAATGATGCAACTAGTGATTGGTTATACATGTTTGATGAGCTTCTAATAACTACCCTATTCTTCCAATTAGAATTAGCTAAATCCTCATAAGAAATATTTTTAATCTCTTCATCTGAGACAGATTCAGGATTGTAAAATATAACTCTAGCTCTCTTTGCAACAGCTACCCATTCATCATTTTCTCCTCTAAGTTCTTTTGGTACCAAATTTTTAATGGTCTGAGACTTAATACTTTGCAAATATCCACCTTTTTGAAAATTTGCTAAATTCCCAGCATCTACAGTAAAAAAAACATCACCAGGAGAATTAGAGCCCTCTGATTTTAATCGTTCCATTAATGCTCCACCTGAACCTGAAATAATATTTACTTTGATTCCAGTTTTTTTTGTAAATTCTGCATATAAAATATCGTCAGCATCATAATGTCTTGATGTGTAGATATTTACTTCATTTACAGGCGCACATCCAGTTATCACCATGAGAAACAATATTGTTGAGATAAGTATTTTAAATTTGTTCATAAGGTTTCAAATAATACTCTAAATGAGAATCATTCTCAATTAAGGTAGATCAATAATTATACCTGGTATTGAGGTGTAAAAATTTAGAGTTGGATCCAATAACATTTCTTGCTCTATAATTTCTTGAGGCTCATAAGTTGGTTCTTGTTGGAAAAATATGCCGCCCCAGTGAATGCCATAGGTATAAGTAGACTCAAGATCTCTTGTGAGTTGTATCGCTTCATACGGATCAACGTGATATTCAGCTTCTATATCTCTTGGTGAATATGAACCTATTGGCATAAAAGCAATATCAATCTGCCCTATCTTAAGTGGATAACTTTTAAAATAATCAGCATATGCAGTATCACCTATATGTAGTATTGTTTTTGACTTAGACTTAATAGCCCAACCTCCCCATAAACTTTTATTTCTATCAAATAGGCCTCTAGCAGACCAATGCTTAGTAGGAACAAAGATGACAGAAAAATCAAATATTGACTTCTCTTCCCACCAATCAAACTCTTTTATATTGGATAAACCAACACTTTTGAGAAGTTTTAGGTCTCCTTTTGGCACAACTATATTTGCTTGAGGATTAGTATTTTGAATTTGTATTAAAGA
>QCMX01000006.1 GCA_003213455.1 SAR86 cluster bacterium AG-422-P06 | reverse complement strand
ATAGGTTATGAAGTAACAAAAGAATATTACGTTAATGATGCTGGTAGACAAATATCTATATTAACAAGCAGTGTAATTTTAAATGCTTATGTAGAAACATTTGAAAGCGAGGGAACTTATGAAGGCAATTACATCAAAGGCTTAGCTGATGACTTTCGAAAAGAATATGGAGATCTAGATAAAGAAATTGTGTTGGGTGAATTAGATGCAGATAAGGACGCGAGACTAGACTCAATAGCATTTTATCTTCAAGAATCGTTTAAAGACCTTTGGGATAAAGCAAGAGAATTTTCAGTGGAAAGAATATTGGAAATAATCAAAAAAGATTTGCACAGCTTTAAGATAATTCATGATAGTTGGTTTAAAGAAAGTTCTCTTGGTAAAGCTGATGACCCTAATTCAGATTTATCTAAATCTTTAGAAATTATTACTCAAAAAGACCATACATTTGAAAAGGATGGGGCCAAGTGGTTTAGAACAACAGCTTTTGGAGATGACAAAGATAGAGTTTTGCTAAGAGAAAATGGTGAACCTACTTATTATTTAACTGATGTTGGTTATCACAAAAATAAAATTGATAGAAATTATGATCATTACATAAATATATTTGGTGCTGATCACCACGGCTATATCCCAAGACTTACTTCAGCTTTTGATGTGCTAAAAAAAGATAACCAAAATATTGAGTTTGTTTTATATCAGCTGGTTAACCTTTATGAAGATGGCATAAAGAAAATGATGTCTACCAGAAGAGGAGAGTTTTATTCATTAAGTGATTTACGTGAAGAGCTAGGCTCCGATGTTATAAAGTTCTTCTTTTTAGAAAAAAAGTCTGACCATACAATGGATTTTGATATGGATCTTGCAAAGGACGAAAGTAAAAATAATCCATACTTTTATGCGCAATACGCTTATGTAAGATGTTGCTCCATTCTAAATAAGGCTAACTTCGATCCAAATGAAGAGATAGATTTTGATGAAATTAATAACTGTTTTGAGCTAGTCTCTAAAGCAATTAACTACCCACATTTTGTAAAAGATTATGGGCTTGAAAGATCGCCGCACTCTCTTGTTCACTTCATTAAAGAATTTTCCGCCGCTTTCCATTCATTTTATGAAAGTAGTCCTGTAATTTCTGAAGATAAAGCCATTTCAAACTCAAGGCTTCTAATAACTGTCATTACAAAACAAATCCTCAAGAACAGCTTTAAAATTTTAAATGTAGAGCCTTTAGAAAAAATGTGAGATGTCTAACTTTTCTTTTAAAAATAAAAAATTTCCAATAAAAGCTATACCTACAGTTATTCTAGCTATCTTAGTATCATTTTTTGCGACAGCTTTTTCGATGGGTTTCTTAAAAGATAACAAGGATTTTTTAGACTTAGATAGATTTGATGTTGAGGATATAGATTATGAATTTCAAACTATCCTTGAAGAGAGCTCATTTGATGAGTTAGATGTGGTCATCAATAACTCAAACGAAATATGTGAATACTTTGCGCAATCTGGGAGCTTTAGAACTTTCAAAGCCGCCCAAAGCCAGCTTGAAGAACTTGAAAAAATTGGCTATATGCCTGTAATAGAGAATGTAAGCAGTGAGAATGGTTACAACTACATTGTTATTGTTGGGCCTTTTGAAAATAGATCGCAAACCAATAATGCTAGAGAGAATCTTCGAAGATTAAATATGGATTCTCTTGAAAAGAGAAGCTGTAAGAAGATTTAAAATGGATCTAGACCACTTTAATAGATTAAAAAATAACTTAGATGCGGCTTGTACGCTAATAGCTGTTTCGAAAGGCCAGCCTATAGACAAGATCCAAGCACTTTACGATTTAGGCCAAAGAGATTTTGGGGAAAATTTTTTGCAAGAACTCCAAAGCAAAAAAGCAGAACTGCCAATGGATATTAGATGGCATTTTTTAGGAAATATTCAAAGCAATAAACTGCATGATGTTGTGAGCTGTTCAGATTTAATACACTCAATTAGCCGAAAAAAAATTTATAACAAATTGCTGTCTTTGGACCAGGAAAAAGAAAACAAAATTTTATTGCAATTAAAACTTGGCAATGAAAGCTCAAAATCAGGCTTCACTGATCATGAGATTTATGAAATTATCGGTTTGCATCCTGCAAATAGTCCAGTTCTAATTAAAGGCCTTATGGTTATAGCTGAAAATAATATTTCAGCCGATGAAATTACTGCACAGTTCCACTTTGCTGCAAAAGTTTTCAACAAAATTAAACTATTAGATGAAAATATTGAGCTCCTATCAATGGGCATGTCAGGTGACTTTAATATTGCACTTGATGCTGGCAGTAATATGATACGAATAGGGACTTCTCTTTTTGGAGAAAGAAAAAAATGAATGATCCAACAACTTTTTTTGACATGCTTATGGTAATCAAAACGATTGTTGTCTATCTAATACTTGTTTTATTCTTAATAGATCTCTCAAGAGCTGATTCCTATAACAAGATTGCAAGAATAATAAAGATCTTATTGTTTCCGTTATTGCTGATTTTTAATGTGCATTATAAAAAAATTAATATTGGTTTGCTTTTTGCAGCATTCTTAATAAATTTTATATCTTTTTATATTCTGCTGCCTGGTTATGATCTGGGCACAATTTTCAATTTTTCTTTATTTCAAACAACTAAAATACTTATTGGTTTACTAAAATTTGTTGTTATTGCAGGTGTAGTTCTTAGTTGGTTCTATGCCTTTGGAATGAATCTTTACAATTCAGCCACTTCACTTATACAAGAGGTCTATGAAACAACTGTATCTATTTTTAGAAATATCATACCTCCTACTGCTGGTTTTGATCTATCGCCATTAATTGCTTTTTTTGTTTTTCAATTAGCTGAAAGAGTATTGGATATTTTGATGTTCGAATATTTTTCTTAGTTTTTTAGAAGAACATATCTTTCAATACTATGCCCTTTTTTTAGGCCTTTGGTATGAAATGTCGAAACCTCATAAGAGATTTCAAAGTTATCAATAATTTCAAAAAGCCTTTGAGTCTCGAGCAATTCGTTTATATGTTCTTGGTAAACTCTTGAGTCTGTAATAATTTCTACTTTGCTACCCTTTTTTAGCTTGCTATGAATAAACTCTAGAAACTGTTTAGATATAAGTCTGCGTTTTATGTGCTTCTTCTTTGGCCAAGGGTCAGGAAAATGGATTCTTATAAAGTGAATATCAAAGTCTATTGATTCAATATATTCTCTGGCATCCCCATTAAAAAGGAATAGGTTGTCGGGCTTATTGGTTTCATAAAATTCTACAGCCCTTGCGAATCCTTTTTTATATGGCTCAATGCCGAGAAAACAGAAGCCTTCATTAGACATAACATCTTTCGAAAAAGATTGAGCATCACCAAAACCAATATCAATTACTATTGGTTTCTTTGTTTTAGGCACGTCACCAAGCTTAAGAACACATGGAGAGTTTTTTTCTAAAAATGTTATGTTAGTTGGCGATAATCTGCCTGCTCTAGAACTAAAAGTTTTGATCATTACGCAATAATTGTATGCGAATTTTAATTTTAGTGAGGGGTTTATTAATTAGACGTTGACTAAAGAGGTCTTTAGTTTTTTAAATGCTGATGCTTCTATCTGTCTGATTCTTTCAGCAGAAACAGAATACTTATCAGCCAGTTCGTTCAATGTAAGTTTGTGGTCATCAAGCCATCTAGCTCTGATAATGTCTTGTGCTCTACGGTCAAGCCCAGAGATGTTTTTCATTAAAGCGGTATGATTGACGCTCTCATAATTGTCCTTTTCAGCTTGGTCTTCAGGATTAAAAGAATTATCTTCTAAATATTGGCTAGGTGAAAATGCTTTTTCATCATCTTCGTCATCGGTTGGCATATCAAATGGGCTATCAGCGGAGTTAAGCCTATTCTCCATGTGCATAACCTCTTTATATGATACATCTAGATCAGCAGCAATTTTTTTTGCTTCTTTGTCTGATAGCCAGCCTGTACTTTTCTTTTTGCTTCTGAGATTAAAAAATAATTTTCTTTGTGCTTTAGTTGTGGCAATTTTTACTATTCTCCAATTTTTGAGAATAAATTCGTGGATTTCTGCTTTGATCCAGTGAACAGCAAAAGACACTAACCTAACACCTTTATCAGGATCAAACTTTTTGACTGCTTTTAGGAGTCCTAGGTTTCCTTCTTGAATAATGTCTGCTATCGGGAGGCCATATCCAGCGTATGACTTAGCTATATGCACAACAAACCTTAAGTGAGATATAACAAGCTTGTGGGCAACCTTAACATCTTCAGTCTCGTAAAATTCACGCGTGAGTTCGAGCTCCTCTTCTCTAGTGAGAATAGGTATTGAGTAAACTTGGTTCAGATACTTGTCTATATCTGAGCCAGGATTTGTTAAAGCTAATGCGTAACTCATAATAAATTATTATAACATATTATAACCATTGTTTATCTTTATGCCAATGGGGAAGTATATTACCACTATTTTTTACCGTATTTCAACATTTTTTGACGTTGCTTTGAGGTAAAAGTTCATTAGAATAAACAGCTGGTTATGAACAATTCTGAAAAACTAAAAAAACTGCGAGAAGGCTTAGTGCTTTTGAGTAGAGACAGAGAAGTGGTTTTCTCATTTCACGAAACTTTTGCGATGGTAGATGAGTTGCTAGAAATAGTAGACGATATGATCGAGCAAGACTCTAAGAGCTAATAAAGGTATAACAATTATCCTTGAATTCTTTAAATTCAAATCCTAGGGCTGAAAATTTTTCGATTCCCTCGTTGGCTGCGACCTTATTCTGAATCAAATACTTAGCCATCTCACCTCTTGCACGTTTTGCAATAACTCCTACAACTTTCGCTTTGCCATTGCTCAGGGTTAGAAATCTAAAGTTGATAATTTTTTCAGAATTTAGAAATTTACTAACAGAGCTAAAATATTCTTCCGAAGCTAAATTAAATAAATATGCATTACCGAGCTCATCGGAAAGCTCTTTTGCAATTTTATTGCCCCAGAACTCATACAGACTTACTGAACCACTAAAATTGTGTCTTGTTCCCATTTCTAATCTGTACGGGTTCATTTCATCAGACGGTTTCAGCAATCCATATATCCCTGACAATATTCTAAGATTGTTATTCATATATTGAATTTGATCTTCATTTAAGTCATTTGCTCCAAGATGCTTAAAAACATCCCCCTCAAATTGAAAAATTGCTCTTTTTTCTACAGCGTCGTTTTTATTCCAATTTCTAAATCTATTAGCATTAAGTTCAGCTATGCTTTCACTCACTTTCATCATTGAGCTTAGTTCTTCTGTGCTTAACTTTGCTAATTGTTCTGCCAAGTGATCGGCCTCCTTTTTGAAGACTGGTATTGTTGCCTCTAATAAGCTATCACTTTTGTTGGCTGCTAATCTTTTTGCTGGCGAAATTACGATCATACTTTTATTCCTGCATTATTGAAGTCTAGAGCTCTCTCTGCTCGATAACTAGATCTAGCCATAGGACTAGAAATCACTTCTAAAAAACCATATTTTAGTCCCACTTTTCTGTAAAGATCAAATTCTTCTGGTGTCACCCATCTATCAATTGGATGATGATTAAGTGTGGGTCTGAGGTATTGTCCTAATGTAACGATATCAACACTATGATCTCTTAAGTCCTTAAAGGTTTGGTAAATTTCTTCTTCTTTTTCACCTAGGCCGAGAATTATGCTCGATTTAGTAATCATGTCTGCATTTATTTCTTTTGCCATCTGTAATACATCTAAAGTCTTTTTGTAGCCAGCTCTGGGATCACGTATAGGGTGTGTAAGTCTTTCAACTGTCTCTATGTTTTGTGCAAAGACTTTTATTGGTGAATTTACCACTGTTTCAACAGAATCATATGCGCCATTAAAATCGGATGTAAGCACTTCAACTTCGGTTTTCGGGCTTAATTTTTTAATCGCGTTTACTGTATCTGCAAAGTGTTGTGCTCCTCCATCACTTATGTCATCTCTATTAACACATGTAAGAACAATGTATTTTAGGTCCATAACAGCTATGGTCTCAGCAATCTTACTAGGCTCCTCTTTGTCTAGCCAGCCTTTAGGGTTTCCTGTGTTGACTGAGCAAAATTGGCAAGCTCTAGTACATGTATCACCCATTAACATAAAAGTAGCTGTCCCTCGTGACCAGCATTCTGATAGGTTTGGGCACTTAGCTTCCTCGCATACTGTACTCAAATTAAGATGCTTTACTTTATTTTTGATTAATGTGTAATTTTGATTAGCTTGATTGGCTGTCATTCTTATCCAGCTTGGCTTTTTTTCTCTTTCAATATTTGAGTATGAGTTACTTTTCATACCATCTTTTATAGATTTAACTCCAGCATGATTTGTAATTTTAACTGTTGGTATTAGGTCTCTCATTTTGTAAGTATTTTTTTATATTTTGCTAAGAGCTTATCCTTAAGCTCCAGTCCATTAATATCTATATAATCTTTTAGATTACAAGCCTCTACATCTAATCCGCAAGGTTTAATTGTATTAAATGTCTGCAGATCTGTGTCAATATTCACACTTAGCCCATGGTAAGAATAGTTTTTCTTTATCCTCATGCCTATTGATGCAACTTTCTTACCTTCTATAAAAATTCCAGGGTCTTTTTCTTGAATATTGCCCTTAAGACCAAGACCCTCTAGAACCTCTAAAGCATTCTCTAGAATTTTGCTGGTAAGTTTGGTTGGCGGGAAAGGCAAACCTTTCATATTGAGTATAAAGTAAAGCACTAATTGGCCTGGGCCATGAAAAGTTGTTTTTCCTCCTCTATCTGTTTTTAGGAATGGTGGGGTTCTCGTCTTATCTTCTCGGATATTTTTTTCACTAATGCCAATAGTAAAAACAGGATTGTGCTCAAGCAACCAAATTGAATGATAATTTGGCTTAGTGGCAATCAATTCCAACATTGCTTGGTAGGTTTCTTCAAAATTTACTAGGCCAAGCTCTTTTATTTGAAGATTTTTCATAGCTTTTCTAAATTTGCATATGCCATAACAAGCCATTTTGTACCTGCTGAATCAAAATGAATTTGAACACGAGCAGAATCACTTTGACCTTCAATGCTCAAGATTACCCCCTCCCCAAAACTTTTATGCATAACTCGATCCCCTAGACCATATTCATTGCCGCCTTGACTTAAATTCTCTGAAACAACGGAGCCATAATATGAATTTTTGTATGTTTGTTTGGGCCTCACAAATTCCAAACATTCTTGAGGAATTTCATTTATAAACCTAGAAGGAGGGTTATAGGAGTCTTGCCCATATAGCCTCCTAAATTCTGTGTATGTTAAAAATAGTTTATTTCTTGCTCTTGTTATGCCGACATAACAAAGGCGCCTTTCCTCTTCGAGCTCATTAAGATTTTCCATGGATCTTGAATGTGGAAAAAGAGATTCTTCCATTCCTACCATAAAGACGTACTTATATTCTAATCCTTTGGCAGAATGCATGGTCATAAGCTGTACAGCATCATCGGTCTTCGAGGCCTGTGTTTCACCCATGTCTAGTGAAACTGAGCTTAAAAATGCTGCAATAAAGGAATCATAGTCAGAAAGGTCCTCATGCTTATTTATAAGTTCAAAAGACTTAAGTGCTGAGATGAGCTCATTAATATTCTCAATTCTGATTCTGCCTTTCTCCCCTTTTTCTTTCATATGATGATCTATCAAGCCGCTTTCATTGATTACCTTTTCTACAAATTCATCTGAGGGAAGGTCATTTATTGTCTCTGCACAACTTTCTATAAAATTAATGAATAGCTGTAGGGAGTTGGCTGCTTTGCCTTTAATAATCTCATCTTTGATTAGGCCTTTACATGAACTAAATAATGATAGTTCGTTTTCAAGCCCATATGTTCTGATTGTTTCTAGCGTCTTTTCTCCTATGCCTCTTGTTGGCGCCCCAATAGCTCTTTCAAATGCTGAATTATCATTTCTATTAACAATAAGTCTTAAGTAGGAAAGAACATTCTTTATTTCTAGCCTCTCATAGAATCTAACACCGCCATAAATGACGTATGGCAAATTCTGCCTCAACAAATATTCTTCAATGGTTCTGGATTGCGCATTTGAGCGATAAAGAACTGCTATATCTTTATAACAATCTCCTCCTGCAAATATTCTATGTACATTTTCTGCTATGTAATTCGCTTCTTCTTGTTCATTGTATGCTTCATAAACTTCTATTGGATCGCCCTCATTGCCTTCAGTCCACAACTTCTTTCCCAGCCTATTAGAGTTTTTTCCTATGACAGCATTTGCAGCATTAAGAATCTTTTGTGTTGACCTGTAGTTCTGCTCCAACCTAACAATCGAAGTCTCTTTCTCTTTCGAAAACTTGTTGATATTTTCAATTTTTGCTCCACGCCAGCCATAGATAGACTGATCATCATCGCCTACTGCCGTTACTGTTGATTCATCACCGGTTAAATTCTTGATCCATTTAAATTGAATTTCGTTTGTGTCTTGAAATTCATCTATAAGAATATTTCTAAATTTACTTTGATAAAGCTTTTTTATTTCTTTGTTGTCTCTTACTAACTCATAGGACCTTAAAATTAATTCTGCGAAATCTATCAGGTTTTCTTTTTGCATATAGTTTTCGTAGTAGGTATAAATTCTTTTTAAGGTTTCTAAATTAAAATCCCCTTTATCATCAACATCTTTGGGTCTTAAAGCTTCATCCTTCCAGTTATTTATTTGCCACCTAACTTTTTCTGCTGGCCATTGATCTTCATCAATATCTAAATCTTTTAAATTTCTTTTGATTATTCTTAGCTGGTCATCGCTATCTAAAATATTGAAATCTTTTTCAAGCCCTGCCTCTTTGTAGTGTCGACGTAATAGGCGGTTTGAGATTGAGTGAAATGTGCCGCACCACATTTCTGGTATTGGCTGATCAAGAATGCTTTCAATTCTGCCTGTCATTTCATTTGCTGCTTTGTTTGTAAAAGTAACTGAGAGAATGCTATGAGTAGAGTTTGAGAGTGCTTTAATAAGCCAGGCTATTCTGTGTACTAGAACTTTTGTTTTGCCTGAACCTGCTCCTGCTAATACAAGAAGCTTTTTTGATTCTGAAGTGACTGCTTCGCGTTGCGCATCATTCAGATCATCAAGGATATAAGATACATCCATTTATCAAACAAATTTGTTTTCTCTAAACCAAAGGTTGAAGGCATATTTTTCACCGCCAGTAACAGGCCTCCCTGCATGCAGCGATAATGGATGTACTTTTGTTGTTCCAGGTAAAACGTTTTTCCAAACCAAAATTGACCCTTTTTTTGGTTTAATGGATATATTCAGATCTCTAAATTCAGTATCTCCACCTTCTTCAACATCATTTAGATAAGCGATAGCTGTGTAAATTCTTTGGCCGCCTCTTTTTAAGTGTTTTTTTCCTTCATCGGTTGCATCGTTAAATGCATCATGGTGGTCGTTATATTGAGTACCGCCTGTATAGTAAACTATCTGAAAAGATTCAGCATTTTTTAATGGGAATCCAATTAAGTCTGCAATCCTCTGTCCAACTTCAGTTGTTAAATTTGAATGATTGTGTGGTAACCAGCAATTACTTCCAGTTCTATTTTCGTGGTAAATTCCATCTTTACCTCCAATTGTTTTTGCTCTTTCAAGCTTAGTATTTGAAGCTTCAACAAAGTGGTTGCATTCATCATCTGAAATAAAATCTTCTATTACATAAATCAGAGGGTCTTCGTTATAAATTATTTTGTTACCTTCTTTGCGCAAAGGCTGTTTAAATTCTTTTTTTATAGTTACTGGTGCTGGAGTTTGTTTTGGCTCAGCTTCAAATTGTTTATCAAGGCCAGCATTAACACCAATAATGTATAAAGCACGCATAGCGAGCCCTAGAGCTAATAAGCCTATTACTAAGGCAAAAATTGAGATTGTAAAAGCTGCTATTTCCACAAAATTATTATACTTGAAGGAGGAATCTTTTTTTAGTAATTATTAGATTTAGCGCTAAATTCGCTTCTTGCTTGCTGAAATTCCGTTTTCATTTGTTCAACTAGGTCTGCTACTTTTGGTGAGTCTTTAATAGCATTGATGCCTTGTCCTGAACCATAAATATCTTTCCATACTTTTGCTGACGCATTGCCGCCTGAATTGAAGTTCATCTTAGTCTTGTCTGCTTCCGGTAAAGCTAAAGGATCCATTCCCGCCTTTTCCACTGATGGACTTAGGTAGTTGCCAGGCACTCCACTAAAGTAGTTTGTATAAACTATGTCTTTAGCTGCTGATTCAATTAACATTTTTTTATATCCATCATCTGCTTCTGATTCTTCTGTGGCAATAAAACGTGTTCCAATATAAGCAAGATCTGCACCCATGGCGATAGCACTAGCTACAGAGTGGCCATCTGATATTGACCCTGAGAGCAAGATTGTCCCATCGTACCATTCGCGTGTTTCCCTAAGCAAGGCAAAAGGAGAAAGTGCTCCAGCATGTCCTCCTGCTCCAGCACAAACAAGAATTAAACCATCTACTCCCTGTTCAACAGCTTTTTGTGCATGCCTTGTACTAATAACGTCATGAAAAACTAAACCACCATATGAATGTATCGCTTTTA
This sequence comes from SAR86 cluster bacterium AG-422-P06, assembly GCA_003213455.1. Taxonomy (GTDB): domain Bacteria; phylum Pseudomonadota; class Gammaproteobacteria; order Magnimaribacterales; family TMED112; genus TMED112. Next base: position 28,047 of record QCMX01000006.1, on the reverse strand, counting down.
CTAGGTCTTCTGGCGGTCTAAGTGAAGTGATTATTATGGGAGCTTCATGTTTAACACATGTCTCTACATCTTTAAAAAGCCTATCGTTAGAAAGGTGGCAAATCTGGTTTACTGCAAAAGGTGCTACAGGCTTGTCAGGGTTATCTTCTTTAAATTGTCCTAGCTCGTCTTTAATTTCTTTTATCCAATCAGATAATAATTCTTGTGGTCTAGCATTTAGAGCAGGGAAAGATCCCACGACTCCAGCTTTGCATTGCGCAATAACTAACTGTGGTCTAGAAATAATAAATAACGGAGCGCCCACTACTGGCACAGATAAATTGTTTTCTAAAATTTTAGGCAGCATATCTAATTAGAGTTTAAAAAATCTACCAGCCAACTTATAGACCGGTTGTGTGATAATGTATTACCTTTATATTCTTCTGGCAACCTTACAGCAGAAACTCCTTCTATATTCTGAATTTGTGTATCTGTTCTTAAGTCTTTAAATGCGCCATCAAGATTTTTTTGTGTCATCCACTGATAACCATTTACATTTACACCCGTTTTAGTTGGAGCCTCATAGCCACAAAAAGAATTTAACCTTGGGTCACCTGAAATACCAGAAGCAATAATATGCATATCTATTTGTTTAGAAAAATCTTCCTGCATTAAGTTAGCCAGTATTATCCCGCCATAACTGTGTCCCATAAGAACAATCTTGTCATAGTTTGGTAATTGACGATTGATAATGTTAAGCAATTGTTCAGTCGCCTTATTAGGGCAGCCTGTTGTTTTCCAGCGAAAAAAAGCAATCCTATTTTCTTCTTTATTAAGCTCAAGGAGCGGATAAACCCATTCAAATCCTTTGGTTTTCCAACCATGAACGGCTATTACTAGCTCGCTCTGTTCTGTATTCTTCTCTTCCAAATAATGAATGCCAGGTTTGAGTTTTGTTAGCTTCTTTCCTGCAATAAAAGGGCCATCTGATGCATTTATTTCATTTAGCTCGCTCAAAGTATCTGCATTTAGAATGCCTATGCTAATGAGCAATAAAATTATTCTCATTAATTTTTACACTTATCTAATAACCAAAAGCCCAAATAATAATTAACTATTGTCTTAAGTGTACTCATAATGACAGCAGGGAATTGATAGAGAAAATCTAGAAGAGCGTTCCAAAACCAAGAGTAAACCCAATCGTGTAAAAACTTTAGATTATCCACGAGAAATTCTTTAGTAGACATGCCTAAAAAGGTGTAATCACTTGTGAAGATTATTATTAGTTGCCAAATTATGATGCCAATTTGAATTGGTGTTGTATATATGCACAAATAAGCTAAGCCTAGCCCTAATTTTCTCATTGCAACCCACCCCTTTGTTTTGTGTTTGGAGGTCCAAATAAATATTTCAGTGCTTGTGCTGTGTTATCTGAATGACGCATATTCTTTATTATATCTTGCCATGCCATGAAAGTAATTTTTACTGGGTTATAGGTATTAACATTTTTTACTAGTCCGTATTTCACTTTTTCTTTTTCAGGCTCAAAAGTTCCAAAAAATTTATCCCAAATAATTAATAAGTTTCCGTAATTTTTATCAATATACTGACTATTAGCGCCATGATGAACGCGATGATGAGATGGTGTATTTAGTATTAGCTCAAGAGGCCCAAGAGATTTGATCATTTGAGTATGACCAACAATACCCCATAATGTGCTCAAAGCACCTGCTACAGCAATAATTGTTGGATCAAACCCCAAAAGTGGCAACACCATAAAGAAAGGCACTTTAGAAATTGGGCCAAACCAAGCCTGTCTAAATGAAACTGCAAAATTCATTTCTTGGCTTGAGTGATGACTCATATGTATGGCCCACAGAAAACTAATACGATGCGACATCCTGTGATAAAAATAAAAAACTAGGTCAATCAAAAGAAATGAGAGAAGCCACATGACCCAAATAGGAATATATGCAGCTAAATCAAAAACCCTAAATTGATACAAAAAAATATGGAAAGCTAGTGTAGCTCCTTTGGTCATAAAAACTGCCGCCATATTGCCTGCCAAAAGACCAAGAGTGCATAAGGTGTCTTTTTTGGTGTATAAATTTTTCTTTTGCCAAGAGGAGATTCCTGCCTCAAGCAAAATTATAAGAAAGGCTATAGGCAAACCTATAGATAAGGTTTGTGTAACAGTTAATTCTGTCATTCTTTTATTCTAATAGAATTATTTAGTTGTAGCTGTTCGAAAGAAAAAGAAGAAAGATAAAGTGGCACAAGCACTTAACAGATGCCAAATAGCATGTGGCTGAAAAATAGAGTCTGGATTACATAAAGGCTGTTCTGGGTATCCTTGTAACCATATTGCAAATGCGGACATATAGAACAATATCCCCAACCAGTACCAAGGGAAATATCTCTTATTTGTTTTGTGCTTTTTGTCTATAAAGACAGCTGGGATCCAAAATAAAACTATCCACCAAAACTGATCTAAATTATTAATAATCTCATTTGGGAAAACACCAAAGACAGACATAACTAAAATACCAACAAAGCCTGATAAGTATCTAACTATTGGGGTATAAAATGCCTGTAAAACTTCAGTTATTGTCCATAAAGAAATTGAGAGAAACCAAAAGTTGAAATTTATACCAAGACCTGTCCCAAGGAACCAACTTAATATCCCATATATTCCAATAATCATTAAATAAGTCTTCAAAAAGAGCGATTCTTTCCAATCATTGATACTGAATACATTGACTAACCAAGGTATAGATATCCACATTATCATGCTAAGCCAATCTGCCCATTGCCCCCAAGCAGTATGTGTTCCATGCATAAGCATTGAGCCTGGACCTAAGAATACAGCAGCAGTGGCATAGGTAAGAGCAGTAATAGTTGGCCCATGAAATCTGCTGCCTTCTACTTTTTTTTCATTTGCCAGTATCCAAAACATGAGCAAACCTGTAAGCATAAAACCAATGTTGCTTAGAGCATTAGCTGGCTCTCTAAAATGGCCGCCACTAATCCTCTCACACCACCTAGAAATTTCACCAATTGCATAGCCAGGCTCTACAGACAAGAAGTTTGTGGTTGATGCTAATAAAAAATAAATAAAAAAGAATAATCCTGAAATGCTAAGTGGAATATAAAAGACTTTAAGGTTCATTTTAGGAGTTCCACTTTGAGACAAAATCGCTTGGATTTAAATCAGGAATATTTTTTTGCTTCCCTTCAGGTGTTCCAATATACAAGTAGCCTAAAACTTTTTGGTCAGAGTTCAGGCCTAAATATTTATTTACTTTTTTGTTCAGTGCGAATGTGCCTGTTCTCCATATTCCGCCATATCCAAGAGAGCTCAGTGCCAATAAAATATTTTGTCCTGCAGCTGCAGTTGACATAATCTGTTCAACTTCAGGAACCTTTGGGTGTTCTTTGGGCGTATTGATTAGGATGACTACCAGAGGGGCTCTAAAAGGAGCATTTGCATATATCTCCAACTTATCTTGTTCTAAATTATCGATTTCCTCTTTAGCAAAATCTTTAAATGCCCTGGATAAACGTTCTAACCCTTGTCCTTGAACCTCTATGAAGCTAGATGGTCTTAGCCAAGCATGATCAGGAGCTCTAAGTGCAGCCTTATAAATTAAATCCATTTCTTCTGAGGATGGGGCTGGCTCAACAAGATTGCGATGAGAGTTCCGCTCAAGAATATTTTTTAAGGCATCATTCATAAAATTTATTTAGTTGTCATTCAAGAAAATGCAACTAAATGAAGTAATTGTGGATTAAATTATATAATTGTAGTTTTTATATTGGAACTTATGGCCAGACCTTATATTAAAAATTTCAATGAGATCACCTTGGCTGATTTTGATACAGTCGGAGGGAAAAACTCTTCTCTTGGTGAAATGATAAGCAATCTAAGCAGATTGGGTGTAAATGTGCCTGGTGGTTTTGCTATTACTTCTTTTGCTTTCAACGATTTTCTAAAAGATAGTGGGCTAGACTCCTTAATAGAGGCTGAGCTTGCATCTTTGGATGTTGAGAACCTAGATCATTTAAGAAGAGCTGGAAAAAAATTGCGGGGCCTCGTGTCAAAAGCACCTTTGTCTGAAAAGTTAATAGCCGATATTAAGGCAGAGTGGGAGAAAATTTCATCGAAAGGCAAGAGTTTTGCTGTTCGGTCTTCAGCTACAGCAGAAGACCTGCCGGACGCTTCATTTGCAGGACAACAAGAAACTTTTTTGAATATTGATGGGTTTGATAATTTATTAGAAGCAATCCATAAAGTTTATGCTTCTTTGTTTACTGATAGGGCAATATCTTACCGAAGCTTAAGAGGTTTTGAGGGCGAACTATCTATCTCTGTTGGCATTCAGGAAATGGTTAGAAGTGATATTGGCTCTTCAGGTGTAGCCTTTACATTAGATACAGAGTCAGGTTACAGAGGCGCAATATTTATTACTTCATCTTATGGGCTTGGAGAAGGCATCGTTCAGGGCTCTGTAAATCCAGATGAGTTTTATGTTTTTAAAGAGGCATTAAAGAATGACAAATTTCCAATCTTAAAGAAAACTCTAGGCGAAAAAGCAAAAAAAATGATCTTTGCCAACAATAATAAGGCTGGAAAAAGTGTGAAATATGTAAAGGTTGCTGAGGAAGATACAAAGAATTTTTCTATTACAGATGATGAAATTATCAAGCTCTCTAAATACACCCAAATCATTGAAGAACATTACAAAGTTCCAATGGATATTGAGTGGGCCAAAGATGGTAGAAGTGGGGAAATATACATACTTCAAGCAAGGCCTGAAACAGTGCAAAGCAAAGTCACTGACTACTTCGAAAAGTTTACTCTTCAACAAAAATCAAAGCTCATTATTTCTGGGAAAAGTGTTGGACAGAAAATTGGATCTGGCACAGCGAAAATTATTAAAGATATTTCAGAAATTAATAAGATTAAGGAGGGTGATGTTCTTATTACTGATATGACAGATCCAGATTGGGAGCCTGTAATGAAAATAGCCTCAGCAATTGTAACTAATAGAGGTGGCAGAACCTGTCACGCTGCAATTATTGCAAGAGAACTTGGCATCCCTGCAGTTGTTGGTTGTAATACAGCAACTAAATACATTCAAGATAAGTCAAAGATCACAGTTAGCTGTTCAGAAGGAAATGTTGGAAATGTCTACGAAGGTATTCTTGAGCATAAAGTGGACAAAATAAAGTTTGGATCAATGCCAAAAATACCGGTCAAAATAATGATGAATGTAGGTAATCCTGATAGGGCAATGAGCTTTTCAATGATTCCAAATGAAGGAGTGGGCCTTGCAAGAGTAGAATTCATTATCAACAAAATGGTAGGAATTCATCCAAAGGCTTTATTAGATTTGGATTCAGTTGATACAGAAACCAAAAAAATAATACAAGAAAAAATATCTGGCTATGATGACCCTGTAAGTTTTTTTATTGATAAATTATCAGAAGGCATTTCTACAATAACTGCAGCCTTTTCACCAAAACCTGTAATTGTGAGGATGTCAGATTTCAAATCAAATGAATATGCAAACCTTATTGGTGGAAAATTCTTTGAGCCTTTAGAGGAAAACCCGATGTTGGGTTTCAGGGGGGCAGGCCGTTATGTTTCTGAAGATTTCAAGAAATGTTTTGAGCTTGAGTGTATTGCTTTAAATAAAGTAAGAAAGGGCATGGGGCTTAAAAACCTACAAGTTATGGTTCCATTTGTAAGAACCCTGAATGAAGCTAAGTCAGTCTCCAAGCTACTTAAAGAAAATGGTCTGATAAGAGGTGATGACGGTTTAACAATTCTTATGATGTCCGAAATACCATCAAATGCGATCCTTGCTGATGAGTTTCTAAAATATTTTGATGGAATGTCAATTGGTTCAAATGATATGACCCAATTAACTTTAGGTCTTGATAGGGACTCTTCGCTAGTTGCAGATATATTTGATGAAAGGGATCCTGCAGTAAAACACATGCTTTCCCTGACTATTCAAGCATGCAAAACAAATGGGAAATATGTTGGAATTTGTGGTCAAGGACCTTCTGACCATACCGATTTTGCTAAATGGTTATTAGATCAAGGGATTGAAAGCATTTCTCTAAACCCAGACACTGTGATTGAGACCTGGTTAGAGCTCGCAAAAACTAAAAGCTAGCTATTTAAGGCTGCGCTAACTGAATCATGCTTTACTATGCCGTCAGCCATATTTAAGCCATTGGCAAGGTGTAAGTCTTCTTTTAAGGCCTGGCTCAAACCCAAATCTGCAATTTTTTCTATGTATGGTAGAGTCGCCTGGTTTAAGGCCAATGAAGCAGTAAGTGGCACAGCTCCTGGCATATTAGTTACACAATAATGTACAACACCATCCTCAATAAAGACGGGGTCATCGTGCGTTGTTGGTCTGCTTGTTTCAACACATCCACCCTGATCAATTGAAATGTCTACCAATACACTGCCTGGCTTCATAACTTTCAACATATCTTTAGTAATTACCTTAGGTGCTTCCTTTCCAACCACATAAACAGAGCCAATAACTAAATCAGACTTACTTATTGCATTGGAGATGCTGTCTGTATTTGAGAGAATGTATGAAATATTTTCCGTGCCGAAAGAGTGTTGCAGTTCATCAAGTTTATTTTGAGATATATCGAGCACATTAACATGTGCGCCTGAACTTAAGCCTTTTTTTATAGCTTCTGTGCCTGCTACTCCAGCCCCAACAACTGAAACTTCTCTAGCACTAACATTTTCAATAGCTCCCAATAAGGTGCCAAGACCTTTATTGGGCTTCAGTAGAAAATATTGGCCAACAACTAGACTAATTTGTCCTGCAATTTTGCTCATAGGCGAGAGCAAAGGCAATGACCCGTCATCTGCAGTTACAGTTTCATAGGCCACTCCAGTAACGCCTGTTGATATCAGGTTTTTTGCATTTTCTTTGTTGCCAGCGAGATGAAGATAGGTAAAGAGCACATTTTTAGATGATAAAAATTGGTTTTCTTCTGGTAGCGGCTCTTTTACTTTAACAATTAGCTCCGAACTATCATAAATATCAGAAGCTGTATCAAGAATTTCAGCTCCACTATCTATATATATTTGGTTTGAAAAACCTATAGCAGCACCTGCATCTTTTTCAATATAAACTTTATGATTTTTAGAGAGAGCGCTAACTGATTTTGGAGTTAGACCAACTCTACATTCATTATTTTTAATTTCTTTAGGTACGCCTATTATCATGCTTGCTAATTATAGTTTGAAAAAATGTTTTTGTTCATACAGATTTTTCAAATTCGGTTAATGAAGCTTCAAGAATATCGAACATCTCATCAACCTGTTCTTCAGTTATTATCAAAGGCGGGCATATTGCAATTACATCACCAATTGCTCTTACAATTAAGCCATTCTTCTGACATATCTCGGCTATCTGTTTGCCAACTTTTCCATATGGATCAAAATTCTCTTTTGTGTCTTTGTTTTTAACTATTTCTAGAGCGGCTATTAGCCCAATGCCTCTTGCTTCTCCAACAAATTCAAATGTTCCTAGCTTATTTACTCTTTCTTGGAACTTAGGAGTGATCTTTACCACATGACTAAAAAGATTTAGCTCCTCATATATCTCAAGAGTTCTTAGAGCTACAGCGCAAGCTACTGGATGTCCTGAGTAGGTGTATCCATGGCCAAAAACGCCAACTTCATTACTAGCTTTTTTGATTGGCTCAAAAATTTCCTCTGGCACTATAACTGCACTTATTGGTATGTAGCCGGAAGAAAGAGCTTTTGCAATAGTTATTGATGAAGGCCTCATGGAAAATGTTTCATAACCCCAACAATTTCCTGTTCTCCCAAAACCACAAACAACTTCGTCATCAATTAAAGGTATATCGTATTTGTCTAAAACACTTTGAATGACAGGAAAATAGTTTTTAGGCGGAATTAAAACACCGCCCGCCCCAATTAAGGGCTCAGCAATCATTGCCATGAAGGAGTCACTGCCCTCTTTGATGATAAGTTGTTCAAGGTTATTGGCTAACCTAGCAACAAAACCTTCTTCAGTCTCATTTGAGGTTTGTTCTCGGTAAAAATGCGGAGTATCTGTATGAAAAAAGTTTGGTAGAGGCAAATCAAATAACTTGTGGTTAGCAGGAATGCCTGTCATGCTGCCGCTTGCCACAGTGATGCCATGGTAGCCTTTTTTTCTCGCTAGAAATTTCTTTTTCTTTGGCTTGCCAAGCGCGTTATTTAGATAAGTAAAAAGCTTGTATTGAGTATCATTGGCGTCTGATCCTGAGTTGCCAAAAAATACCTTGCCTTCCTGGTAGGGCGACATTTCAATTAATTTTTCAGATAGCATAATAGCTGGCTCATGACTCTTTGATGCAAATAATGAACCATAGCCAAATTTTTGCATTTGATTAGCAGCAGTTTCAACCAAACTTTCATTACCAAAACCCAAAGCATTACACCACAGCCCTGCCAAACCTTCTATGTATCTGTTTCCGTGAATATCATAAACATATATGCCTTCGCCTTTATTGAGTATTAATGGGTCTGTGTCCTCGTGCACTACAAGATTTGTTGCTGGATGGAATAAATTTTCTATATCCTTAATTGCTAGGTTGTCAGTTTTCATTTTTATTTTTTTTCTCTGCTAAAGGGCCTAATGAGTTAAGAAATTCTTCATCTTTCTTGCTATACATTTTATTAAAATGTTTGTGATCTCGAAAGCTTTTTAGTGGCTGTCCCAAACCGTAGATTCCATGCTTTCTTGAATCTCGAACATGGTTCAGATCAAGATTTATAATAAACTTATCTTCTTTAGAATCCGATTGGTGCATGATCTCGCCATCGGGGTTGCAAACAATAGATTTTCCGCAACCCTGTTCACCAGAGCCATTTATATCAATATAAAAAAGCTGTTGTTGTGCTGCTGTTGCTTGCACCATAATTTGTTCTATATCTCGGTCTTTTGTTGGGGTTAATGTCGGATTAATAATAATTTCTGCACCATTCAAAGCTAAGGCTCTGCTCGTTTCTGGAAACCACAAATCGTAACAAATATGAACTCCAACTTTTGTGAACTCATCAATATTAAAGATGCAGATATCTTCGCTCAGTGCCACTTCCTTCTCGTATGGAAGCCATGGAAAATTCTTTCTGCATTTTTGAATAATTTTTCCTTCAGGGTTGAAAACTGGTGCAACATTGAAAACTTGATCGTTCACCTGTTCATAAAATGTTCCTGGTATTAGCCAGGTGTTTAGTTCTTTTGCTATGGCAGAGAATTTGTCTTGGTAGTTATCTAAATAGTGTTCTGCATTGCTTGCCCCTGGACCCCCAACACACAATTCACTTAAAACAATAATGTCGCATTTATCTTGCTTGAAGTTAAGAATTTTTTCTTTTACTAATTCAAAATTGTCGCTCTTCTTAAGCTGAAGCTGAAGACACCCAACTTTAATTTGTGACATTAGGCTGCTTCCTTTTGTTTTGAGCTTGAGTAAGTTATAAGTAGGGTTGCGCCTATCAGAGCAATAGTTGCAATGTTCAAGATCATTTCAAAACCATAATTTAAGATAAAAATTGAGCCAACTAGAGGGCCAGTAGCTAAGCCTACTTTTGAAACAAAGCCTGCTAATGCAGCCATTTGGCCATGGCTATCGAATGATGCACAAAGCCCTAATATATATGGAATAACAAATGCCCATGCGATTCCTGTAACAGTGTTTGCAATAAAGTAGATTGTGATGTTCTCTGAATAGTGCAATAAAAAAGTAAAAATAGCAGAGATAGTCACACCGAGAAATAAAGGTATTGTCCTGCCGTATTTGGTTCCAATGACATAAACAAGCAAGCCACCAGAAATAGAGATTATATTAGCAACTGTGAGCAGATTGCTGATTTCTGTGTTTACCAGACCAATATCTTTACCTAACTCAAAGGCATAATCAGCCACACCCATATTTGATGCTTGAAATAAGAATAATGCTCCTAATGCAAGCACTAGAAGAAAACTAAAATTGATTTTAAAAGGGTTATTTGTGCTTTTAGCTTCTCTAACGTTTGGTATAAAAGGGAGTATTAAAAGCGTCATTAAACTAAACAACATAAGCACACCAAATACTGCCATGTGTCCAAAACTTTCTACTAATCGTGGCACCGTCCAAATACCTACGCTACCAAAACTGTATTGAACCACCAATAACATGCCAAAAATTTTATCAGGGTTCATTGTTCTGGCTATTACCGATAAGCCAATACCAACCGAAATACCACCAATGGTGCCATGAAGAAAACGAATGGCAATTAGATTATCAGCAGAGGTAATTTGTGAAGAAATAATATCAACAACCATCATCAAAACAAGAAGGACTGCTGCCGCCTTTCTCCAAGGAATGTTTTTGACTAAAAAGGTTGCAATTAGCGCGCCAGCTGCAGCACCATATTTATTTGCACTCACTATTAGCCCAGCTTCATCTCGGCCAACACCTAAACCATCTACAAAAGCAGACAAAAATGCCCCACCTAAATTTACATAGAATAAACCTGCTGTAGCCAAAATTGCATACATAACTGCGGCTAACGTACTTTCTTGATGGATATTAGTGTTCATGTTTATTTTGTTGTACAAAATGGTTTAATTTCGTTTGAAGCAAAAACAGCTGAGTCCCATGCAAACGTATAACCATCACTAAAGTAATAATATGTCATATTGTTGGGAAGGAAGGCTAGGGTAATGCCGCCAAAACCTGACATAAATGGCACCCATGTATCTTCTTTGCAACCAAAAGTACCTTTATTGTATTTTCTTAACCAAAAACCATTGTTGTAAAAAATATTTGCTCCTGGAATAGCAATTAAAGCGTCATTAGGTCTTTTAAGCGCATCTTTAAGAAATGAAAATTTTTCTGACTGATCTTCTTTCTGTTCATGAATAAATGTAGATAATTTTTTCAGGTCATCTCTTAAAAGATACATCCCCCATCCTGTATAGGGTTGCTTTATCTCATCTTCTGTTCTCAAAGAAGCTTCTATTGCATAACTCATGCCTAGATTTTTTAAAAATGGGCTTAATAGCTCTGCATAATAATCTTCTACCTCAGTATTGTTGGCTAAGAACTCATTAAGAGCTTTGCCTAAAATATAGGTATCAGACGTATGGTAGACAAATCTAGTGCCTGATTTAGACTTCCTTGGATATACGCTACAAGCTAAGTTAATTTTTTCAGCATCCGTTAATTTGTCAAAAACAAATCCTGTTTGTTTTAAGCCAGCCTCATCAAGATCAAAAGTTGGATTAATAAAATTGCCCGTGGCCATATCTGAAAGATCTTCTAGCGAGACATCTTGCCATTTTTTTCCATTACACTGTTCTACCGTTTCTGCTACTGACAGTTTTGAAACACTACCATAGTTGTTTTCAACCAATGAGACCCCCAAAGTTCCAGCCAAAGATTTAGCTAAAGAATAACTAGGCAATAACATTTGGTTGCACAGAGGATAAGGCCCTTTTCTTGTTTGGCAGGCACTTGAGTAATGAATATTCTCATCAATAAGGCCATATAAACTTACATTTTCTGCTATGAAATTATCGCTATCTGCAAATACTTTAGTTTTGATACCGTAACTACTATAAAGTGAATTAATCGGCGTTATTTTTGCTTCAGATGAACCATGATTTTCTGCTATTAGTGTTTTACTTTCATCCTGATTTAGTTTGGCTTCATGCAAAGCTATATAGTCAAATTTATAGTAGGCGCAGGTTTCGCTCGATATCTGAAAAACTGTGTTAAGTATTTGTTCTCCATCATATACAGCCAACATAATACCGTTATGCACGCAATTAGCGTTCTTTTGCAAGAAAGAAAAAGGAAGAGTAATTAAAGCATTTTTAGAGCTTTCTAACTGCTTGTTGGTTCCTAGCCCCGCATGAAAATTAAAATATGGATGCTCTGTTGCAAGGTTAATCTTTACTTCTGGCACAACAGTGCCATCAATCGAAGACAAATTGATTGTATCAATTGGAAATAAAGTGAAATTACTATCGGAATGCAGTCCTTTTTCATCTCTAAGAACTGTGACGCCAAAGCCTTTGGGGCTTTGATTTATAGTAAGTGTTCCAGAAAAATCTTGGCCGTTTTCTTCAGTGGTAAGTTTAGGAAGTTCCTTGAAATTGATGCCAGAAGAAAGTCTTTTTTTACCTTCAAGCACCTCAATTAAGCCCTCGCTATGTATGTGCATCGAAATGCACACACATAGAAAGAGCAGTAATCTCGTCAAGCTTCTTAGAAGCCTCTGCTTATAGAGAAACCAATAGTTCTTGGTAGAGCATAGAACTCTCTGCTGTTACTACCATAAAATCCTTGACTTGGTTGAGGGCCAAAAGCTTCATTTAAGAATGCTCCTGTTGTGCCTCGCTCATTGGTCAAATTCTTCATAAAAAATGACACATACATATCATCACTGAAGATAGTTGATGAAGCATTAATAATATTAAAGCCATCAAATTCAGCATCGTATAAAGAATTATCTCCAATATAGTTCCTTGATGATGATTGAGCGTATAGATCTAACCTATTAACCATGCCCATGCCTGATAAGAAGTCGTCAGTCTTACCAAAATATGTAGTGTGAGCCAGGTTTAGATTAAATGTATTTTGTGGGCTTCCTGGCAGCTTGGCTCCTGATTTAGCATACAAAACAGGGACATCTGCAGGAGTATAAAGATCAGATGAAAGTCGTGCGTTGTTGTACGCATAACCTACACCCCAATCAATTGCACCAACCGTTCCAGAAAACTCGACATCTAGTCCATTAGTTTCTGCGCTCTCACCATTAATAACAGCATAGTAACCATTTACAGGTGTTGAAGTATTCAATTGTGGGTTGTCCCAATCAATTAAGTAATAACTTACGTTGTAATAAGTCCCGTCAGCCATGGCTCCCTTAACACCAAGCTCAAAGTTTTTGACTGTATCTGATCCAAAAGGAACCCAGCCAGCATCTTCAGCTAAAGGACCATCTGTAGGTACTGCGTTTACTCCACCTCTTCTATATCCTTCCGAAGAAGTGATATAAAAATGCTGGTTTTTACCCGTTGGTCTGTAAGAAACATTTACTTTATTTAACGTGCCCTTATCAGTATTAAAGTCTGTATCAGAAACTGGGAAGACATCGTAAAGTTTGAAACCACTATTCATAGCTGCAGAAGCATCAACGTTGTAATTTCTTACACCTAATGTGATGTCTACTTCATCAGTGAAGTGATAAGTGAACTCACCGTAAGTTGCTTCATTAGAAATAATTTCGTTTACGTTGTAATCAAAATCCTGTTCATTTGGATCAACGATATAATCAACGCCCCAGTAATAGTAGTTCCAAAGGTTTGAGCCTTTTACATAAGTTTGTTGGGCTCTGCTTTGGTCTTCATTTTTTTGAAAAACACCAATGACATAATCGAACTTATCAAAGTAACCTATGTCTGTTATAAGCTTTAACTCTACTACTTCAGCACTATTTTCGTATTGTCTTTCCGTTGGAGCATATGGTCTTGGAGGTGTGCCATAAATGCCACCTACTGCAAAAACATCACTAAAATATCCATACGCTGGAGAAGTAAATGTGCCTGTCCCAGCAAAGAAACCTGTGTTATCGGTTATGCTTTCACCAGATCTATCGTATTGCGATGCAGTTATTTCTAGATCATGGAATGGAAAGTCGTATGTTAGCTCAACAGACTCCATTGAAACTTCTCTTGAAGAAGGCTCCAACATTAAAGCGCCATTTTCATACTTACCATAAACAGATTCATCGTAACAATTAGCTGCCGCCAATGATGTGCAGTTCGAATTTAAAACATACTTTGTGCCTGTTGATGCTTGTCTTCTGCCACCAATATCGTCTTCTTGATTGACAGCCATAAACATGACATCCATTTTGTCGTTAACATCAATGTAGAATTTATGTCTCATAAACTCGACACCCACTGTGTCAGCATCGTTTGCTCTTCCAATAACTGGAGGCGCAGTAAAAAATGCAGGAAAACCATAATCACCTATTACTGGTATACCTAAATTAGCACCAGCACCACCAATATCTGGCACATCAGCTGTTTCATAAATATTTACGTAATCTGTAATTCCTGGATAATCAAGATGAGAAAGGACCAATCTATAAGCCATTCTATCGCCAACTGGGAGGTTATATGTAACATCAACAGCATTACCAATACCATCAGAACCGTCTACACTTGAGGCAGTGTAAGTAACTCCGCCATCTGACAGACCTAATACAGGATCATTAGTAATATACCTGATAGTTCCGCCGAGCGCTCCTGAACCATAAAGTGTGCCTTGTGGGCCCCTAAGAACCTCAACTCTATCTAGGTCTCTTAATAAAAAATTTGCAAAAACTGGTGTTTTATCAATGTAGGTTGAGACAGACGCAGCAGCACTTACTGGGTAGTCTTGAAGTAAAGAAGAATCTACGTTTAGACCTCTTATTCTGACATTACTAGTAGTGCCAGCATTTCTATAACCCCTATCTATGGTTGAAATACCTGCAAAATTTCTTAACAACTCTCCTTCATCAAGAATAGTTCTAGCGTTAATTTCATCACCAGATAACGTTGATATATTGTATGGAACCTCAAGTATTGTAGTTTCCCTTGAAGTAGCAGTAACTACTTCTTCTATATAATCAATATCTGCTTCAGCATCTTCAGATTCTTGCGCAACCAAACCAAAACTTATGCTTGTCACAAGCAACAATAGTAAATATGTAGTTAAATTTTTCATAACACCCTCTCTCTTATAGGCCTAAACTAACCTAATTTAGCCCAAAATCAAAATTTTTTATGTGTTAATTGTTTACATAAAAAACCAAATTACGCTAATATTATATGTGTTCGGTTTATACACATTAATTTAAAGCAATGTTTTGGTTTAATTATTTAAAGTTTCAGTTTGGTTTGAGGAAAAAATCTGAACTATCAAGTGTTTCAGATATTCTTAGCAAAAGCTTTATAAACCAACATATATCGAAGCATCTTTCTCAGTCCTATAAGGACTACTCGTATAGAACAGAGAGTAAACAAATTAATAATGTCACTGTTGTTTGTGCCAGAGTGCGCTGCGATGAAAAACAAAAGTCAAAATCAAGCAAACATTGGTTTTTTTATCAAGAGAAGGGCGGGTCAGTATCTTCTTGGTATTTGGATTAATAGAACCTAGGCTTTTCTATATAGTCTTCATCTTTAAAATCACGCTTTTCTTTGGTTTTTTCTCTTTTGATAGCTTGGGCAGAGAAGAACTTTCTCTCAAAACCCTTTAGCTCCATGCAGTTTTTGAAGTATCTGCGTCTTTCATTTTGGCCTGCTTCCCAGCCTGCTTCATCTAGGGCTCTTGATGGCACATAAACTGTCAACATTTCATTTTCACACACCAGAGAAGCACTTCTAAGTCTTGAAGCAAAATCGTCCTCAGATAAACTCTTTAATCTATCTGTTATTGGCACGTATCTGTATTCGCCTTTTGGTGCTGATTGCTGCAAGGCTGAACAGCCAATTAGAGCAAAAATAATGAGTATTTTTATTAAAATTTTGAACATCTTATATTAAAGCTAAAGCCATCATTATCATGCAAACAATGGAACCAATAAACGCAATGGTTCTTATAAAAGGAATTGCCATTAAATATGAAGCACCATGCACAACTCGCAATATTAACCACCAGCAGGCGTATGTAGAAACATCGACTTCAAGGTGCATAGCTGCTAAAACTAAAGCCAAGAATGCAGCCAAGCTCTCATGCAGGTTAGCAGAAGCTCTGTGAGCTCGCTTTAACAGCACTGATTGAGTTGGTGTGCTATCTCTGGCTGTAAGCATCCATGAGAAATTTTTAATATTTATCGTCATAGGAATTAACCATGACTGAAACAGTGTTAGAAGAAGAGCAAGTACTATATATATTTCCATAATTTTTTATATTTAGACTCTAGATTAGCAAGAGCCTCTTTTAAATTCAATTTTAGATCCACTCATCGTTTGGTGCAGTTAGCTCATCTAAAGCATCACCAGTGTTACGAACATTTTTAGGCTCAATAATCATAATTTTTGCTTCTTCCTCCGCAAAAGGCCTGTGTTTAGTGCCTTTAGGTACAACTATCATCTCGCCTTGTTGCAATGTTATTGTCTCAGTCTCAAATTCAATACTCATTGACCCTTCTATAACAATAAAGGCCTCGTCAGTTTCCTCATGATGATGCCAAATAAAATCGTTTTTGATTTTCACCAGCTTGAATTCATAGTCGTTGAGCTTTGCGATGACTTTAGGCTCCCAATGTTCACTAAACTTGGAATATTTGTCCTTAAAGTTAATTTTTTTATGGGTCATCTCAATTAATAAATAATACCTGCCATTCTTTCAATAAACCAATAGAAGCCTATGCCGCCCAAAAAGTAACTTGATACCGTTGAGAATCTATTGTTTTGTTTAATTTTAAAGGACGCCCAGATTAGTAAAGAAAATAGTGGTATGAGCAATAATTGTCCGGCTTCAATACCTATATTAAAGAAGAGCAAGGACATAACTAGCTGATCATTTGCTATACCTATACCGCCCAAAACATTGGCAAAACCAAGGCCATGAAGCAAACCAAAACCAAAAGCTATTAACCAAGGAGTGTTTATATATTTTTTCTTTTCACTAACTTCATAGGCAAGATAAACAATTGTTAAAGCTATGAGAGCTTCTACCGTTGCTTGGGGAATAGAAATTACGCTGAATACAGACAAACCCAAGGTAATAGAGTGTGCTACTGTAAAAGCAGTGATAGTTTTTACAGCAGTTATCAAATTAGACACTAAAAACAATAGCCCAAAGATAAATAAAATATGATCATTGCCCTCAAGCAGATGGTCGATTCCAAGATTAAAGTAGGCTGTTGGGTAAATTTGTTTTTCCAATGGGATTTCTATGGCTGGGGATTTCGCATTCATTATCCCCTCAAAGGTTGTGCCATCAAGCTCTACAAAAGTGATAAGCGCATCAGTTAGTACACTTAAATTTACCACCTCTACAGATTTGCCCTTAAGTGTGCTGTCACAAATTAGCCCAATACTTTCAACCAGATATTTGCCTTTTTTTTCAATTTGTTTTGTTTCTCGTTTACAACTGTCTGGAAAATAAACCTCACCTCTGGCCCCTATGTTTTTGACAGGGTACATCCATTCTGCTTCATAAGAATTTGCCTTAATCTCTTTGACTACCAAATGAGCAGGATTAAATTCGTGTGCTTGAAGCATATAAGCAGTAACGAAAAGTAGTGCAGAAAAGAGGGCTTTCTTAATCATTAAAGTTGATAGTTAGGATTAATAATTACTTTATATTCTGCTTTTACACTATCTATATAATCAGACAGTCTTTGTTCTTGTTCTTGTATTGCAAAATCTTGTCTTATAAGAACTTCAATAGCATCAAATTCAGGCAAATAGCCTGCTTTTTTATTATTGATATAGAGCAAATGTTCACCATAACTAGATGAGAAGGGGCCAATCCATTCATTTAGACTTGGGTCTTCAAACGCGCGTAGAAAACTAGCACCAAAAGCCTGTTCAATTTCACCCAAACTATATTCATTAAAATTTTTACCAAGAACAAAAGGCTCAGCCTCTATTTTGGCCTCCTGGTTTTTTAGGTTTTTTAAAGCAACTAAGGCTTTAGGTTTGGCATCTAATGATTGTGCAAAATAGTAGTGTGTAAACGAATAAGTGGTTGGCACAAAATATTTATTTTTATTTGTTTCATAGAAAGCAAGCAGTTGGTTGGTTTTTGGCGCTTCTCGATTTGACTCTTGTTTAAGAAAAGAGATTTTTTGAGCTAATCTTCTTTTAATAATCCTATCGTTTTGGTCTAGACCCAATCTTAGTGCTTCTCGGTAAAGAATCTCTTCCTCAATGTAGTCATTAACAATGTTATAAATTTCCTGTTCGTTGGGTGGTCTGCCTACACGTGAATTCCAGGCAGCAAAAAGACCATCTAATTCCTGATCTGACACATAAATATCTTTAGACTCTTCATCGTAGTTCATGGAGATATCTAGGAAATAGATAACAAAACCTAACAAAAAGAATACAAGTATTCTTGAGTATGGTTTTAAACTCATAGAGCGAATATATCTATATCTTGAGGTACTGGTACATACCAAATTGGCGACGACCAGGCCCGTTCTTGTATCGTTTTATGTAAGTCGGATCTTGGTTTTTCACCAGCTTTTATAGCATCCCATGTTGACCACCTACAAGTTGGGTTCTCAAGCACTCTGACGTAATAGAAAGCTTTGTCTTCTGGGTTAAATTCTGGGTCCTTCCAGGTTTTCTTGAGCTCAGTAGCGCCAACATTGTTAGTGATAGAGCAATCATCTATGTTTACTCTCGCTCCATTATCAGGACAACGATGGGTGGTTGGATCAACTTCTAAACCATCAGAACAGACAACATCAAACACTTTCTCGCTTGGTCTTGCGTTGCCACTCTCTATTGATCCTTTAATAATCTGGACTCTTTGTAATGATGCTGAGTATTTATCTTTTTGTGCCCAAACTATAAACTCTGGCACTTTATCGCCATCAGCAAATAAGTCTGCCCCCATTGGCACACCTTTTTTGTAAGCCTCATCAACCAAGGCTTCAGAGTTAAGATCTATTGAGCTTAAATCGTAGCCAGAAAAAAACCGCACTGTGATTTTAGGCCCTGTAGTCGCAAATGCTTCTTTTCTTCTCATTGCTGAAAAGATTGATTCTCTAGTATTTTCTTCTGCCCAAACTGCTGCCAGGCCTGAAGCGCCCCACTGTTTAAAACCTATAGCATAATTTTTACCATCAACTTCTTCGAAAGGCGTAGGCTGATTGTAGTATTCTGCATATTCTAATAATTGTTCAACCCTTTCTTCTGTTAAAGATGTGCTGCCTCTACCCAGTGAGGTGCCATCTATAACCCCAACCTTGGACCAATAATTATCCTCATCGTATGCTCCTGCACCTACGTGTGTGTCAGTAGAACCAATCAAACCAAATTTATATGGATTCCCTTGGCCTTTCCACTCCAACATTAGCCCTCGTAGATATGCATCTCTAACATAACCCCCGTGATGATAGCTATAGGTTGGAGGTCTTGCTCCTACTCTGCCATCCATAATTTCAAAGTCAGCCCATTCGTCGTCTGGTGAAAGTAGTGGGTGAGTATCTGAAGTACCTTTTACTTGGGTCATTTCAACAATAGGCTCATTGCGCATACGTCTTTCAGAATATGCTAAATCAATCGGTGTCCCATAGTAGGTCTCGACCTCAAACATTTCTCCGTTGGATCCATTGCTGTTGTGAGGAATTGCTATAGAGTCCAGACCTTTTGCTCTTAATTTGTCCATCCAGGCCCATAAATCCATAGGGTTTAAAGAGTCTTCTCTTGAAAAGGGTCTTTCCGGTGCTTTAGAAGATTCAAAAATTACATTTCTATGCAAATTTCCACCCTCAACATCTGTACCAGAAGTATATTCATAGCCAATGAAGGTTGTAAATTTGCCAGGATCATTGTGTTCTTCAGCTGCTTTAGCAATATCTGCCCAAGCTGACTTGTGAACTTGGTAATCAAATGCTTGGGAACCAACAGATCTATTTTTAGTAAGAATAGCTTGCCATATTTTTGGATGCCAAAGAGGGTATGCTCTGTCTAAATAACCATCAGCTGCCATCAAGCTAAAAAGATTTAACCTCTCTGACATAGACTCAACCGTACGATTCTCTTCTCTGTTTATATTTTCAAATGGTTTCGCCCATTCGGTATTAGCTTGTTTGGAATTTGGGTCCCCGTATTCTTGAATCATACCCATAAAAATTGCGTGATCGGTAACGGCATAAAAATCTAAAGGCTCTTTCATCTGCATTTCATAACCCAAAGGATGTTTGATCATTTCACCCTTGGCATATCTATAGGCATCGTATGGGGTAGCAGTTACGCCAAAAACATAGGCATCAAAAGAGTATCTCGTATGCACATGTAGGTCGCCGAAATAAGGGTTTTTGTTTGGGTTTGGTGGAACATCATTTACTTTGCTAGTCGTTTCTTCGAGTGTGTGATCCACAATGTTGAGAGATACATCTTTTTGTAAAAACTTATATGCTCCTGTGAAGTAAATAACATTGAGTGCCAGAATTATAATTAATACGATTAAAGTTTTATTTAATTTCATATCTCCCCTATTAATAAACATTTTACTCTATTTTGAGCTCTGAAAAACAGATACGTGGATCTTATTAAAAAGTGGTTTTAAAAAACTTTTTATTTTGGTTTAAAAAATAACACAATCCCTGTTATTGCTGTAAAAAGTGCAATAAAAGAAAATACTTTTAATAAGATATTGTTGATATTGTCTCTTTCGAACCAATCCATAATATGAAGCCCCCACATTAGGTCCCAAATCCTCCATTGTTGTGACCTTATAGCAACAATTTCTCCTGAATAAGGGTTTTGATAAATATTTAATTCTTCTCCATCTGTGTTTTTAGCCAAGACTTTATAAAGTGGCAGGTCTCTGCCTCGATATTCTGACCCTTTTTTTGGCTCTTCTACTAGCTCAATTGTTATTGGTTTAAGAATGGTTTGTTCGGTGATGATTGCAAAAATACTTTCTTGGGATAGTTTCTCTTGAACAGCTGGTTTAACAATTACTGGCGCTTTTTCAACTTTGTAGTATTGCTCTCCTCTTACATTTTCAATTTTATTAAACGAGAAGTAGATTCCGGATACAGTCCACAACAAAAGTTGTAGTGAAACAATAAGGCTAATATATTTGTGTAGGCTTCTTAGGCTCATGCTCTGGTCAATCGTGGCACGAATCACACTCAAGCGCTTTACATGCCCGATGGTTTCTATAGTGAGCAAAAATGACCAACATAGACCCGGCTACAGTAAGAGTTTTTTCTAAGGTCTCGCCTAATGCTGCTTCTCCCAACCAATAAGCAACAACCAGCACAGATAGACCGCACAAACCTATAATAAATATGAACAGTTCTTTATGATTTCTAAACCCCTGTACTAATGCATAAATACTTATTGGAACAGCAAATAATAAAATCACAAAATGCAGAAACTCATTGTCAATTGAATACGACAGAAAACCGGAAGTTAAGATTAAAAAAGAGGGCATGAACAAACAATGCAATGCACATACTAGCGACAAAGATCCCGCTAATTTATCTGTTGTTTCTTGTGTTTTAATCATTTTTTTTCGATAAGAACAGTACGCATATTAATGTCGAGCAATTTTTAAGGTATTAAAATTTAAGCTATGAGCAGCAAGAGCACTCGCAGCATTTACAACAATCACACATGTTTATATTGTAGCACAACAAAGCAAACACACTATTCATCTATGTGTTGTTCGATAACAGCTGTAATTTCTTTTGCTAGGTCTTTGTTATCTTTAGCAAACTGATCAGCTAAACCAAACATTCTTGCATAAAGAGGAATATTGGAAATTTGCGGATTAACTACGATGGTTTTTGATTCATCTAGCTTTTCAGTCCATAGGTTTCTCACCTCTCGCCAAAAATTCTCAGTGTTATCCCAATATAATTTTCCAGCTGACCAATCAAAATTTTCAATTCTTTGATATCTGGCTAAGCCAATTTCTTTTGCAATCACAGAGCCATCTAATCTTGTTTTGCTGTTATTTTGTTCGTGCACCCAGCCTTGTGGGGTGATGGTTTGAATGTTTGTGCCAACAAGAATGTCATAATCGTTTCTTGCTGTTGCTTCTCTTCTAGGTAGGGGCCTATTTGTTTCATTGCTTGTCCAGGCAGATGAGGTGTTCGAGTGTTTCCACTCACCATAACCCTCATATCTCGGCGAGTCATCAACTTGGTAAACTGCTTGGGACCAGGTCCCTTTTCTTTGGTTCCATGCTTGTTTGTTTGCTTGCCAGGTGTTGTTACCAATATAGTTGCTGATAACTTTGTCCTGATATTGCCAATCTTGTCTCCAGTGCTTAACAACCATAGGGCCAGCAGTTGTGCCATCTGCCTGGGTAAAAAACATCACCATGATGTGTTGCAGGCTAATAAAGTCCTTTTCATTTGCCAAGGCGAAAACATATTCTGTGCCCCAAGACTGGTAGGGTTTTTCTGGAACATACCCTTCAACAAAACCCATAGTCTCCATGAAGTCAAAGTTCACTTTATATTCTCCCTGCATGGCTAATATTGCTAGCCTGTCTTTTTCAAACTTAGAAAGTTTTGGGTTCTGCAGTTCTAACCACACAGGGTTCGGTGTTTGATCTAAATCAACGGCTGGACCCGAGGATGTGCCACCTCTTGGGACATGAAGTTCTGGATTATCAAGCTGCGTCCAACCAAAGACATAGTTTTTCTCAGAGCTTGAGATGTTTAAAGCCAGAGCAAAGAGTACTATAAGTCGCCAATTCATATTTTGTTCGTTTGTTTTTTATCATATGAGCTAACAGCAAAGTAGTAAACCACTGACAATAAAACCGCACCCTGCATAACTGTTGGTCCGATCATTTCAAATAAAGCAAAGGTTGTGGCCCCAATAAGAAACAAACCAACCACTTCCCTCATACCATTTAAATAGCCCTCCCTTAGAGCTGCTTTAAATATTAAATAATTGACTGGCAGGTAGAGCAAAACTCCTGTAATTGCACCTGGGCTAAAGTCTTGAAAGTAAAAACTAAAGAAAACATGGAAGCAAGCATTAACAACTTGCGTAGTCATTAAAAAGAACAACACTATGTGTGCGCTTGCTTTATTCTGTTTTATTAAATAAATGTATATAGCTAATAGCAAGACAACTGCCAGCCTAATTAAAACTTCTTCTGTTGAAAGTGAGTTATTGTCAGCGAAATAATTTAGGCGCCATTCTCTAAAATTAAAAATAATGTGTTCTTCAAAGTGATGGACAAGATAAATTAATGGTCCTAATACTATGAGGTTCCTAAATTTGTTCATTTAAAAAAACTTTTTACTCTTTGTGTGAAATTGTTCCATATGTCTTTGCTTTTTTGAATTATCTCTGGCCCCAACAAGGCAAGACCAGGATACCAAGTTAATTGACTGGCCACGTAAATACCGCCACCTTTTAAAAGCTCACCAGTAGTAGCTATAAAGATACTGATAAACATTAAAATTGTAGAAACAATAATAAGCGTCCAGCCTGTTATTTTTCTTAATTTAGTTAGAAGTGGTGTCATAAAGCTTTACCTATTATTCACTTAGACCGCAAAAATTAATATGCCAATAAACAAAATAACAACAATAAAAATATTTCTCGGAATTTTGCTTTGGCCAAAAATATCTTTCGCAAAACTATACATAATTGGGGCAAGAATCAATAATGCAAAATATCCTATTGCATAACCAAAAAAGTCTGATGGATCATCGTTTACCTGGGTTTCGATCATAGAGACCAGCCAATCAAGCATATAAAAACTTATAAGGGTTAGGGCATAAATTTTAATGCCTTTATTAGGGGGTGATTTATTTTTACCAAAGAGGTCTTTAATTAAGTCATAGATAACGGGCATAGTTAGAAGAAGAAAAACTAAATTCCTTAGAGGTGTAAAAATAAAAATATTGTCCCAGTAATAAGTGGCTGTCAGGAGCATTATTATGAGAGAGTAAATTTTTAAGATTTTGGTCTTCACTTGGTTAATAATAGCGCTAATTAGTTAGTGCTTGCTCTTTGTTTAGCTTTTTCAAAAAACTTGTGATGCACCCAGTGATCTAACGGCGTAAACAAAATAAAAATAAGAGATCCAAATGTAATTGCCTGGTTTATGCCAAAACCAGATAAATAGACACCTAAAAATGAACCCCCAAAACAGGCAATAATCGTGTATGCATTATAGTCTGTTGGACAGTGTTTTTTTATAAGCTTTACTCTCACTTTAAAACCCCCATCACCTTCTGCTTCTCTCAGCTTCGCCTTCTTTTCAAGAAATAATGAAGCCTTATACGTAAACGCTATAGCAAGCAAGGCTAAACCTACAACCACCGAACCGCCTGTCTTGCCATAAGCCTGAAGTGCAAGCTGATTGCCAGATATTATTGGTCCAATAAAACCAAAACGAAGAGCCACATTAATTGCAGGATAATGTTTGGCTACTAAATCTTGTTTTTTAATGTTCTCTTTTGCTTGGTTCATCAGTTTTTTATTTTTCGAGGCAAAAATAATAAAAAGAATTAATAGAACAAAGAAGGTCACAAAGGCTAAGCCTGCAATTTCACTTTGCATGATTTCTTATGTCTCTCCTCAATAGAAAAAAGTTTATGCTTCGCTCTATTAATATGAAAATTGCTAAATAAAGCATGTAGTTTTTAATGCCTATTATTAAAAAGCCTGCAATTCCATAGATTACAGACCAAACCGTTTCATTTTTTTTGAAGAGCTCACATTGTGTTAAAAAAAATGCCCTGAATAAGATAAAGAATGCTTTTGTATTGGTCATATTTTAAAAAATAATCCCACCCTATGTTTTAGTATGTCTTATATTTGGACGTATTGAAAATGTTTGGTCAAAGCTTGTCAGCTTTTTGAGTCTGTGAACCAACATCTGCAGCTATCTCGTTTGGCACCAACATGGTTAGAGCGTAGTGGGCTATTTTCCAATCGCCCTCAACTAGCTCAACAACACCAGTCCCTCTGCAATGCCCTAGTTTTTCATTAAATAAGATTTCATCGAACCAGCGTGTCTTGCCGCTGCCTTCCCAATTGCGCTCCACTACCGTATAAGTCCAGCCATGGCCATCAGCAAATGCTGGTTTAGCGTAGGCCTTAAACTCCTCTATGGTCCAGCGCTCAGTTTTGTCTGTACCTAAAAAGATGGCATCAATGCTATAGCGGTCAAAGTAGGTTTGAAAGTTTGCTTCGTGTGCGTCTTGATGAAGGCCGTCTATTAATGCATCAATAACTCCGCGCTGATCATCTGCTTTTGCTAAAGCCGCGAGAAACGTCAAGAGAGCAATT
The DNA here is from genome assembly GCA_003213455.1 of SAR86 cluster bacterium AG-422-P06. Lineage (GTDB taxonomy): Bacteria > Pseudomonadota > Gammaproteobacteria > Magnimaribacterales > TMED112 > TMED112. Next base: position 3,007 of record QCMX01000006.1, on the reverse strand, counting down.
AAAATATTTTTCATTTTCTTCCTTATTAAATAGATTAACGGATTTTCTATAATAAAATACTTTCATACTTAAAAAGGAGTCACATTTATCATGTTTAAATTTGAAGGGCGAACTGCAGTAATTAGTGGTGGAGCTGAGGGAATTGGTCTTTCTATTGCAAAGGCACTGGGTGAGCAAAAGATGAATATAGTCCTAGCTGATATTGATGAGCAGAGCCTGCTTAAATCAGTTGCAGAATTAGAATCATTAGGAATTCCAGTATTAGGTGCTTTGTTGGATGTGGCTGATGAAGTGCAATGGAAATCCGTTGCTAAACAAGCAAAAGATAAATTTGGCAAGGTGCACATGGTTGTAAATAACGCTGGTGTTGGTGGTGACTCAGGGCCACTTGAAAAACAAGAAACAGAAGGCTGGCAATGGGCGTTAGAGGTTAATTTGATGGGTGTTTTTTATGGTGCAAAAACCTTTACACCTCTAATTAAAGAGCACGGTGAAGGTGGCTGGATTTTAAATGTTGCTTCGATGGCAGGCCTGGGTGGTGTTCCATATAGTGGAGCTTATACTGCAAGCAAAGCTGCAGTTGTTGCTTTGTCTGAAAGCTGGGCTCCGGAATTAAAAAAACACTCTATTGGTATATCTGTATTGTGTCCTGCTTTTGTGAAAACCCGCATATACGACTCTGAAAGAAATAGGCCTGATAAATTTAAATCAGATACATACGGTGCTGAAAATGAACAAAGTTTTTTAAACCAAATGAAGCAGCTGGTAAAAGAGGGCATCGATGTTTCAATTGTTGGGAAAAGAGTGGTAGAAGCAATTAGCAATGGGGAGCTCTACATTTTCACTCACCCCAATTACCGTAAATTAAATCAAGAAAGATTTGCTGCAATAGATGAGGCTTTTGAAAGGTCTGAAAAGAGCGCATTACTAAAAGATATTCTTAATCAAAAACCGGAGGGCTTGTAAGATGTTTAAATTTAAAAAGAGAGACTGGAGGGACCTGTTTTATATGTTAATGGGTTTTTCCCTTGGCCTTACTTTGGGCATGGTCCTTTTCGCTTAGCCAATTATTTGTTTGGCGCTGATTAAGTTATTAGTTTAGGTATTATCTCTAGCTGAGAAAGGATGCCAAAGATAATTAACAATATAATGCTAGCCGGTATCTGAAGATTTTTCTTTTCTACCCAATCAAATGAGTATTCTGTAAGTTTTCTTATCCATTTATCAGTTTTATCCATTAATTTAATAGCTTTTCTTGTCCATTTTTCGGACGCATCAATTAATAGTAGAGAAAGTACAGCAATGATAAGCCAGACAACCCCATTTAAGATCATGTCAATAATCCAACCAACTGCTACCCAATTTATTTCCATTATTGGATTATGGCATGAGTTTAAATTTCTTTATATCAAGCTTATTCTCTCGGAGGAAGTCCTTTAATAAGTTGAATGGTTGCATTTGTTCCGGCCCTTCTGTGTTTGCTTAATTCTTGATAATCCACATCATTCCACCAATTGTTCGCATCTTCTTCACTTGGAAAAGAAAATATAATTGCCCTTCCAGGCAATGGTTTTGGTCCTTCAAGCACTTCTGGGGAATCATCAAATGTAATAAATGTTCCATTATGTTTTTTTAAAAGTGGGAAAAAACCTTTTTCATAAACTCTATATTCATCCGCGTCATTTATGGTTAAATTTACTACTACATATACACTAATATTTGTCATTTTTTCTCCTTAAAAACTACCCAACCATAATAAGCATAAATATCCATCCAAGGTTAAAGCCTATTAATGTCCAAAAGAGTGCTTTTCTATCAAAATTTATTTTTTTACTCATTTAATTCTCTGTTCCAAACTATTCCACTGTAACCGAGTATCCGTAGCAACATTAATTGTTGTATCAATAGAACTGCTTTTATCTCCAATCTGTGTAATTATCTGAAAATTCTGCTTTTATAGAAATTGGCTCTTCTAATATTTCCCTTTTCTTAAGTGGTGGAAATTTTCTTGGGTCAATTTCTTTGTTTTCTGGATCCCAAACCCCATAAATCTCCACATTTGCGTCTAGAACAATAAGGTCTTTAAGGTTTTTTATCTCATGTTTTTTATCTTTTCTATTTGTTGGGAGCAGGTCTATTTGATCATTAACTTCTTCATAATCTCTGTAGCTTAGATAAGTAGAATAACTTTGGTAGAAGAAAACTGAGTTATCAAGACAGGAGCCAGTAGCATTGTGAAACACTAAATCTGGTATTGTGGTTTTAAATTTAACATATAGTTTTGTTAACAATCCTGGCTGGCAAGAAGCGCCAATATCTATTCGTACATTCGTACCAATATCGCTAACATAAGCATATATATAAGATATTTCTTGAGGTTCTAAATTTTTTAGTATTGCTGCTCTCCATTCTTTTTTAGGAATTCGTCTTGCTTCTTCTTCTTGTTGTTTTTTAAGATCTTCTGCCTCCTTCTCTTTTCGCTCTCTTATTATTTTTTCCTCTCTTATTTTTCTTTCTTGTTCTAATCTTTCATTTTCTCTTTTATTAAATGCAATCCTTTCTTCTTTTTTTAAAGAGGAGAGGATTTTTTCATACTCAGGATCATCCAAAACAAGATTTACGCACAAATCATATTTAAAAGATTCTTTAATCTTGTCGTCTCCATATAAATACGGGTCTGCGTTTATTTTTTCTCTTGCATAATTCATCTCTTTTATTCTCATAGAAGCGTCCATATTTCTAGATTCGCCCATTACATTGCATGTAATTATTGCTATATTTTGTTTTTCTTCTTGTGAGGGACCGCAAGCAATCAATAAGAACAAAAGGGGGAGAAGTGCTAAATATCTCATTCAACAGTCACACTTTTCGCCAGGTTACGAGGCTTATCTACATCAGTGCCTTTTAGTAGAGCAGTGTAGTAGGCGATTAGCTGCATTGGCACTACAGAAATAATTGGGTTTAATAAGTCTAGGGTTTTTGGGATCTTGATATGGCCACCTTCTTT